>NZ_JBEYVP010000050.1:0-77630 GCF_040644035.1 Streptomyces sp. NPDC047042 | reverse complement strand
CAAACGCCGGACGGGCTGAAAGATCAAGCCCCGGCCGGCACCATCCAGCCCCTCCGGCGTTTGAGGAGCGGGGGTTCGGGGGCAGCGCCCCCGAGACGGATGGGACGGGTAGGGGCGGCGGGGGCGAGGAAAAACTACGGCGCGCCGAAGTAGTGCCCGGCCTCAAGATCCGCCAGCAGGCCCGCCTCCCTGGGCTCCCACCCGAACCGCTCCCTCGTCACCGCACTGGACGCCGGAACATCAAGAGCGAAGAAGTTCCCCAGCCACCCGAAGTGGTCGTTCACATCCTCACCCCGCACCGAAACCACCGGCACCCCAAGCCCCCGCCCGATGGCCTCGGCGATCTCCCGCGCCGAAACCCCCTCCTCGTCGACCGCGTGCAGCCGAACACCCGCAGGCGCCGGATCCGACTCCAGCGCCAGCCGGAACAGCCGGGCGACATCGAAGCGGTGGGTGGCCGCCCAGCGGTTGGCACCGTCCCCCGGGTACGCCGAGACACCCTTGGCGCGCGCGATGTCGATGAGGCGAGGTACGAAACCGTGGTCCCCCTCACCGTGCACCGACGGCGGCAGCCGCACCGCCGACGCCCGCACCCCGCGCTCCGCGAGCCGCATCACCGCGGTCTCGGAGGCGAGCCGGGACATATTGGCCCCCTTGCCGTTGCCCGGGTTGTCCTCGGTCGCCACCTCGCCGGGGGAGAAGGCGGTGCCGGAGCACATGAGGAGAGGGCGGTCGGAGCCCACCAGCACCTCGCCCAGTGTCTCCACGGCCCGCAGGTCGGTCCGGGCGGCCTCCTCGAGGTCGCGGAAGTCGTGGACGTACGCGGTGTGGATCACGGCCTCCGAGGCCGCCGCTCCCGCCCGCAGACTGTCGAGGTCGTCCAGGTTGCCCCGGTGGACCTCTGCGCCGGTCTCCTTCAGCGAGACGGCGGCCTCGTCCGAGCGGACCATCCCGACCACCTCGTGACCCGCGCCCAGCAACTCCCTTACGACGGCGGACCCGACGAACCCGCTCGCCCCGGTGACGAACACACGCATGTTGAACTCCCCTGAGAAGTCGGCCTGTTGACAACCGTTGATGTCGGCCGGTGTGCTTCCAGCGTGCGTGCGGGGCCCGGTCGGCGTCCAAGACCTGTTCCGGAACGAGCAATGCGTATCAGGCATCACAGCAGCTCAGGACGTCTGTGCGGGGTCAGCTCCCTCAACTGCCTGATTACTATGGAGATATGAGCCAGAGCCCCGATCTCGATCTGCGGCTGGTGCGGTACTTCACGGTGGTCGCCGAGCAACTGCACTTCGGCCGTGCCGCCGAGATTCTGCGTATCGCCCAGCCGTCGCTGAGCCGTCAAATACGGCGTCTGGAGCAGGAGTTGGGTGCCTGTCTGCTGGACCGCACCCCGCAGGGGAGTCGTCTCACGGAGGCGGGTGAAGTCTTCCTGCCGCACGCCAGGGCGCTGCTGCGTACGGCGGCCCGGGCTGCGTCCCAGGCCCGCGCCGCCGCTGAGCCCAGCCGTCTCGTCGTCGGCTACACGTCGAACCTGATCGTCACTCCGGCCGTACGGGAGCTGCGGCGCCGGCATCCGGACGCCGACGTACGAGCCCTGCACCTGGACTGGAACGAACCCCGCACCGCGCTGCTGGACCACAGGGTCGACGCTGTGATCGCCCGACTCCCGCTCACCGCCGCCGAGTTGGAGGTGACCGTCCTCTACGAGGAACCCCGGGTCCTGGTCGTCCCCCTCGATCACCGTCTCGTCGGCAAGGAGTCCGTCACCCTCGACGACATCGCCGACGAGCCGTTGCCCAGGGTGCGGGACGACGCGGCCTGGAACGCCTTCTGGCGTATCGATCCGCGTCCGGACGGCAGCCGGGCACCGGAGGGGCCGTTCGTCGGGGCGCTGGAGGACAAGTTCGAGCTCATCGCCGCCGGGCAGGCGGTGGCCATCGTCCCCGGCGGGCTCGGGTTGGACCGGATGCGCCCCGACCTCACCACGGTCCCCCTGGACGGCATCGACCCGAGCCATGTCGTACTCGCCACCCGGGCGGACGACCGCAGCCGCCTCCTCGCCTCTTTCCGGAAGGTGGCGAGGGCCCTGCTGACGGGCGGCGCTCCCTGAACTCGGCCCTCTGGACTCAGCCCGTCGGCCACCCCGGGACAGTCGGCAGTACCTGCTCGGCGACGCGGAGAAGCGCTGCGTCGTCGGGGCGCAGATCGTCCTGGCGCCAGATGGAGATCTCGTACGTACCGCCGCCGTCCTCGGGGTCCTTGGCGACCAGGAGGTTGCGGGAGATACCGCCGGGGCCGGTGGAGCTCTTTCCGTCCTTGAAGACGAAACCGAGGGTCCGGCCCGAGTAGAGGAACGCCGAGTGGCCCAGGACCGTTTTCCGCTCTCCCGACACGGACAGGAACTCGGAGTCGGTTATGTCGGCGACCGAGATGTCCTCTGCCTCCGTGAGCTTCAACGAGTAGCCTTCGAGTTGGACGGTGGCCTCAGGGTCGGTCGACATGACGTCGAGCTTGTCGCTGGACGTGGCTTCGTGGCTGTAGGCGCCCAACGCACGGTCGTCGGGCGTGCCGAGGAGCGTCGGCAGGTCCGGGCGGTTCAGCGCCTCGCACAGCTGTACACCGGAGACGGGCTTGGACAGGGGCACGTCGTCGTCCGAGCGTGAACACGAGGCGGGTGGGCTGTCCTTGGGATCGGGCTGGTTCTTCGCGATCACCCAGAAACCCACCGCGAGGCATGCGACCACTATCAGCGCCGATACGACCTGCGCGCCCTCGCTCATGCCCTTCGCGGATTTGGCCGGTTCAGCTGTACCGGCCGGTTCAGTCGGCTCGGCCGATCTGGGTACGTCGATGTCGTTGGTCATGTCCCCCACCCTGGATGCCCCCACCCCACGCGTTCGCGCCAGATGCGGCGCGCCGGGGGAGCCTAACCGCGCCGTCTCTGCTTTTGGAAGCTCCGGAACTGCGCGGCCGCGGGCCTCAGTTGGCAAGGCGGCGGCTGAAAAGTGCTCCCAGCAGGACGGATCTTCGCTCGGGCATGGTCAATTCAAGCCGTAGTTTTGGCATTCGCATGACAAAGCAAGGCACGCAGTGCCACTCTGCTGCTCAAGTTCACCATTCCTTCACACCCGCACCATGCGGGGCACACACCCCCACTCACCCCCACTCACCCCCCACCTCCTCGCACCCGCCTGCCGTGCAGCGCTCCGGACCGGCCCCATCCCGTCGGTCCGCCCCCTCGTCGGTCCCCACCAGGGGCCGGCCGTCGCACAGAAGGAGAACCCGTTGCCCCGGCGACACAACCCCACCCTCCGGCGCAGAGGCGCCACCGCCCTCGCGCTGACGACCATCGGGACCCTGCTCGCCCTCGGAGCCCCCAACGGCACCGCGAGCGCGGCCCCGGCAGACCCGGGCCCGGCCAGGATCACCGCCGAGCCTCGCGCGGGAGCCGCCTCGGTGCCCCTGTCGGCGACCCGCCGCGCCTCACTGATCAAGAGTGCGCAGACCGTGGCCGACACCACGGCCCGTCAACTCGCGCTCGGCGCGCGGGAGAAGCTCGTCGTCAAGGACGTCGTCCAGGACGCGGACGGCACCACCCACACCCGCTACGAACGCACCTACGCCGGACTGCCCGTCCTCGGCGGCGACATGGTCGTCCACCTCAAGAGCAACCGCACCACGGTCTCCAAGGCGAGTGGCGCGACCCTCGCGCTGCCGTCCCTCACCCCAAAGCTCTCCGCGGCCAACGCCAACGGCAAGGCGCTCGCGGCAGCTAAGGGCGCCGACGTCACCGGCACCGAGACCGAACACGCGCCGCGCCTCGTCGTCTGGGCCGGCGCCGCCAAGCCCGTCCTGGCCTGGGAGACGGTGGTCGAGGGCGTCCAGCCCGACGGCACGCCCAGCGAGCTCCAGGTGGTCACCGACGCGAGCACGGGCAAGCAGATCCTCGCCGCCGAGAAGGTGCACACCGGCGAGGGCACCGGCCAGTACGTCGGCACGGTTCCCCTCGGCACCACCCTCTCCGGATCGACGTACCAGCTCACCGACGGCGCCCGGGCCGGCCACAAGACGTACGACCTGAACCAGGGCTCCTCGGGCACCGGCACGCTCTTTACGGACGACAACGATGTCTGGGGCAACGGCCTGCCGTCCAACCGCCAGACCGCCGGTGTCGACGTGGCCTTCGGTGCCGCGGCCACCTGGGACTACTACAAGGACGTTTACGGCCGCAACGGAATCCGCAACGACGGTGTCGCCGCGTACAGCCGGGCCCACTACGGGAGCAACTACGTCAACGCCTTCTGGCAGGACAGCTGCTTCTGCATGACCTACGGCGACGGCTCGGGCAACACGCATCCGCTGACCTCCCTCGACGTGGCCGCCCACGAGATGAGCCACGGCGTCACCGCCGCCACCGCCAACCTGACCTACTCGGGCGAGTCCGGCGGGCTCAACGAGGCGACCTCCGACATCTTCGCCGCGGCCGTCGAGTTCCACTCGAACCTCGCCGCCGACCCCGGTGACTACCTCGTCGGCGAGAAGATCGACATCAACGGCAACGGCACTCCGCTGCGTTACATGGACAAGCCGTCCAAGGACGGTGCCTCGCGCGACAGTTGGAGTTCCACGCTGGGCGGCATCGACGTCCACTACTCCTCGGGCCCGGCGAACCACTTCTTCTACCTGCTCTCCGAGGGCAGCGGCGCCAAGACCGTCAACGGCGTCGCCTACGACAGCCCGACCTCCGACGGCCAGGCCGTCACCGGCATCGGCATCGACAACGCAGCGGCCATCTGGTACCGGGCGCTGACGACGTACATGACCTCGTCGACCAACTACGCGGGCGCCCGCACCGCCACCCTCCAGGCCGCGGGTGACCTGTTCGGCGCCTACAGCCCCACCTACCTCGCCGTCGCCGACGCCTGGGCCGCCATCAACGTCGGCAGCCGGATAGCGCTCGGCGTCAACGTCGCCCCGATCGCCGACCAGACCAGCGGCGTCGGCCAGGCGGTCAGCCTCCAGGTGGACGCGTACACCACCAACTCCGGTTCGGAGCTCACGTACGAGGCCACCGGCCTGCCCGACGGCCTGACCATCAGCCCGAGCGGCCTGATCTCCGGAACGCCGACCACCGTCGGCGCCGGCGATGTCGCCGTCACGGTCACCGACAGCACGGGGGCGTCCGTCACGGACACCTTCACCTGGCGGATCGCGTACATCTACGCCACCACGACCCGGGTCGACATCCCCGACAACGGTGCGGCCGTGGAGTCCCCGATCACCATCGAGGGCCGCGACGGCAACGCGTCCGCCACGACCTCGGTCTACGTCAACATCGTCCACACCTACCGCGGTGACCTGACCGTCGACCTGGTCGGCCCCAACGGCACCGTCTACTCACTCCTCAACCGCACCGGCGGCTCCGCCGACAACGTCGACCAGACGTTCACGATCAACGCGTCGGCCCAGCCCATCAACGGCACGTGGAAGCTGCGCGTGCAGGACAGGGCGTCGATCGACGTCGGCTACATCCAGCGCTGGCAGCTCACTCCCTGACCGGATGACTGTCTGACAGCGGGCCGGGACCGACGTCGGTCCCGGCCCGCTGCTGTCAGATGACGGAGCCGACGAACTCCGCCCAGGCGGTGGCCCCGAGGAGCAGCACAGGCCCGTCCGAGGCCTTGCTGTCCCGAACGGGCACGATGCCGGGGACTCCGTCGGCTACTTCGACGCAGCTGCCGCCGTTGCCGTCGCTGTAAGTGCTTGTGCGCCAGCGTGCGTTGCTCAACTCGTACTCGCGCATCGTCTGTGATCCTCCGCCGCCGATTCGATCAGGGCCAGGGACGCCTCCGGCGACAGCGCGGCGGCCCTGATCAGATCGTATGACGCCTGCGCGCGCTTCACCACAGCCGGATCGTCCAGCAGGTTGCCCGAATACACGGCTTCTGTATAGGCGGTTGGGGGCGCGTCGTCGAACTCCATCAGCGTCACCATGCCGTTGAGGGCGTAGGCACCGGCTGCGTACGGCAGCACCTGGACCAGGATCTTTCGCTCGCGCATGAGCCCTGCGATGTGCTCCAACTGCTCGGCCATCACGGCGTGGCCGCCGACCGGAATCCGCAGCGAGTTCTCGTGCAGGACCGCCCAATACTCGGGCCGTGTAGCGTCCTTGAGGATCTTCGCGCGGTCCAGTCGGCCGGACACCTTCTCCTCGATGTACTCGTCCGCCGCGAGGGGGTTCATCGCGATCGTCACCGCGCGTGCGTACGCCGCCGTCTGCAACAGCCCTGGCACCAGCGCGGGCGCGAACTCACAGATCTTCGTCGCCAGCGACTCAAGTTCGGCCGCCTTCGCGAAGTAATCCGCGTATCGCTTGTCGTCGATGAGCTTGCGCCACGTGCGCTCGAAAATACCGTCGGTTTGCAGGACGTCGTCCAGCCGCATGGCCACATCCAACTGCGGCTTCCGAATCGCCTGCTCGAACTGTCCGATGTAGCCCCCGGAGACGAAGACCATCGCCCCCAACTCGACCTGAGTTAACCCCGCTTCCTCCCTCCGCCGTTTCAACTCCGCGCCGAAGAACTCCCAAGCCGCCTGTCGCTGTGAACCATTGGCCATAACCGGACCGAACCCCCTTCGACTGCACCACCGTTGCTGCGCCCAGAGCCTTCCGAGTGTAGGCACAACGCGTCATCGTGGAAGTGCGAAGAGTGAAACTCGATAAGTCAGGGGAGCACGGTGACTGCACGACAGACGGCACACTCGGCGGGCTGCGTCGAAGAGGCGGAGGAAATTGTGAAGGAATTGCGGACGGCGTTGAAAAACGCCGGGATTACCTTGCCGTCGCTTCGATTGGACGCGGCGAGTGTCGCCCGGGAGGCGCCGTGTCCGCTCATCGAATTGGGGCGCTGCAACGTCGAGACGGCGGCCCGGATCGCGGCGGCGCTGCGATGAACGACGTGAGGCCCGCGAGGTCGGGAAGGGCGGGGCGGCCGGACGTGGGGACGTACGTCATGGACGCGCGCACCGGAAAGGTCGGCATCGTCATGGGGCACGAGGGGTGCTACGTCCAGCTCAGATCGTACGGCGGCGGCCGGGAGTGGGACGCGGCCCCGGAGGCCCTCCGCCCCGCCACCCCGGCGGAACGCCTCAGCGCGGCGACGGCGTACGCGAACGCGCGCAGCCGCGGTGAGGTTCCTTGAGGAGGCTTGACGGGGTGGGATCAGTTCAACGAGTTGACCTCGGCACCCTTGCCTGCCCGACCCAGGTGGTCCAGGAGGTGCTGAATGTCCCTGGGGTCCGAGGTGACGATCAAGGCGGACGTGTCTGCGGCCAGTACGGCGACGGCACCGTCGACCGGGTCCGACGTGCCGGCCCGCCCAAGCAGTTCTCCAACCCTCCGGGCCAGAGCGTGATTCAGGTCCTGGACATCGCATCCATTGAGGACGCGGGCGACCTGGGCCTGGCGGGCGCCGTCCCGCCACACCTGGGCCACGACCGGTGCGGGCGCCAACGGCACGCCTCCAGCGATGAGGTACGAGCGATGGGCTCGCCAGAAGGTGGGGTCGTTTCGTTCGGCGGCGATCAGGGCTCCGGCGTCGTACACCACGGACTTCAGGATGCTCACGCGACACCTCGTGACTGCTCGCCCGGTGAGACCGGGTGGGTGACACGCTCCATGAAGTCGTCCACCCACGCCTGCTGCTCCGGGGTCGGCGGAGGAACGTGAGCCATGGCCTCCTCCGCTGCGGCGAGACCAGCCTCGATCTTCGCCGCGCGTTCTGCCGCGCGCGACAGCCAGGCGGAAACGCTCAGCCCGTCGCGTTCTGCGGCAGATCTGACGGCTTCGAGTGTCTCGCTGGGGATGGTGATGGTGACGCGTTCAAGGCTCATACCGAAAGTCTTACTGGTCGTCGGGGTCCAGCACCAGCTGAAGCCGCCTCGTTCACTGGTAAGAAGTACGGCCCCGTCCGAGGCTGCCGTTCCGTACGCGACAATGACCCCATGAGCCTGTTCCGTGACGACGGTGTCGTGCTGCGTACCCAGAAGCTGGGTGAGGCCGACCGGATCATCACGCTGCTCACGCGCGGTCACGGGCGGGTACGGGCCGTGGCCCGAGGGGTGCGGCGGACCAAGTCGAAGTTCGGGGCCCGGCTCGAACCGTTCTCCCACGTCGACGTGCAGTTCTTCTCGCGGGGGAGCGACCTGGTCGGCCGCGGTCTCCCCCTCTGCACGCAGAGCGAGAGCATCGCTCCGTACGGTGGCGGGATCGTCAGCGACTACGCCCGGTACACCGCCGGGACGGCCATGCTGGAGACGGCGGAACGCTTCACCGACCACGAGGGCGAGCCCGCCGTCCAGCAGTACCTGCTGCTCGTCGGCGCCCTGCGCACCCTCGCCCGCGCCGAGCACGAGCCCCACCTCATCCTCGACGCGTTCCTCCTGCGCAGCCTCGCCGTCAACGGCTACGCGCCCACCTTCAGCGACTGCGCGCGGTGCGGCATGGCCGGGCCGAACCGCTTCTTCTCGGTGGCCGCCGGAGGCTCCGTCTGCGCCGACTGCCGGGTGGCCGGGAGCGTCGTACCCTCTCCCCAGGCCCTCGAACTGCTCGGCGCGCTACTGACGGGCGACTGGGCGACGGCGGACGCGTGTGAGCCGCGTCACGTAAGGGAGGGGAGCGGACTGGTGTCCGCGTACCTGCACTGGCACCTGGAGCGCGGCCTGCGCTCCCTGCGCTACGTCGAGAAGTAGAGAGCAACAAACAAGAGCAGCAAAACAAGAACAGCAGCAGCAGTAGTAGTAGGTAGCAGCAAGCTCCGTAAGTAAGCAGAGAGACGAGAGACTCATGGCCGTACGCGGGATCCTGGGGCGCCAGCGCCGCGAGTACAAGACGCCGGAACCGCACCCCTCCGGCGCCACCGCGCCGAAGCTCCCCGGCGAGCTCGTACCGAACCATGTGGCGTGTGTCATGGACGGCAACGGGCGGTGGGCCAAGGAGCGCGGGCTGCCGCGTACGGAAGGTCACAAGGTCGGCGAGGGTGTCGTCCTCGACGTCCTCAAGGGGTGCCTGGAACTCGGCGTCAAGAATCTCTCCCTCTACGCCTTCTCCACGGAGAACTGGAAGCGGTCCCCGGAAGAGGTCCGCTTCCTCATGAACTTCAACCGTGACGTCATCCGGCGCCGGCGCGACGAGATGGACGAACTCGGTATCCGCATTCGGTGGGTCGGGCGCATGCCCAAGATGTGGAAGTCCGTCGTACAGGAACTCCAGGTCGCTCAGGAGCAGACCAAGAAGAACGACGCCATGACGCTCTACTTCTGCGTCAATTACGGCGGTCGCGCCGAACTCGCCGACGCAGCCAAGGCGATGGCGCAGGATGTCGCCGCCGGAAAGCTCGACCCCGCCAAGGTCTCCGAGAAGACCATTCAGAAGTACCTCTACTACCCGGACATGCCGGACGTCGATCTTTTCCTTCGCCCCAGCGGAGAACAGCGCACGTCCAACTACCTGATCTGGCAGTCGAGTTACGCGGAGATGGTGTTCCAGGACGTACTCTGGCCGGACTTCGACCGCCGCGACCTGTGGCGCGCCTGCGTCGAATTCGCCTCCCGCGACCGCCGGTTCGGCGGGGCGGTCCCGAATGAGCAACTCCTGGAAATGCAGCGGGACATGAAGGGCAACGTGCAGGGCTGAACGCGGATACCCGGCGCGCAGGCACAACCCCAGCGGCACCCGGCGCCGAGGAAGGCGCCGGGTGCCGCTGTCGTGCCCGTGGGGGGAACGTATCGGTGATCAGCTGGTCGTGACCGCCGTGTCGTCGATCACGAAGCTCGTCTGGAGCGAGGAGTCCTCGACGCCCGTGAACTTCAGCGCGACCGTCGTGCCGGCGTACGCCGACAGGCTCAGCGACTTGGCCACGTAGCCGCTTGCCGCGTTCAGGTTGGAGTAGGTGGCCAGAGTGGTCGAACCGGCGGTGACCGTCAGCTTGTCGTACTGCGTGCTGGTGGAGGTCTCGGCCGTGTCGATGTGGATGTAGAACGTGAGCTTCGTGCCCGTGCAGCCCGCTGGGATCGTCACCGACTGGGACAGCGTGTCGGTGTGGGTGGAGCCGTAGCCGTCGAGCCAGGCCTTGTAGGAGCCGGTGCGGGCCGCCTGGCTGCTGGAGTTGGTGATGACGCCGCTGGAGCCGGTCCAGGTGGTGTTGCCGGACTCGAAGCCCGCGTTGCCCAGCAGCTGTGCCGAGGTGCAGGAGCCGCCGCCGGTCGCGCTGACCGTCCAGGTGAAGGACGCCGTACCGGTGGCGCCCGTGCTGTCGGTCGCCGTGACCGTCGAGCTGTAGGTGCCCGCGGTGGTCGGGGTGCCGGTGATGGCGCCGGTGGAGCTGTTGATCGACAGGCCCGTCGGCAGACCGCTCGCCGAGTAGGTCAGCGCGCCGCTGTTGGTGCTGCTCGCCGTGATCGCCAGACTCACCGCCGTACCGACCGTCGACGACTGGCTGCCCGGGTTGGTGACCGTCACGCCGTTGGACGGGACCGTGATGTGGGCGCCGACGTTGATGCCCGCGAAGGCGTTGCCGACCCCGGCGTACTGGGTCGAGTTGGTGCCGTAGAGCGACGCGGCTGCGTTCAGCGCGGCCGTGCGGGCCTGGGCGTACGTGGTGCTGGACGTCATGTACGTCGTCAGCGCCTTGTACCAGATCTGCAGCGCGGCGGCCCGGCCGATCCCGGCGACGGCGACACCGTCGGAGGTCGGGCTGTTGTACGTCACACCGTTGATGGTCTTGGTGCCGCTGCCTTCCGACAGCAGGTAGAACATGTGGTTCGCCGGGCCCGAGGAGTAGTGCACGTCCAGGTTGCCGACGCCCGAGTACCAACTGTCCGCCGAGCCACCGTCCTTGCTCGGCTTGTCCATGTAACGCAGCGGCGTGCCGTCGCCGTTGATGTCGATCTTCTCGCCGATGAGGTAGTCGCCGACGTCGGAGGCGTTGTTGGCGTAGAACTCGACTCCCGTGCCGAAGATGTCGGAGGTCGCCTCGTTCAACCCGCCTGACTCACCGCTGTAGTTGAGGCCGGCCGTGTTGGAGGTGACACCGTGCGTCATCTCGTGCCCGGCCACGTCCAGCGAGGTCAGCGCGTGCGTGCTGCCCGAGCCGTCGCCGTACGTCATGCAGAAGCAGTCGTCGTCCCAGAAGGCGTTCACGTACGCCGTGCTGTAGTGCACGCGCGAGTAGGCGGCCACCCCGTCGTTCTTGATGCCGCTGCGCCCGAACGTGTTCTTGTAGAAGTCCCACGTCACCTGGGCGCCGTAGTGCGCGTCGACCCCGGCGGTCTGCGTGTTGGACCCGGCCCCGGTGCCCCAGGTGTCGTCGGCGTCCGTCATCAGCGTGCCGGTGCCCGACGTGCCGTTGTTGAGGCTGTACGTCTTGTGGGTGCCGCGTGTCGTGTCGTTCAGCTGGTACGTCGAACCGGACAGCGTGGTCCCGATGGTCACCGTGCCGCTGTACTGGCTGTTGCCCGTACCGGTCTTGATGGCCTGGAACTCGTACAGCTTCGCGCCGGTCAGCGCGTCCGTGATGACATGCAGCTGGCTCGGCGTGCCGTCGTCCTGGAGACCGCCGACCACCGTTTCCCAGGCCAGCTTCGGCGTACCGTTGCCGGCCCAGATCACCTTGCGCGGGGCCTTGTCGGTGGTGGCCTTCTCCGCGTCCAGCGCCTTCGCCGCGCCGAGCGCCTTCGACTCGGCCGCCGACTTGGCGAACGTGGGGGTCGTGGACGCGACCGAGATCGCGCGCCGCGTGTTGAACGTGCTGCTCACCGTCCCCGACGCCTTGGAGGCGGGCGGGGTGTGCACGACGAGGTCGCCGCCGAGGACGGGCAGACCGGCGTACGTCCGCTCGTAGCGGGTGTGGAGGGTGCCGTCGGCGTCCTTGCTGACGTCCTTGACGACCAGTTTCTCCTTGGCGCCGAGACCCAGGGTCCCGGCGGTCTGCGTCGTCCGCTGCGCCGCGCTCCTGATCAACTCCGTGCGCTGGGCCGGGGTCAGCTTCACCTGGACGGCGCCCGCGCGCAGCGGGCTGGGGGCCGGGGGAGCGGGCTTGGCGGCGGCCGGGACCGTCTGGACGCCGACGGCCAGAAGGGTCGCACTGGCGAGCAGGGCGCCCGCGGCGGTGGCGGTGGCCTTGCGGGAGCGGCCGGATCCGAGGGGGGTGCTGGATCTGTGGGGGGTGGTGGACTGTCGTCTCACTCGTGACTCCTCCTGCGACGGCCGCGCCTTCAACGGCCGGAAACAGAACCGGGCGGACGGGGGTGTGCTGCCCGGGGTGAGCTGAGCGGGTGCGCGATGTGCGTGAGGTACGTGATCTGCGCGATGTGCACGAGACGTGGGGGATGGCTGCCGGAAGAGTGGCAGCTTTGAGGCGTCCATGTCAGCAATAAATAAGAGGTCGAGGGTTATCCCTCTGCGCGGTCAAGGGCCCTCAGTCCCTGCTGCGGGGCAGCAGCAGCGGAGTCGCGAGGATCAGGACGCCCGCCGCCCCGACAGCGGTCAGGGGCGTGGTGAGCGCGGCCAGCAGCCCCCACAGCGCGGTCAGCGCCGCGACGGTCAGCTTGCTGGACACCGACCAGGCGGAGAGCGTACGGGCGACCCGGTCCGCCGGGGTGTGCTGGAGCCGGTAGGTGGCGTACACCGGGTTGAACACCCCCATGCTCAGGATCAGCCCGAACTGCACGACCATCACGAGGACGAGCCCCGTCGTACCGCCGTGCAGGAACACCATCCCGATCGGCCAGCACACCCGGAGCGTCCCGAAGGTGAGCATGATCCTGCGCTGCCCGTACCGCGCCACCAGCGGCCGGGACAGCCGCGAACCGATGAGACCGCCGGTGCAGGGCACGGCGAAGGCGAGGGCGTACTGCCAGGGCGCGAACCCGAACCGACCGAGCATGAGGACGGCGACGAGCGGAGCCGTCGCCATGATCAGCCCGCTGACCAGCACGGTGTTGAGGAACAGGGGCCGCAGCACCGGATCGACCAGAATGAACCGCCACCCCCCGACCAGATCCCCGGCCCGGACCCGCGCCCGCCGCTCACCTTCGGGGCGAGACCGCCGGCCCTCCTCCGGCCGCCCTCCGATCGCCCGGATACCGGCCGCCGACAGCAGGAAGCTCACCGCGTTCGCGACCACCGTGGTCACCGGCCCGAGCAGTCCTACGGCGGCCCCGCCGAGCGGCGGCCCGAGCACACTCGCCGTCCACATGGTGGACTCGAACCGCCCATTGGCGACGAGGAGTTGAGAAGGCGGCAACAGAGCCTTCAGATACGACCCGCTGGCCGCGGTGAAGGTGATGTCGGCGGCGGCGACCACGATCGCCACCACCACGAGCTGCGCGAAGGTGAGCACGCCGAACGCGTACGCGGCGGGAACGCTGAGCAGCACCCCGCACCGCACGAGATCCATCGCGACCATGACCGGCCGCTTGCGCCGAAACTCCACCCAGGGCCCGAGCGGCACGGCCACCACGGCCCCGACAGCCAGCCCGGCAGCGGCCAGCAACGAGACCTGGGCGGGCCCCACATGCAACACAAGAACAGCGATCAACGGAAACGAGTCGAACGCCAACCAGGTCCCGGCGAGACTGGTGGCGTAAGCCCCCCACAACCACCGAAAAGGCGTCCCAAGGGACTCGGTGCTCAGCCGCTCATCTGTTTCCCCGACAAGACCCACCGCGAGAACCTATCGGACGCGAGCTGTATAGGGGCGCGGGGAACTGCGCGACAAGCCCCAACGCACCCGCAGAAAACACTGAACGGAACCTACTCCTGCCCAACCGCAGAGCACTCCGCACAGGTCCCAAAAATCTCCACCGTATGAGCCACGTTCACAAACCCGTGCTCCAATGCGATCCCCTCAGCCCACTTCTCCACCGCGGGCCCCTCCACCTCCACAGCCTTGCCGCACACCCGGCAGACAAGATGATGGTGATGGTCACCGGTCGAGCAGCGCCGGTACACCGACTCCCCGTCCGACGTCCGCAGGACATCCACCTCACCGGCGTCCGCCAGGGACTGCAGTGTGCGGTAGACGGTCGTCAGGCCGACCGAGTCGCCCTTGTGCTTGAGCATGTCGTGGAGTTCCTGGGCACTGCGGAACTCGTCGACCTGGTCCAGCGCCGCCGCCACAGCGGCACGCTGGCGGGTGGATCGTCCCTTGACGGGCGGGCCGGCCGTCGTCACCGTTGTCTCCTCACGTCTGCGCTTGCCGGGCCATTGTGCCAGCCCGGACAGCGCGGGGTCAGACGCCCGCGTTGTCGGCGGCTTCCCTGCTGGCCGGAATGACACACTCCGCAGGGTCCCCGGCACTCTGCGCTGCGGCAGCGGCCCGCGCCCGGCGGCGGGCCAGCGGCGTCGCCAGCGCGGTCAGGGCGATGAACGCGCCGATGGTCAGCAGCACGATCGTCGCACCGGGCGGCACATCCTGGTAGTACGAGGTCACCGTCCCGCCGATCGTCACGGACACCCCGATCGCCACCGCGATGGCGAACGTCGCCGCGAAGCTCCGGCTCAGCTGCTGGGCCGCCGCCACCGGCACCACCATCAGGGCGCTGACCAGCAGCAATCCCACCACGCGCATCGCGACCGTCACCGTGATCGCCGCCGTGACCGCCGTGAGGAGGTTGAGTGCCCGGACCGGCAGACCGGTCACCCGGGCGAACTCCTCGTCCTGGCTGACCGCGAAGAGCTGCCGGCGCAGACCGAGGGTGACCAGCACCACGAACGCCGCGAGCAGACAGATCGCCGTCACGTCCGACTCGCTCACCGTCGAGAGCGACCCGAACAGATACGAGGTCAGGTTGGCGTTCGAGCCGGTCGGCGCGAGGTTGATGAACATCACGCCGCCGGCCATACCGCCGTAGAAGAGCATCGCGAGGGCGATGTCGCCGCGTGTCCTGCCGTACCAGCGGATGAGTTCCATCATCACCGCGCCGACGACGGCGACGCCCGTCGCCATCCACACCGGCGAGGTGTTCAGCAGGAAGCCGAGGCCGACGCCGGTCATCGCGACATGGCCGATACCGTCGCCCATCAGCGCCTGCCTGCGCTGGACCAGGTAGATACCGATCGCGGGGGCCGTGATGCCGACGAGCACGGCGGCCAGCAGGGCCCGCTGCATGAAGGCGTAGTCGAGGAAGTCCATCAGCTCAGCAGTCCCGTCCGGATCGGTTCGGCGTCGTGAGCCGCGTGCGGGTGTACGTGGTCGTGGCCGGGCAGCGCGTGCTGTCCGACCGCCCGCGGGGGCGGGCCGTCGTGCAGGACGCAGCCGTCGCGCAGGACGACGGCCCGGTCGATCAGCGGCTCCAGCGGCCCGAGTTCGTGCAGCACGAGCAGGACCGTCACCCCGGCCGCGACCTGCTCCCGCAGCGTCCGCGCCAGCACCTCCTGGCTCGCCAGGTCGACGCCCGCCATCGGCTCGTCCATGATCAGCAGCTCGGGTTCGGCGGCGAGGGCGCGGGCGATCAGTACGCGCTGGTGCTGACCGCCCGACAGGGCGTTCACCGAGTCCTTCGCGCGGTCCGCGAGCCCCACGAGGCCGATGGCCCGCCGTACGGCCTCGTGGTCGGCCTTGCGGAGCATGCCGAAGCGGGCGCGGGAGAGGCGGCCCGACGCGACGATCTCCGTGATCGTCGCCGGCACCCCACCGGCCGCGGTCGTCCGCTGCGGTACGTAGCCCACGCGCCGCCAGTCCGTGAAGCGGCGCCGGGGTACGCCGAACAGCTCGATCTCGCCCGCGCTGACCGGGACTTGGCCGATGACCGTGCGGATCGCGGTCGACTTGCCCGAGCCGTTCGCGCCGAGCAGCGCGACGACCTCACCGCGGCCCACGGTGAGGTCGATCCCCCGCAGGACCGGGCGTGCGCCCAGCTCGGCGCGTACGCCGCGCAGGGAAATGACCGGCTCGCTGCTCATGCGTGGTACCTCCGCTGTGTCACTGCTGTGTCACTTGTGTCTCTGGCGCTATTTGGCGCCCAGCGCCGTCCGCAGCGCCTTGAGGTTGGCCTGCATGACCGCGATGTAGTCGGTGCCCCGGGACTTCTCCGTGATGCCCTCGAGCGGGTCGAGGACGTCCGTGCGGAGGTTCGCGTCGTCGGCGAGGGTCTTCGCGGTCTTGTCGGAGACCAGTGTCTCGTAGAAGACCGTGGTCACTCCGTCCGCCTTCGCCTCCTGCTGAAGCTCCTTCATCCGCGCGGCGCTCGGCTCGCTCTCCGGGTCGACACCGGCGATGGCCTCCTGGGTCAGGCCGTAGCGCTCGGCAAGGTAGCCGAAGGCCGCGTGGTTGGTGAAGAACACCTTCGTCGCGGTGTTCTTCAGGCCGTCCTCGAACGAGGTGTTGAGCGAGTTCAGCTTCGCGGTCAACGTCGCGGCGTTCTTCTTGTATTCCGCCGCGTTGGCCGGATCGGCCTTCTGGAAGGCGGCGCTCACACCGTCGGCGATCTCGGCGTACTTCACCGGGTCGAGCCAGACGTGCGGGTCGAGGCCGGAGGCCTCCTCGTCGGAGTGCGCTTCCTCACCCTCGTGGCTGTGTGCGGTGTCGCCGTGCTTCTCGAGGGTGGTGAGGGTCGCCGCGTCGATCTTCGTCTTCGCCTCGGACTGCGCCACCGCCTCGTCGACGGCGGGCTGGAGGCCCTTGAGATACAGGACCGCGTCGGCCTTCTGCAGGTCGACGGTCTGCTTGGCGCTGATCTCGAGGTCGTGCGGCTCCTGGCCGGGCTCGGTCAGCGTGGTGACGGAGACATGGCCGCCGCCTATCTGCTCCGCGAGGTACTGCATCGGATAGAACGACGCCACGACGTCGAGCTTTCCGCCACTGTTCCCGTCGGCGGCGCTCGAATCCGAGGAACAGGCGGACAGGGCGCCGAGCCCGAGCGCGGTGGCCGCCGCGATCGCGGTGCCCGATATGAGTCGTCGTACGTTCATGACAGTCATTTTCAATGATTCTGGAAACGATTGTCAACAAGCGGGCTTTTGGGGCAGGTGCGGGCCCCACTGCAGACCCCACTACCGGAACCGATTTGATTGGGGGGCGGGCCCCGCCGGTAACCTGAGTCATTCGCTCTGAAGCGCATCGCTTCCGCCCGTCCGGAACGCGTCCGCTTCATCGCCCGTCGTCGTAATCGTCGTAATGAAGAGAGCACCGTGGCCGCCGACAAGATCGACACCATCGTCAGCCTGAGCAAGCGCCGTGGCTTCGTATTCCCGTGCAGTGAGATCTACGGCGGCCAGCGCGCCGCCTGGGACTACGGGCCGCTGGGTGTCGAGCTCAAGGAGAACCTCAAGCGCCAGTGGTGGCGCTACATGGTGACGTCGCGCGAGGACGTCGTCGGCATCGACTCGTCCGTGATCCTGGCCTCCGAGGTCTGGGTGGCCTCCGGCCACGTCGCGACCTTCTCCGACCCGCTCACCGAGTGCACCTCCTGTCACAAGCGCTACCGCGCCGACCACCTGGAGGAGGCGTACGAGGCCAAGCACGGCCGTACGCCCGCCAACGGCCTCGCCGACATCAACTGCCCCAACTGCGGCAACAAGGGCCAGTTCACCGAGCCCAAGCAGTTCTCCGGTCTGCTGTCGACGCACCTCGGCCCGACCCAGGACTCCGGCTCGGTCGCCTACCTGCGCCCCGAGACCGCCCAGGGCATCTTCACCAACTTCTCCCAGGTGCAGACCACTTCGCGCCGCAAGCCGCCGTTCGGCATCGCCCAGATGGGCAAGTCGTTCCGCAACGAGATCACGCCCGGCAACTTCATCTTCCGCACCCGTGAGTTCGAGCAGATGGAGATGGAGTTCTTCGTCAAGCCGGGCGAGGACGAGAAGTGGCAGGAGTTCTGGATGCAGGAGCGCTGGAACTGGTACACCGGCCTCGGCCTCCGCGAGGAGAACATGCGCTGGTACGACCACCCGGCCGAGAAGCTCTCGCACTACTCCAAGCGCACCGCCGACATCGAGTACCGCTTCCAGTTCGGCGGCAACGAGTGGGGTGAGCTGGAGGGCGTCGCCAACCGCACGGACTACGACCTCTCCGCCCACGCCAAGGCCTCCGGCCAGGACCTCTCCTACTTCGACCAGGAGGCCGGCGAGCGCTACACGCCGTACGTCATCGAGCCCGCCGCCGGTGTCGGCCGCGCGATGCTGGCGTTCCTCCTCGACGCCTACTTCGAGGACGAGGCGCCCAACGCCAAGGGCAAGATGGAGAAGCGCACGGTGCTGCGTCTCGACCCGCGCCTCGCGCCGGTCAAGGTCGCCGTCCTGCCGCTGTCCCGCAACCCCGAGCTGTCCCCGAAGGCCAAGGGCCTGGCGACCGCCCTGCGCCAGAACTGGAACATCGAGTTCGACGACGCGGGCGCGATCGGCCGCCGCTACCGGCGCCAGGACGAGATCGGTACGCCGTTCTGCGTGACCGTCGACTTCGACACGCTGGACGACAACGCGGTCACGGTTCGCGAGCGGGACACGATGAAGCAGGAGCGCGTGTCGCTGGACCAGATCGAGGGGTACCTGGCTCAGCGGCTCATCGGCTGCTAGGCGCTGCTGCGGGTTCGTTGTCGGGTGCGCGTCCGGTGGGGGCTGGTCGCGCAGTTCCCCGCGCCCCTTGAGGGGCGCGGGGGAGCCCGGTCAGCCGGCTTTCGGGTCCACTGTCGCCTGATGCTCCTCGGCGAGGTGTTCCTCTGCCTTCAGCCACGGCAGGAACTGCACCTTCTTGCGCCAGCCGCAGGTGTCGCAGTTCATGACCCGCTGTGCGCCGGTGCGTTGGACGTGGACGACGTGTTCGCGTCCGTGCTGGTCCCAGCGGCTCACTTTGCTCGCGTTGATCTGCAACATGACCTCTCCGCCGTCCAGTTGATGGATGCGTGCAGCTAGGAGTGTGCAGCAACAGCAACATCAACAGGGGGCGGCCGTGTGAAGAGTTGAGCCTGGGGGAGCAGCCCCGAAGGGGCGCTCCCCCAGGGGCGCGGGGAACTGCGCGACAAGCCACAAGGCACCCGCACCCGACAGCACACCCGGCCGGAGGCCAACCCTCAGACAATCCTCCGCGGCAACCGCAGACTCAGCAGCGTCGTCAGAACAACCCCACCCACCTGCACCACCAACGTCGTCACCAACGCTCCCCGCATCCCCATCCCCGGCGCCAAGGACAGAAACAGCGTGCCCAGCGTCGCCACCCCCAGCGCCAGAGCGGACTGCTGAGTGGTGACCATGACCCCGCTGCCCACACCCGCCCGGGCCGGCTCGATCTCCGAGAGGACGACCCGGAAGAGGACCGGCAGCTGAAGCGCCTGGCCGGCGCCCGCGACCGCCGCTCCCGGCAGCAGCTCCACCCACCCCAGGTCGGGCCACGAACGCCACACGGTGAGGGCGATGAGGGCCACCCCGACTCCCTGGATCACGCCACCGACCGTGACGACCCGGGTGCCGTACTTGGCCACCAGGCGCGGCCCGGCGAGGGAGACGCAGAAGAACGTCACCGCCATCGGGGCCAGCGCCAGCCCCGCCTGCACCGGCCCGAGTCGCGCACCCTGCTGCAGGGCCACCGCGATCACGAACATGAACCCGCTGAAGCCGATCGAGAACGGCACCATCATCACCAGGCCCCGACGCAGCGAGGGCAGGGCGAAGAGGGTCGGCGGTACGAGAGGGGTGCGGCCCTTGCGGTCCGCGCCGCGTTCCACCGCGTAGAACGCCGCCGCGGCGAACGGGAAGGCGGCCAGCGACAGCCAGGTCCACAGGGGCCAGCCGGCCGCGCGGCCCTCGGTGAGCGGGGCGAGCAGCGTGATCAGGGACACCGCGAGGAGGAGCGTGCCGGGGACGTCCACCGGTTCCGGGTGCGCGGAGCGGGTCTCCGGGACCGTCCGGGCGGCGAGGAACAGGCCGAGCAGCACCACCGGCACGTTCACCAGGAACACCGAGCGCCAGCCCGTGCCCGCGATGTCGGCGGCCACGAGTACGCCGCCGAGGATCTGGCCCGCCACCATCGACAGGCCCGCCGTCGCGCCGTACAGGCCCATGGCCCGTGCGCGGCGGGGGCCCGCCGTCGCCGACTGGATCGTGGCGAGCACCTGCGGCAGCATCGCCGCCGAGGCCGCGCCCTGCGCGATCCGGGCGGCCACCAGGGTCCAGGCGGTGGGCGCGAGACCGCAGGCCAGCGAGGTGACGCCGAAGGCCGCCATGCCGGCCAGGAAGAGCCGACGCCGGCCGAAGAGGTCGCCGAGCCGCCCGCCGAGGACGAGCAGGACGGCGTACGAGACCCCGTACCCGGCGACCACCAGTTCGAGGACGGCCTCGCTCGCCGAGAGATCCCGGCCGATGGTGGGCAGGGCGACGTTGACGATGAAGAAGTCGATGAGGGGGAGTGCCGCGCCGAGCAGCACGGTGAACAGGCCCGGACCGCCGAGTACGGGCGACCCGGCGGGGGAGCGGATGGCGGCGACGGTGGGTGAAGCGCTGGTATTGGTCACGCGACCAGCATTCGCCTCCCCCGAGGGTGGTACCAGAGTGTCCTTATCCTGGTACCAGGACTACCTGGAAACAGGGTCGGCGTGGAGGGACAGTGGACAGGTGACCACGACGCACCCCCCGACCGCGACCCGTCCCACGACCGTGACGCACCCTCCGACCGCGACGCAACCCCCGACCGCGACGCAACCCCCGACCGCGACCACTGTCGACCCCGCCGGGGAAAGCGCTGCCCGGCTGCGGTCCGGCGCAGGCGGGCGCGGCTCGGAGATCCGGCGCCACGAGCTCGCCGTCTTCCTGCGCAGCCGCCGCGAACGCATCTCCCCGGAGCAGGTCGGCCTGCCGCGCGGCAGGCGCCGCCGTACGCCGGGCCTGCGCCGCGAGGAGGTCGCCCAGCTCTCCGCGGTCGGCGTCACCTGGTACACATGGCTCGAACAGGCGCGCGCGATCCAGGTCTCCGAACAGGTACTCGACGCCCTGGCCCGCACCCTCCTCCTCGACGCGAGCGAACGCGCCCACCTCTTCCAGCTGGCCGGAGCCGTCGACCCGACCCCGGCGGCCGTCTGCCCGACGGTCACCCCCGCCCTGCGTGAACTGCTGCGCGCCCTCGACCCCATCCCGGCCTGCATCCAGAACAGCCGGTACGACATCCAGGCGTACAACCGCACCTACAGCCGTCTCATGGGCAACCTGGACGCCGTACCGCCCGAGGACCGCAACCTCATGCTGCTCGTCTACACGAACGAGGAATGGCGGTCGTCGGTCGTCCTGCTCGAGGAGACGATGCGCGTGATGGCGGCCAAGCTGCGGGTCCAGCAGGCCGCCCATCTCGGCGACCCCGCCTGGAAGTTGATGCTGAAGCGGCTGCGCACGGAGTCCCCGGAGTTCTGCGCGATCTGGGAGCGGTACGAAGTGGTCAGCGCCCGCGGCAAGACCAAGCAGTTCCGCAACCCGTACGTCGGCCTGCTCACCGTCGACCACACCGACCTCTGGCTCGCCCCGGAGTCGGGCACCCGCCTGGTGACGCTGGTCCCGAAGGACGAGGAGACGCGCGAACGCCTGGAGAGGCTTCACGCGATGGCTGTGGCCGGAGGGTGGTCGGAAAGCGGCAGCGGCTGATCGCCCGCCCGCAGGCGTTTCCCTCCCGTCGTCAGGGAGTTAGTTGATCGGATTGATCACCAGCCCCCGGGAAGGCGCCCTCGATGACGGAACACACGCGGCACGGTCATCCCCACGAGTCCGCGCCCACGACCGCCCGTGGCGTCCCCGTGGGGGCGCTGCGCCCCGGCGACCACGCCTGCCTCGACGTGCCCGACGCCCAGGCGCACTGGCAGGTGCTGACCGCCTACACCCGCACCGGACTGACCCGCGGCGAGAAGGTGATGGTCGTCCTCGACCCGGCCGACGTCGGCGACGACGACGCCCTCGCCCGCCTCGACACCGGCACCGGCCAGGCCGAAGAGGCTCGGCGGAGCGGCCAGTTGGAGATCGTGCGCAACACCGCCGTGTACGTCCCCGACGGACGCTTCTCCAGGGAGCGCCAATTCCGGCTCTACTCCGCCGAGTTGGAGCGGGCTCGGATGGAAGGGCGGACCGGGCTGCGGGTCGGGGCCGACATGGCCTGGGGGAAGCGCGCCGGGGTCAGTGACGCCCAACTGCTCGACTACGAGGCCTTCATGGAGCCGCTGTTCGTGGATCCGCGCCTCACCGCGATGTGCTGGTACAGCCGTCACCAGTACGCCGACCACCTGGTGGCCGCCATGCGGACGGTCCACCCGCTCCAGGTGATGACCCACCTCGACGCGCTCGAGGTGACCCGCACCGACGACGCCTCCCCGCTGCGCTACTCACTCGATCTGACCGACCTGTGCTACATGGAGGCCCACACCGCCTGGCAACTCGTCCGCTTCGCCCGGGAATTGCCGGACGGCGACACCCTCGACGTCCGCTGCGGACCGATCCTCGAAGCGGTGTTCCGGGGCCTCGGCTCCGACGACGTACGGCAGTTGCGGCTCCGCACGGAGACGGAGGGGGAGGGGGAGGGGGAGGGGTGGGAGTAGTCGTCGCGGGATCCGGCGTGGGCGGGGTTCCTGGGTGGCTACGATCCGGGCCTTCCCGGTGCACGGGTGGCTGACGTGGCCGATGAGTCGGCTGTGTCCGTGTCCTGCTGCCCGGCCGGGGTGGCCGCCCAGCTGGCGAGGAGCTTGAGCCGGTCTTCGTGGGGGGTACCCGGCTCGGCGGTGTAGATGACCAGGGAGTGCGCCTCGCGGGCGGAGATGGGCAGGTCCAGGGGCTGATAGGTCAGTTCCAGGGGGCCGGCGTCGGGGTGGTGGAGATGTTTGACGCCGCTGTGGTGGATGCGTACGTCGTGGGTGGCCCACCGGGTGCGGAACTCGGCGCTGACCGTGGACAGCTCTCCGACGAGTTCGCGCAGCGCCTTGTCGTCGGGGTAGCGGCCGGCCTCGGCGCGCAGGAGCGCGGCGGTGGTGTCGGCGGCGCTGTTCCAGTCGTCCGCGAACTCGCGGGAGTCCTTGTCGAGGAACCAGAACCGGGCGAAGTTGGGCCGCCCGCGCCGGTCCGTGGTGTGGCTGGCGAACATGGGTGAGAACAGGGCGCGGGCGAGTGCGTTGGTGGCCACCATGTCCAGGCGGCCGTTGGTGACGTAGGCCGCGGACAGGGTCATGGAGTCGAGCAGCCACTGGACTCGGGGCGGGACCTCGACGGCCTTGCGGCGGCGCCGGGTCGCGGGGCTGGGCTGCGCGGCCCTGGCGAGGTCGAACAGGTAGGTGCGTTCGTCGTCGTCCAGTTGCAGGGTGCGGGCCACCGCGTCGAGGACGTCCTCGGAGACGCCGCTGATGTGACCCTTCTCCAGGCGGGTGTACCACTCGGTGCTCACCCCGGCGAGAATCGCGACCTCCTCGCGGCGCAGCCCCGGCACCCGGCGTCGGCCGCCGGCGGGCAGCCCGACCTGCTCCGGGGTGAGCTGGGCACGGCGGCGGACGAGGAAGTCACGGATGTCGTCGCGGTTGTCAGGTCGAGGGTCCATCCCTCCACGGTAGCCACGGAGCCGGACGGAGGGAGGTCCAGCTTGTACCCCCCCATAACCTCGGACGGTGGAACTCATGGGCGCGGTCAGCGGGGCAGGCCGCTGAACCAGGCCGCCACCTGGCTCCGGGCCGCGAATCCCAGCTTGGCGAGGATGCGCTCGGCATGCCCCTCGGCCGTACGCCGGGAGATGACCAGCCGTTCCGCGATCTGCCGGTTGGTCATGCCCGACGCGATCAGCGCGGCCACCTCGAACTCGCGGCGGGTGAGCCCGGTGTCGGGGACCGGCGGTGCGGTGCGGCGGGGGCGGAGCGGCTCGCCGAGTGCGTAGGCGAGGGCTTCCCGTACGGAGAGTTCGTAACCCCGCCGGTGGGCTTCGTCGTACGGGGTGTCACCGGGCGGTCCGTGGGCCTGCCGCTGCCCGGCCAGGGGATCGTGCCCGAGGTCGTACCAGATGCGCTGCGCGGCGCCCCGCAGTACGGCCGCCCGCTCGGCGTCGCCCCGGGCGGCGGTGACGACGGCGAGTATCTCCAGGGTGCCGCCGACGGCGTGCGGCTCGCCGGCCACGTACGGGAGCCGCAGGCAGCGCCGGGCGCTCTCGGCGGCGGCCTCGTACTCGCCCAGGGCCCAACGGGCGGTGGCGAGCGCGCCCAGGACGTAGGAGCGCACCCACTGCTCCCCGTGCGCCTCGCACACGGCGAGAGCCTCCACGCACAGCGGGACGGCACGCTCCGGACGGCCGTGAAAGGTGAGGGTGGTCGCCAGTTCGACCCGACTGAGGACGTGGAAGGCGAGCAAGGGGTTCTCGTCGGCCGTGGGGTGAGCCTCAGGGCCGGCGCGGGGGCCCACCTCGGGGGCCCCGTTGGCGGGCTCGTCGGAGGGCTCCTCAATGGCGCCGCGCGATGCGCGGCCGGGGACATGCCCGGCCCGCCCGACATGCCCGGCGTACGTCGCCTGCTCGGTCTGCTCGGTCTGCTCGGTCTGCTCGGCCTGACGGTCCTGCCCGGCCTGCTCGGCCTGACGGTCCTGCCCGGCCTGCTCGGCCTGACGGTCCTGCCCGGCCTGCTCGGCCTGACGGTCCTGCCCGGCCTGCTCGGCCTGCCCGGCCTGACGGTCCTGCTCGGTCTGCTCGGCCAGCCCGGCCTGATGGTTCTGGCCGGTCCGACCGGCGTGCCTCGCCTGTCCTGTCGGCCCCCTGGGGATTCCCAGGACCTCGGTCAGGGGTCTGACCTCCGGGGTTTCGTGTGCGGCCAAGGTCGGTGGGTGTGGAGCGCCTGACAGCAGCACCGCGTTCGTGCGGCTGCGGACCAGGGGGAACAGGGCTGCCGCCCAGTGGGCCCGGGTCAGTTCGGGTGCCGGGCGTCGGCCCTCGCGCGGGGCCAGTCGCTGCCACCAGTGCCGCAGCTCCGCCCAGGCGCCGCGTGCGATCCAGTAGAACCACAGGCTGCCGACCAGGCGCAGCCCGCGCGGTGACTCGCCGGGGGTGGTGAGACAGAAGTCGAGCACCGCGCGCAGATTGTCGTGCTCGGCGCGCAACCCGGCCAGCTTGCCCGGCTGGTCCGGGCCGAACCAGCTCCGCTCGTGCACCTCCGCGACCCGCACGAAGTGCGCGCACAACCGCCGCCGACTCTCCCCGACCGCCCCGAGCGCGTCCAGCTTCTCCAGCCCGTACTCGCGCAGGAGAGCCAGCATCCGGTACCGGGTGCCCCCGGCCCCTCCGCCCTTGCCCGCCGCCTCCCTGATCAGCACGGACTTCTCGACCAGCCCGAGCAGGGCATCCCGTACCTCACCGCACACCGCCTCCGCCCCCGCCAGGTCGAAGCTGCCCGTGAAGACCGACAGACGGGCCCAGGCGAGCTGTTCCGCCGGGGTGCACAGGTCGTGGCTCCAGTCCACGGCCGAGCGGAGGGTCTGGTGGCGGGGTGGGGCGGCGGGGCTGCCGCAGGTGAGGAGGCGGAAGTGGGCGCCCGGACGGTCGCCGAGGCGCTCACCGAGGCGTTCGTCCAGTTGCTCCACGCCCAGGGCGTGCATCCGTACGGCCGCCAGTTCGATGGCCAGCGGCAGACCGTCCAGGCGGTGGCAGAGGCGGGCCACGGCCGCCCGGTTGCGGTCGGTGATCGCGAAGCCGGGCGCCACGGCCGCCGCCCGGTCGGCGAACAGGCGCAGCGCAGGGAACTCCGGCCCGGGCAGGTCGTCGCCGGGGGGCAGGTTGCCTCCGGGGGGCGGGGTGGCCAGCGGGGTCACCGCGAGCAACCGCTCGTCCGGGAGGCCGAGCCGGTGGCGGCTGGTGGCCAGCACACGGACACCCTCGGCCGCCGCGAGCACCGAGGCCACCAGCGACGTACAGGCGGCCGTCACGTGCTCGCAGTTGTCCAGGACCAGCAGCAGCCGCCGGTCGCGCAGATGCGCGACGACCGTGTCCAGCGGCGCCCGGCCCGCCTCGTCACGGATACCGAGCGCGTCCGCCACGGCGTGCGGCACCAGCGCGCCGTCCCGCACGGCGGCCAGCGGCACCAGCCGGGCCCCGTCCGGGAAACCCCGTACGGCACCCTCCGCCACCCGTCCCGCCAGCCGGGTCTTGCCGACCCCGCCGGGACCGGTGAGAGTCAGCAGGCGGGTCGCCACCAACAGACGTCTGGCCTGCGCGAGTTCATGGCGCCGGCCCACGAAACTCGTTCCCGGTACGGGAAATCCGACCATCCGCCGCGACCCGGCTGCCCCCACGATCGGCCACGCCCTCTTCGAGTTCGACGAGTTGCTGGTGCCCTTGCGTGATCATCAACGGTGATCGACAGCAATGGGTTACAGCAACGGCTCACACCGCGGTGCGCGCCCCCGCCGTACCCCGCACGCCCTTCTGCCCGCCCCCGTTCGCGCCGTCCTCGCCATCCGCCATGCGTTCGGCGGCCCGCTCCGCCGTCCGCTTGGCCCAGCCGCCGGTCGTGACGGCACCCAGCACCAGTACGGCGAGACCGCAGCCCGCGATGATCCACCACCCGGGCCGCGCCGCCGAGGCGAACACCTCCTTGTACGGGCCCGCCCCTATCCCCGACGCCAGCACCGCGCCGATCACCGCGACCCCGAGCGTGCCGCCGGTCTGACGGCTGGTGGAGGCGACCGCGGCGGCCACCCCGGCCTGCGAGCGGGGCATGCCCGAGACGGCCGTGTTGGTGATGGGCGCGTTGACGAACCCGAAGCCGAGGCCGAACACGAAGTAGGCCACGACCAGTGTCACGTTCGACGACTCCGCGTCGAACCCGGCGAACAGGATGCCGCTCGCCGTCATCGCGACCCCCGCCATGAGCAGCGAGAACCGTGGTCCCCGGCTGCCCACCAGCCGTCCGGATATCGGCGCGCACACGAGGCACATCACCGCCATCGGCAGCATCCACAGACCGGCGTGCAGCGCGGACAGTCCCCGCACGTTCTGCAGATACAGCGTCGACAGGAACAGGAATCCGCTCAGCGCGGCGAACGCGCTGACCGCGATCACGGTCGCCCCACTGAACGGCACCGACCGGAAGAACCGCAGGTCGATGAGGGGTTCGGCCCGCCGGGGCTCGTAGTACAGCAGCGCCAGCAGCGCGGCCACGGTGACCGCCCCGAAGGTGAGCGTGTGGGTGAGTGACGAGCTGGGGGCCTCGATGATCGCGTACGTCAGCGAGCCGAGCAGCGCGATGACCAGCACCTGGCCGACCGGGTCGGGGCGGCGGGCCTTCGGCGCCCGGGACTCGGGGACGTACCGCAGGGTCAGCAGGAGCGCGGCGAGGCCCACCGGCAGGTTGATCCAGAAGATGGAGCGCCAGCCGACGGAGTCCACGAGCAGGCCGCCGATGATCGGGCCGGCGGCCATGGAGATGCCGACCACCCCGCCCCACACCCCGATCGCCCGGGCCCGCTCGCGCGGGTCGGTGAAGGTGTTGGTGATGATCGACATGGCGACCGGGTTGAGCATCGAGCCGCCGATCGCCTGGATCATGCGGAAGACGATGAGCGAGTCGAGGTTCGGGGCGAGCGAGCAGAGCACCGAGCCGAGCGTGAACAGCACCAGCCCGGCCAGGAAGACCCGGCGGCGGCCTATCCGGTCGGCGGTCGAGCCCGCCAGCATCAGCAGCGAGGCCAGCACCAGCGTGTAGGCGTCGAGCGCCCACTGCATACCGGCCACGCTCGCGCCGAGATCCTTCTCCATGGCGGGCAGCGCGACGTTGAGCACGGTGACGTCGAGGCTGACGAGCAGGAGGCTCATACAGCAGATCGCCAGCACGAGCATGCGGCGGCGGGGACTCAGCTCGGACATGCGGTCCATAGTACGCCTAACTAATGACTTTGGCTGTACTCCGTCCGGTGGGCGAGAATGGCCCAATGTCCACGCCCGTCACCGCCCCCGCCGGCCTCCTCCGGATCGGCCCGCACACCGTGCAGCCGCCCGTCGTCCTTGCCCCCATGGCGGGGATCACGAACGCGCCCTTCCGAACCCTGTGCAGGGAGTTCAGCGGCGGCAAGGGCCTGTTCGTCAGCGAGATGATCACGACCCGAGCGCTGGTCGAACGCAACGAGAAGACCATGCAGCTGATCCGCTTCGACGCGACGGAGAAGCCGCGCTCGATCCAGCTGTACGGCGTCGACCCGGCGACCGTCGGCAAGGCCGTCCGCATGATCGCGGAGGAGGGCCTCGCCGACCACATCGACCTCAACTTCGGGTGCCCCGTCCCCAAGGTGACGCGGAAGGGCGGCGGCTCGGCCCTCCCCTACAAGCGCAACCTGCTGCGCGCGATCCTGCGCGAGGCGGTGTCCGGCGCCGGGGACCTCCCCGTCACGATGAAGATGCGCAAGGGCATCGACGACGACCACATCACCTACCTCGACGCCGGCCGGATCGCGGTGGAGGAGGGCGTGACGGCCATCGCGCTGCACGGCCGCACCGCCGCCCAGCACTACGGCGGCACCGCGGACTGGGAGGCCATCGCCCGCCTCAAGGAGCACGTGCCGGAGATCCCCGTGCTCGGCAACGGCGACATCTGGTCGGCCGAGGACGCGCTGCGGATGGTCCGGGAGACCGGCTGCGACGGTGTGGTGGTCGGCCGCGGCTGCCTGGGCCGGCCGTGGCTGTTCGCGGACCTGGTGGCGGCGTTCGAGGGGCGTACGGATGACATCGCGCGACCGTCCCTGCGTGAGGTCGCGGATGTCATGGTCCGGCATGCCACGTTGCTCGGGGAGTGGATCGGGGACGAGGCGCGCGGGGTCATCGACTTCCGCAAGCATGTCGCCTGGTACCTGAAGGGGTTCGCGGTCGGCTCCGAGATGCGCAAGCGACTCGCGATCACGTCGTCGCTGGGCGAACTCCGGGCCGGTCTGGACGAGTTGGAACTCGACCAGCCGTGGCCCGTCGGGGCGGACGGGCCGCGTGGGCGTACGTCGGGCAACAACCGGGTGGTGTTGCCGGACGGTTGGCTGAAGGATCCGTATGACTGTGCGGGCGTGAGTGAGGATGCGGAGTTGGACACGTCCGGGGGGTGAGGGGTGTTGTTGGGCGCGTGTTCGTCTGCGGGTTCGTTGTGGCTTGTCGCGCAGTTCCCCGCGCCCCTATGGGTGTGGTGTTGAGCCGTAGGCCGTCAGGAACTTGTCGCGGAACGCGTCCATCTTCCAGACCGGGGCGTCGTGGGCCGGGCGCAGGCCGTCCGTCCAGTTCCAGTCGGCGATCTTGTCCAGGATCTTCGGGTCCTTGGCCACGACCGACACCGGCACGTCACGGCTGGCGTTGCTGCCGCTGACCCGGGCGATGGGCTGGTGGTCGCCGAGGAAGACCAGGACGGTCTTGTCGGTGCCGTACCGGGTGAGCCAGTCGATGAGGCTGGTGACCGAGTACTGGATCGACTTGCCGTACTCCGCCTTGGCCTCCGGGGCGTTGTAGAGGACGTCCTTGGGGTCCTTGCCCGCCTTCTGGATCGCGTCGAACACGCTGCCGTCGCCGAGCTGGTCCTGCGGGACCGTCTTCGGCAGCGGCGCCCAAGGCTGGTGGCTCGACGTCAGGATGATCTCCGACATCAGAGGCTTGGCCTGCTTCCTGCCGTGCTCCAGGCGCTGGTAGGCCTCCATCGTGTACTGGTCCGGCATGGTCGACCAGCTGAACTTCGGTCCCTTGTAGCCGAGATCCTTCGCCGCGTAGTTCTTCTCCAGGCCGTAGAACTTCGCCTCCGGCCAGCTCTTCTGCACACCCGGCATCACCCCGACCGTCCTGAAGTCCCCGGTGCGCCGGAACACCTCGGGGAGGGTGAGACGGTCGCTGTTGACGAGGGTGCGATAGCGCTGCTGGGTGCTGATCCACAGGCCCGACAGGAATGTGGAGTGGCCGAGCCAGCTGCTGCCGCCGTACGTCGCCGAGGTCAGCCAGCCGCTCTTCGCGGCGAACCCGGCGTCCGTCAGCGCCTGGGTCTTGGCGGCGAGCGTCTCGTCGACGCCGGGGGACATGATCGGGTCCTCGATCGCGCTGCGGCCGTAGCTCTCGATGAACGTGAAGATGACGTCCTTGCCGCGCAGGTCCGGCACCAGCTGGCTGGGAGGCGTCTTCGCGAACGGGTCGTTCTTCGCCAGCTTCCTGAACACCGCCTCGTCGCGAATGGTGTTGCCCACCCGCTGCACATGCGACTCGACGATCGCGGTGGCGTGGTTCGAGGCGAGCGGGGCGCCGCCGAAATTCGTGAGCCCGAGGGACATGCACGTGATCCAGACCGTGCCGGCGATCAGTGTGGCCCTGGTGGCGCCGGCGTTGTGACGGGCGAGCAGGTTGCTGAGCCGCACGGTCGCGAAGCCCATGCCGACGAGCAGGAGCAGCGCGAGCACGATGACAGCGAGGGTGGTGGCGATCGAGGCCACCGCGCCTATCGAGTCGGTGAGGTACGACTGCGCGTCGCTCAGCAGCTCCCAGTCGACCAGCACGTTGAAGTGCCGGCCCAGGAACTCGACGTAGCCCATGTCCAGGAGGTTCACCACGGTGAGCGCACCGAGGAAGACGCCGATGCAGGCCGCGGTGATCACTCGCGGACGCCGGGGCATCGCGAGCAGCACGACGGCCGCGACGATCGCCTCCGCCGGGAGCCGCAGGAACTCCGAGAGTTTGATCTGGTCGGCGGTGGCGGGCAGCTGAAGCGCGACAAGAACGAGCAGCGCGGAGAGGGCGGTCCCCGCCCAGCCGAGATTACGGGCGGCGACGGGATACCGGGTGCGCCAGCTGGGCTTGGGGGTCGCCTCGGTGGCGGTGCCGGTGCCGGTGCCGGTGCCGGTGGCCGCGCCGGTGTCGCCGGGGCCTTCGGCGGGGTCGGTGGTGCCGGGGCTGTCGGTGCCGGCGGTGGGTTCGGTGCCGTCGGTGGTTTCGACGGCCTCGACAACCTCGATGGGCTTGACGCCACCGGGGGTCTTTACGGCCTCAACCGCGTTGACGGCCTCGGTGGCCTCGGTGGCCTCGGTGGCCTCGGTGGCCTCGGTGGCCTCGGTGGCCTCGGTGGCCTCGGTGGTTTCGGGGGTCCTGGCCGCGTCGGTTGCTTTAGTGGATTCCCGGGCCGCCGTGTTCGCGCTGTCCGTCTCGGCCGTGTTGGGCGCGTCGGCCGTGTCGGCCGTGTTGGGCGCGTCGGCCGTGTCGGCCGTGTCGGGCGCGTCGTTCGTGCTGGCCGTGCTGGCCGTGCTGGCCGTGCTGGCCGTGCTGGCCGGCTTCGCCGTCTCGTGCGTCTCGGGCGGGTTCGGGGATGGTGTTTCGGCTGAAGGTGCCTCGGGGGGCTCGTTCGTTGATGGGGTAGTGCGCGTGAACAGAGGCACCCCGAAGGTCCTTCCGTGTAGCCCGTGCGGGAGCGGCGGAGTCGGCTCGGGAGCCGAGGTCCGCCACCATCCCGTACGGCGGGCCCTCGGCCTGCGTTCAGCTTTTGCGCCCAAGTACCCGGCAAACACCGGGCAAACGCCTCACCAAGCAACCGGCCACACGTGTCGCCGTACGTCTTGTCAGGCGCCCCCGACCGCCGTGAGCAGCGCCAATGGAGCCGCCGCCGACCTGGACTCCCGTACGCACGCGTGCGGGTACGGCACCGGTTCGGCCTGGGTGTCGCGGCCGTACCCGGCGAGGACCTCGGGGAGACGGTGGCCGGTGGCGGTCGCCGCGTCGACGAGGGCGTGGGCGACCGTGCGGGCCTCGTCGTGCAGGCCGTACCGCGAAAGGCCCAGCGTGATCAGGGCGTTGTCGTGCGGCCAGACCGAGCCACGGTGGTAGGAGAGGGGGTGGTACGCGGGCTGGCCCGACGCCAGCGTCCGTACGCCCCAGCCGGAGAAGAAGTCCGGTTCGACCAGGCGCCGGCCGACCTTCTTGCCGTACTCCTTGTCGAGCAGCCCCGACCAGAGCAGATGGCCCGCGTCGGAGGCCAGCGCGTCGACCTGGTTGCCCTCACCGTCGAGGGCGAGGGCCGGGAAGGAGTGCTCCGGCATCCAGAAGTCCCGCTGGAAACGGTCCCGGAGGTCGGCCGCCGCCTGTTCGAGGAGGGCGGCGTAGGTCTCGTCCTCCCACACCGTGCGCGCGATCCACGCCGTGCGGCGCAGGGCGTCGTACGCGTAACCCTGGGCCCCCGCCGCCATCACCGGGCCGCTTGCGCGGGTGCCGTCGGCCCAGCAGATGGCGCCGGGGGAGTCCTTCCAGTTCTGGTTGGCGAGGCCGCCCTGGTCGGCCCGGTACACCAGATAGCCGCGGGACGTCAGCCCGCCGTGGTCCAGCATCCAGCCGATCGCCGCGCGGGCGTTGGCCTCCAGGCGGCGGGCGAGAGCCGTGTCGCCGGTGTGCTCGACATACGCGCCGAGGAGCACGAGGAAGAGGGGGGTCGCGTCGACCGAGCCGTAGTAACGCCCGTACGGCACCTGCCCGAAGTGGGCCAGCTCGCCGTGCCGGACCTCGTGCACGATCTTGCCCGGCTGGGCCACGGAGTCCGCGCCGACCTCCGTCGCCTGGGTCGCGGCGAGCGCCGGGAGGGTGGCGGCGGCGAGCTGGGGGCGGTAGGGGAGGGCGAAGAGCGAGGTGAGGAGGGCGTCGCGGCCGAGGAGGGTGAGGAACCAGGGTGCGCCGCCGGCCGGTACGCGCAGCTCCTCGCCGTCCGGGCCGGTCGCCGGGACCTGGAGGGAGGCCAGATCGGCGAGGCCGCGTTCACAGGCCGCCGCCAACTCCGGCCAGCCGGTGGGGAAGGCGACGCCCTCGACGAACTCCTCCTCCAGGGCGGCGAGTTGGTCGCTGACCGCGGAGGGTGAGGCGGGGGCCGCCGGTTCCGTGGTCGCCCCGTGCGGGCGGGCCGCGACCCGCAGCGTCAGCTCCGCCGAACCGTGCGGTTCCAGGTCCAGTGTCCAGACGAGGCGTCGGGCGCCGGTTCCGGTCTCCTCGACGCCGTCGGGGGCGGGCTCAGCGGTGACCGTCGTACAGGACAGCCACTCACCGCGCCGGTAGCTGAACTCGACGCCGTCGTCCAGGACTTCGCGCCTGCGGACGGCGCCGGACTTGACGTACGTACGGTGGTCGGAGCGCAGCTCGAACTGGTCGGTGAAGTCGGCGTCGGCGGTGACCGCGATCCGGACCGTCGTCGGCCCCGGACGGTTGCTGGTCACCCGCAGCGACTCGACGAACGCGCCGTCCGCGACGGCCTGTTCACGGAAGAGCGTGTAGGCGGGCGGCTCCTGACGGCCACCGCGCGGTACGAGGACACAGCGCGCGGTGTCCCCTTCGGCGACCGGGCTGAGCGTCTCGGGCACGGCGCCGTCGACGGTGAGCTGCCAACGGCTCAGGTGCCGTGCGTCGCGTACGAACAGCCCGTCGGGGCTGCTGCCGCCGCGTACGCCGCTGATGTCCCCGCTGTCGCCGACGGCCGCGAACGTCCCGCCGTGCACGAGCAGATGATGCCGGTCCGTCATCGCCGTTCCCCTCCCTGGTCACTCATGCCGAACACGTTCTCGAGGTCGACGCTGTCGAAGTCGCTGTCGTCGACGGGGCGTTGGTGCAGCAGATCGAGGGTGAGCGCGGCCGTCCAGCCGAAGCCGAGCGCCCCGCAGGCCTCGCCGGTGTACGGGTCGACGTACTCCGCGAAGTCGGAGGTGTCGGCCGTTTCCAGGAGCGCCGTGCGCAGTGCGTCGGCGTGCGCCCGCTCGCCGTGCTGCCGCAGCCCGCGCTCCACCAGCCACCCCGTGTTGAACCAGGCCGGCCCGCGCCAGTAGCGGTGCGGGTCGAAGGCCTCGCCGAGCAGGTCGTAGGACGGGACGAGGCGGGCGGCGCCGCCGACCTCGAAGTGCGGCCCGCGCGCGGTACGGACGAGGGCGGCGGCGATGTCCCTGGGCAGCGTGGGCAGGAGGAGGGGAATGAGCCCGGACACACCGCGCTCGGGGACGAGTGCGCCCCCGGCGCCCCCCGCCACGTCGCGGCAGAAGAACATGCCCTCCGCCGGGTCCCACAGCCGCTCCACCAGGGCCGTTGTCAGGCGCTCCGCGCGCGCGTGCCGGGCCGTCCCCGTCGCGCCCAGCTCGTGGGCGATGGACGCCAGCGCGTGCTCCGACGCGATCAGCAGCGCGTTGAAGGAGGGGTCCTCGACGGCGAACGCGTTCGCGCCGGCCCCGCTGCCCCCGCCCAGCCCGGCCCCTCTGCCCCCGCCCAGCCCGTCCCTGTATCCCGCGTCCCGGTAGTCCGCCGCCAGCCGCACATACCGCCCGTAGTCCAGATCCGTCGGCCGGTCCTCGGCGGCGCCGTGGTCGAGGTCGGCGCGGCGGAAGGAGCGGGCCGGGGCCGGGGTGACGCGGCTGAGCGGGGCGTCCCAGGAGGGGCTGTTGTCCATACCCTGTTCCCAGGGGTGCACGACCGACGCGAGGCCGCCCCCGCCCAGGTCGCGCCGGTGCAGCAGATAGCGGTGCCAGGCGGCGAGCCGGGGGTAGGCGCGGGCGAGGAAGCCGCGCGCCCGGGACAGGCCGGGGTCGGCCTGGTGCACCAGCCAGACGGCCAGCGCGTGCACCGGTGGCTGCACGATGCCGGACGTCTGTACGGTGCGCGGGGCGCCCGCAGCGCGCCCCGCGGTCGAGGAGCGCCAGAAGTCGGGGCTCGGGAAGTACGCGTCGAGCGGGACGGAAGGGTTGAAGACGATGTGCGGGATGCGTCCGTCGCCCCACTGGGCCGAGAGCAGCGTCTCCAGCTCCGTCTGCGCGCGCAGGGGCGACAGATGACGCAGGCCGATCGCGATGAACGCGGAGTCCCAGGACCACTGGTGCGGATACAGGCCGCGCGAGGGCACCGTCGAGGTGCCGGTCCAGTTGCTCTCCAGCACCTCGGCGGCCCTGACGTGCAGGGCTTGCGACGCGTGCCGGGTGGACAGGGCGTGCGATGCGTGGGAGGCGGGCTGCGAATGTGTCGTAACGTCCGCTTCGTATACGACGGAGTGCGCCGTGGGGCGGGCGCGGGAGGTCAGCTGGGCAGTGCGATCCACTCGGGGCTCCCCGAAGACGTTCGGCCCGACCGGTTCGGTCGAGCCACCGTAGAGTTACGTCTATTTAACACGCATAACTCAATATGTAATGCAAGCTTGAGAAACACAAGGGGGTGCGCATGAGTGGCCGCACGACGGGTCGCGCTCAGGCGAGCGCCGGAGATCTGCTCGAACTGGTACGCAGCGGGCGGGCGACGACACGCGGTGCCCTGCAACAGGTGACGGGCCTCTCACGGGCGACGGTCGGCCACCGGCTCGACCGGCTGTTCCGCGCGGGCTGGCTGCGCGAGGGCGCCTCGGGTCCGGTCGACTCGCCGCTCGGCGGTCGCCCCTCGATCACCCTCGAGTTCGACGACGCCCACGCGGTCGTCCTCGCCGCCGACCTCGACACGCGTCATGCCCGCGCCGCCGTTCTCACCCTCACGGGTGAACTCCTCGCGGAACATTCGGGCGCGCTGGCCGTCGACGACGGCCCCGACGTCGTACTCGGCGAACTCGGCCGCTGGTTCGCCGAGCTTCTGACGAAGGCCGGCCATCGCCCGTCCGAGGTCTGCGGCATCGGCCTCGCGGTACCGGGCCCGGTCGACACGGACACCGGCCGCGTCGTGCAGCCGCCGATCATGCCCGGCTGGGACGGCTACGACATAAGAACCCGGCTGGCCCGCGCCTTCGCCGAACACTCGGGCGAGCTCGCCGGGGTGAAGGTCCCGGTCCTGGTGGACAACGACGCGAACCTCATGGCGTACGGCGAGCAGCGCACCGGACACCCCGACTGCTCGGCGTTCGTCCTGGTCAAGGTCTCGACGGGCATCGGGGCCGGTGTGGTGGTCGGCGGATCGGTGTTCCGGGGCATCGACGGCGGCGCCGGGGACATCGGGCACATCCGCGTCCCCCAGGGCGCCGACGCGCTGTGCCGGTGCGGCTCGTACGGGTGTCTGGCCGCCGTCGCGAGCGGTGGCGCCGTCGCCCGGCGGCTCGCCGAGACCGGGGTGCCGGCGGCGTCCGGCTCGGACGTACGGGACCTGCTCGCCGCCGGGCACCCGGGGGCGGTCGCGCTCGCGCGGGAGGCGGGCCGGAGCGTGGGGGACGTACTGGCGACGGTGGTGACGCTGCTCAACCCGGGCGTGCTGATGATCGCGGGGGACCTGGCGGGCACGCCGTTCCTGACCGGCGTACGGGAGCTGCTGTACCAGCGGGCGCTGCCGCGCTCGACCGCTCATCTGGACGTGGTGACGTCGAGGCTGGGGGAGCGGGCGGGGCTGGTGGGGGCCGGGGCGATGGTGGTCGAGTACCTGTACGCGCCCGAGCGGGCGGAGGAGCGGCTGACGGCGCTGGGGGTCTGAGCTGCTGGAGCGGCTGGTGACGGGGGCTTGTGGCGGGGGCCTGTGACAGCGGTGTTTCCCGTCCGCGTCGGCGTCCGCATGGTGAAATCCGGGCGCTCTTTCGTGCGTGATTCTCGCCACCCTTGATAGGGGTTGCGCTCAGATGAGCGGATCATGGACGGCTGCACTTCTCAAAGGATGGCACTCAGTGCCACCGTTTGATCGTTCATCGATAGAACTCAGGCGTGTCGCGATCTGCTCATCTGAGCGACAAAATGCCCAAGAAGCCATGACCGTCTTCAAGAAGTGAAAACACACCGCTCTCAGTGCTTGCCAAGCCTTGACTTTGGATCTGCTGGCGGACGGATGGTTACAGGCGCATGACGCGCAAGTGGACGTACCCAGACGCCTTCGATCTGGGTATGTTCCTGGCCGTCAGGGCAGCCACCGCGTCCTCAAGGAGTTGGGACCCGTGTCGGAAAACAAAGATCCCCACGTAGCTCAGCCGGGCAACAGCGTTGAGGGCGTGAAGTTCGTTTACGACTTCACCGAGGGCAACAAGGACCTCAAGGACCTTCTGGGCGGCAAAGGTGCCAACCTCGCCGAGATGACCAACCTGGGCCTGCCGGTGCCTCCGGGCTTCACGATCACCACCGAGGCCTGCAAGACGTACCTCGACAGCGGCGAGGAGCCGGCGGCGCTGCGGGACGAGGTCAGCGCGCACCTCACGGCCCTCGAAGCGACGATGGGCAAGAAGCTCGGCCAGGCCGACGATCCCCTCCTGGTGTCCGTCCGTTCCGGGGCGAAGTTCTCCATGCCCGGCATGATGGACACGGTGCTGAACATCGGCCTCTCCGACAAGTCGGTCCAGGGTCTCGCCCAGCAGGCCGGCGACGAGCGCTTCGCGTGGGACTCGTACCGCCGCCTCATCCAGATGTTCGGCAAGACGGTCCTCGGTGTCGAGGGCGAGCTGTTCGAGGACGCGCTCGACGCGGCGAAGACGGCCAAGAAGGTCACGGTCGACACGGAGCTCGAGGCAGCCGACCTCAAGAAGCTGGTCACCAAGTTCAAGAAGATCGTCAAGACCGAGGCGGGCCGCGACTTCCCGCAGGACCCGCGCGAGCAGATGGACCTCGCGATCCACGCGGTGTTCGACTCCTGGAACACGGACCGCGCGAAGCTCTACCGCCGCCAGGAACGCATCCCCGGCGACCTCGGCACGGCCGTCAACGTCTGCTCGATGGTCTTCGGCAACCTCGGCCCCGACTCGGGCACCGGCGTCGCGTTCACCCGCGACCCCGCCAGCGGCCACCAGGGCGTCTACGGCGACTACCTGCAGAACGCGCAGGGCGAGGACGTCGTGGCGGGCATCCGCAACACGGTCCCGCTCGCCGAGCTGGAGCAGATCGACAAGAAGTCGTACGACCAGCTGATGCAGATCATGGAGACCCTGGAGAACCACTACAAGGATCTCTGCGACATCGAGTTCACCATCGAGCGCGGCCAGTTGTGGATGCTCCAGACGCGCGTCGGCAAGCGCACGGCGGGCGCCGCCTTCCGGATCGCCACGCAGCTCGTCGACCAGGGCCTCATCGACGAGGCGGAGGCGCTCCAGCGCGTCACCGGCGCCCAGCTCGCCCAGCTGATGTTCCCGAAGTTCGACGAGGACGCCAAGGTCGCCCCGGTCGGCCGTGGCATCGCCGCCTCGCCGGGCGCGGCGGTCGGCAAGGCCGTCTTCGACTCGTACACCGCCGTGAAGTGGTCGCGTTCGGGGGAGAAGGTCATCCTGGTCCGCCGGGAGACCAACCCCGACGACCTCGACGGCATGATCGCCGCCGAGGGCATCCTGACCTCCCGTGGCGGCAAGACGTCCCACGCGGCCGTCGTGGCACGCGGCATGGGCAAGACGTGCGTGTGCGGCGCGGAGGAGCTGGAGGTCGACACCAAGCGGCGCCGGATGACCGTGCCGGGCGGACGCGTCGTGGAGGAGGGCGACCTGATCTCCATCGACGGGTCGAGCGGCAAGGTGTACCTGGGCGAGGTCCCGGTCGTGCCGTCCCCCGTCGTGGAGTACTTCGAGGGCCGGATGCACGCCGGCGCCAACGACGCCGACGAACTCGTCGAGGCCGTCCACCGGATCATGGCGTTCGCCGACCGCAAGCGCCGCCTGCGGGTCCGCGCCAACGCCGACAACGCCGAGGACGCGCTGCGCGCACGCCGCTTCGGCGCCCAGGGCATCGGGCTGTGCCGTACGGAGCACATGTTCCTCGGCGACCGCCGCGAGCTGGTCGAACGGCTTATCCTGGCCGACACGGAGGCCGAGCGCGAGGCGTCCCTGAGGGAGCTGCTCCCCCTCCAGAAGCAGGACTTCGTCGAACTGTTCTCGGCGATGGACGGCCTGCCGGTGACGGTCCGGCTCCTCGACCCGCCGCTGCACGAGTTCCTGCCCGACATCACCGAGCTGTCGGTGCGGGTCGCCCTCGCGGAGTCCCGCCAGGAGCCGCACGAGAACGAACTGCGGCTGCTCCAGGCCGTACACCGGCTGCACGAGCAGAACCCGATGCTCGGCCTGCGCGGCGTACGCCTCGGTCTGGTCATCCCCGGGCTGTTCACGATGCAGGTCCGCGCCATCGCGGAGGCCGCGGCGGAACGCAAGAACGCCAAGTGCGATCCGCGGGCCGAGATCATGATCCCGCTGGTCGGGACGGTCCAGGAGCTGGAGATCGTCCGCGAGGAGGCGGACCAGGTCGTCGCGGAGGTCGAGGCCGCGACCGGTGTGTCCCTCAAGCTGTCGATCGGCACGATGATCGAACTCCCGCGCGCCGCGCTGACCGCCGGTCAGATCGCGGAGGCGGCGGAGTTCTTCTCCTTCGGTACGAACGACCTCACCCAGACGGTGTGGGGCTTCAGCCGGGACGACGTGGAGGCCTCGTTCTTCACGGCGTACCTGGAGAAGGGCATCTTCGGGGTGTCGCCGTTCGAGACGATCGACAAGGACGGCGTCGGCTCCCTGGTGAAACTGGCCGCGGAGGCCGGCCGCGCCACCCGCCCCGACCTCAAACTCGGCGTCTGCGGCGAACACGGCGGCGACCCGGAGTCGGTCCACTTCTTCCACGAGGTGGGACTGGACTACGTCAGCTGCTCACCGTTCCGCATCCCGGTGGCAAGGCTGGAGGCGGGCCGGGCGGCTTCCACCTCGGCGGGGAGCGACCACCGCTAGCTGAACACTGACCCCCGGAGCCGTCGTCGGTCACCCCGACCCTCACCGACCTGCCGGTGGCTCCGGTGCACAGAGAGAGGGCGGCACCCCTGTGCGGGGGGTGCCGCCCTCTCTGTCGTATCGGCGCGGGTGACCGCGCGGCCCCCGTCGGCCTACGACGTGCCGGGCAGGGTGGGCGGGAGCGGGGGTTCGAACGAGGGTACGGGCGGTCGCGAGGCACACGCCCCCGTGGCGGAGAGGGCGAGGCCGCTGGTGTTCGCACCTGCCCGCGCCCTGGCCTGCTCGGGCAGCGGACCAGCGCCCACGAAGGTCTCCACTTGCCGACGGTGACCAGCGTGCCTTCCGCCACTGAGATGTCGCTGCCCAGCCGCCACCCCCGCTCCTCCAGCCGACGGACGACGTGCACCACTTCTTCCTTGCCCATCGGATCCTGCGAGAGGGCGACGGCGGAGATGGTGCATTCGCCGAGAGGAGTGACGGTCAGCTGTCCACCGAGGTCCCCCGCGGCGAACCGGAAGTCGCTCATCACCTGCTCGGCGGTCTTCCGCACGACCGCGGAGGACGAGGACACCGGCCGGCCCGAGGCAGTGCCCTCGGCCGACCGCGCACCGAGCCACTTCTCCACCCCTCCAAGTCGAACGGCGAATTCTGTCATGAACGCGCACTAGTCGGGCGAAGCGCGGCCTTCCGTCGTTCGGTTCAGGAGATGGCCCGGAGTGTGCCGTGCCGGGGCCGGTGGTGGAGTTGTTCGACGGACTGGGCGGTCTGGTCGTCCTCGGGGAGGAACACGGTCAACTGCTGTGCTTCCGCTGGGAGTTCGAGTGTCTCGCGGACCAGTCTCAGCTGCGGTCCGGTGGGGTGGCTCAGCCGGAGGGCTCCGCGTTGCGGAACGATGTGCCGGTTCAGGCGCCACGTCAGGTCGGGGCCGGCGAGAGGTGCGAGCTCCGCCCTGAACCACTCGGAGTTCTCGACGGAGGGAGCGAGCCACATGTCGAACGCCTGCTCGTCGGCGACGTCGTCCCAATCGGCGAAGAACGTGCGGGCACGGGGATCGGTGAAGACGTAGCGGGTGAGGTTCGGGGCTTCTGCGTCGAGCAGCCCGCTGCCTCTCATCACCGCGTCGTACGCGCTGGTGTGGGCGAGGATGTCACCCAGCCGGTTGCTGACCACGGCGATGCCCGGTTCGAGGAGGTGGAGGGTCCGCAGAACGGCGGCTCGTACGTGCCGGGAGGCGGGCTCGGGCCGGGGGCGCGCAGTGCATTCGCCGCCAGTGATCTTCGACAGGTAGCGGAGATGGTCGCGCTCGGACGAGGACAGGCTGAGGGCGTCGGCGAGGGCGTTGACCACCGCCACCGAGGGATTGCGGTCGCGGCCCTGCTCGATGCGGGTCAGGTATTCGACACTGATGCCGGCGCGCACCGCGAGATCCTGCCGCCGCAGCCCTGGTGAGCGGCGGCGGCCCCGGTCCGGCAGGCCGAGCGACTCGGGCTGGATGCTGTCGCGCTTGGTCCGGATGAAGTCCCCCAACGGCGTACCCATGCCTTGAGGATAGGGCGGGCCGGTCCGGACGCGGCGGGCTCAGCGTGGCCCTGTGGGGGCCAGCCTGCGCTCGGCCTGGCTACGGCAGACGGCTGCCCGGAGAGTGATGGGCATGAACAACGACACGCACAAGCTCGTGATCATCGTCGGCAGCGTTCGAGAAGGGCGCTTCGGCCCGGTGGTGGCCGACTGGGTCACCGAACAGGCCACCCTGCACGGCGGGTTCGACGTGGAGGTCGTGGATCTGGCCGACTTCGAGATCCCGTCGGCTCTGCCCGCCGAGTCACCGAAATACGCCGGCGAGGATTATCCCCGTCCGGCCGGGATGCGGCCACTGACCACGGCACTGGAGAGCGCGGACGCGTTCGTCGTGGTCACGCCCGAGTACAACCACAGCTATCCCGCCTCCCTGAAAGCGGCCATCGACTGGCACTTCACCCAGTGGACGGCCAAGCCTGTCGCCTTCGTCAGCTACGGGGGCGCGGCGGGCGGCCGCCACGCGGTCCTGCACCTGGAGAACGTACTGACCGAACTTCACGCGGTGACGATCCGCGACGGCCTCGCCTTCCCGAACTACTTCACGGCATGGCAGGACGGTCGTCCGTCCGATACCGAGGCGCCCGGGTACGCGAAGACACTGCTGGAGCAGCTGGCCTGGTGGGCGGGCGCGCTGAGGTCGGCACGCGAGGCCGTTCCCTATCCGGCCTGAGAGAAGCGGGCCCGCCCGCGCCGGAGGCGGACTCTCAGCAGTAGACCAGCGGGCACCCCCGTCTCAGCGAATGCTGGGCCGCGCGCAGGTACAGGGCGACGTAGAAGGACGCGTCCAGGTCCTCGCCCCACGGGCCCGGCGCGGTGGACGCCAGCTTCTCCGCCGCGCCGTCCAGGAACCACATCGTCAGGTCCAGGTTGTCGCACATCTCCGGGACCTCGGGCGGCAGCCCCACCGCCGACGCCAGTTTCTCGGCGATCGCCAGGATCTGGGGTGCGCCCGCGATCACGGTGTCGTCGGAGTACGCGGACTCGACCGCCAGCTCTATCTCCTCGTCCAGGGACACCGGCACCAGCACCGTCCAGCCGAGGAGTGTCTCCGTCTCCGCCTTCGAGAGGTGTGCCTCGCACAGCGCCATGAGGCCGTCCATGGGCGGAACCAGTTTCTCCTCGAAGGACCGGCCCGAGCCCCGTACGAAGTCCACTGACGCCGGTACCGAGTCGTACCGGGGCAGGCCCCGTCGTTCCAACTCCCTGTTCAGGCCCGCCGCGATCTCGGCCCGCCCCTCCTCGCCCTCACCGAACCACTCCTCCGCACCGACATCGACCAGGTATACGCCCATGACCGCAACGTACTGCGCACCACTGACAACGCCGGTGCGCAGTACGAACCCGCGGCAGGGATCACGCGCGGAACGGGCCCGTCACCTCGTACGTGATCCCGCCCGACGAGCTGCCGCTCGTACCCCGCTGGCTCGAGAAGTACAGGCGGCTGCCGTTCGGGGAGAACGCCGGGCCCGTGATCTCCGAGCCCGACTGGCCGTCGACGCGCAGGAAGGGGGCGACCACGTCGTCCGGGGTGATCAGGCAGATCTCCATGGTGCCGCCGTCCTCCGCCACGAACAGGTCGCCCGAGGATGTGCCGGTGATGTTGTCGACGCCGGTCAGCGGGGCCGTGCCCGACGTGACCAGGGAGTCGTCGTACGCCAACTCGTACGTGTTCGTCAGGAGGTTGAGCTGCCAGACGCGGTTGTCGCCCTTCGTGGTGAACCACACCTTGTCGTCGGCGTAGTAGCAACCCTCCCCGCCGTTGAAGGACTTGGAGCCGGAGACCTGGGTGCGGGTGGTCGTCGGGGAGCCGTCCGGGTCGGGAATCGTCGACCAGGTGTAGGAGCCCGACGTGGCCGTGCCGGCCACCAGGACCTGGAGCGTGCCGGACGACAGATCGCCCCAAGTCGTGGGAACGAAGCGGTAGAAGCGGCCGTTCGTCTCGTCCTCCGTCAGATAGACGACCTTGCGGACCGGGTCCGCTGCCGCCGCCTCGTGCTTGAAACGGCCCATCGCCGGGCGCTGCGTCGCCGCCGCCGTGCCCCAGGGATCGGTCTCGTAGACGTACCCCAGCGACACCTCCTCGCAGGACAGCCAGGTGTTCCACGGGGTGCGTCCGCCCGCGCAGTTCTGGCGGGTGCCGGACAGGATGCGGTACGCGGAGGTGATGGCGCCCGTCGAGGAGAACCTCACCGCGCTCGCGCCGCCCGACGGGTTGATCTCCGAGTTGGACACATAGATCCAGCCCGTCCCGTCGGCGTAACAGGCCCCGCCGTCAGGGGCGTTGTGCCAGGTGTACGAGGTTCCGGTGACCGTCTGGCCCGAGCGGGCGATCACGCGGCTGGTGAAGCCGGCGGGGAGTCTGATGCCGTTGGTGTCGGGCGCGGCGAGGGCGCCGTACGGGCCCGTGCCCGGCTGGGCGGGGGCCGCGTGGGCGGCGCCGCGCCACAGGGTGCCGCCGAAGACGGCCGCCGAACCGCCGATGACGGCGGCGCGCAGCAGGGTACGGCGTTCCACGTGTGCGTTGACTCGTGCGTCCACTCTCGCTCCAAAGGGGGGTGGCGTGACGTGCCGTGACGTCAGGGACCTTAGGGCGACGGAGTGGAATTGTCATGTACGCGCGATGTCGGCCCGGCGGTCGTTTGCGACGTCCTGGCCGCCGACTGTTTGCCTGACGCGGTTGGTCCTGCGGGACCTGTACCCGTGTCCGAACGGCTGTCCCTGCAGCACGTGTTGGGCCGACGGCAGCCGAACCACCGCGTCCAGACCACCCGTTGCGGCCTCCCGCAGACTCACCTCCCCGCTGCTCGCCAACGCCAGCCGCTGTACGAGGGCCAGGCCCAGGCCCGTACCGCCCTTGGGGGCGCCGGGCGCACGCCAGAAGCGGTCGAAGGCGCGCCCGCGTTGTTCCGCCGTCATACCGGGGCCCTCGTCGGTGATGTGCAGGTCGATCCAAGTGGACCGGTTCTCACGGTGGTTGAGGTGATTGAGGGGAGTGCGGGAGGTGCGGCGAGGGTGGGAGGGGGCGACGGCACGGAGTTCCATGGTCACCGTGCTGTGGGGCGGCGAGACCCGCAGGGCGTTGGAGAGAAGATTGTCGATGATCTGCTCCACCGCACCCGGCAGCGCCAGCACCGCTCCCACCGGGCCCGCCATCCCCACCGGGCCCGCCGGCCCCACCGGTCCTTCCTGTCCCGTTCCGCCCGTGAACAGGACCAGCGAGACACCTCGTTGCGCGAACAGCGGCGCCCATGTCCCGTGCCGTTCCGCGCAGATGCCGGCCAGGTCGACCGGCCCGGGATCCGCCGCGTCCTCCTCCAGGCGGGCCATCGCGAGCAGCCCCTCGACCATCCGGGCCAGCCGGTCCGTCTCCGTCAGCGCGGCGGTGAGGCTGCCCCGGGCGTGCTGGGCGATGTCGGGCTCCAGATTCTCCAGCCGCAGCCGAAGCGCCGCCAGCGGAGTCTTCAGCTGGTGCGAGGCCTCGCCCGCGAACGCCCGCTGCGAGGCGAGGAGATGAGCGAGCCGCGCGGCCGTACGGTTGAACGCGGCGGCGAGGCTCCGCACTTCGGGCGGGCCCGAGGTCACCGCGACCGGCGCTGTCGCCCCACCGTCCGCCAACTCGTGTGTGGCCCGCTCCAGTTCACGGATCGGACGCCCCGCCCACCGCGCGCACGCGAACGCCACGACGGCCACCGCGGTCAGTACCCCGAGCCCGGCGACGGCCAGCAGCAGCCACACCTGGTGCACACTGGCCCGCACCATCTCCGTGGGAAGCGTGATCCGTACCGCGCCACTCACCTGTCCGGTCCCGTGCCCGACCGGGGACGCCACGGACAGGTAGTGCACCCCACCTATCGTGGACGTACGGACATGAGTCGTCGCCGTCCCGGCGAGCGCGGCGGTCACCTCCGGGCGGGTCGACAGCTCGCGCTGCTCGCCGGCGGTCAACCGGTGTGATGCCGCAACGAGTTGGCCGCGCGCGTCGACGATGAACACCTGGCCGCCGATCCGCCGGGCGCAGTGCGCCGCCCTGGCCGCCAGCTCGTCCGAGCGCCCCGACGCCAGGGACAGCGCGGCGAACGCCGACACCGACTCCGCCTCGTCGTTGGCGGAGTTGACGATCCGCTCCCGCTCGGCCCGCGAGTACACGATGCCCAGCGGGATCTCCAGGCCCAGCAGGACGAGGGCGGCGAGGCTGAGGTAACTCAGCAGGAGGCGGCGGGTCATGAGGCCGCGGCCCGAGGACCGCCCGGGGTGCGTACCGCGAGCCGGAAGCCGACCCCCCGTAACGTCTGGATCCACGCCGGGTTGCCCAACTTCCGCCGCAGCGTGGCGACATGGACGTCCAGGGTCTTGGTGGGCCCCTGGTAGTGGGTGTCCCAGACGTGGGTCAGGATCTGCCGCCTCGAATACACGGCACCCGGATCCTCGGAGAGCAGCGCCAGCAGCTCGAACTCCTTGGGCGTCAACGCGACGGCCACGTCTCCGACCCACACCTGACGGGTGCGGCGATCGACCACGAGGGGGCCAGGAGTGGGGGTGGGCGTCTCTTCGGGAGCGGGGGCGGGGGCGGCACTCTGCGAGGAGTGGGGGGAGGGCGAGCCGTGCGAGGCGTGTGACGCGTACGAGTCGAACGATTCGTACGCGTCAAAGGACGCGGCGGGGGCCGGGGCCGGGGAGGGCGAGGGGGACGGAGGCCTGAACGCGGGCGCCGCCGGCGAAGGGGGCTGCGCCGCGTACACCGGAGGCTCGTACGCCTCGTACGACTCGTACGCTGCGTACTCCGGAACCTCGTACGCGAAGGCCGGTTCCTGTGGTGGCGGCGACGCCTGCGCTGCCGTCACGTACGGGTCCGGACGTCGTGTGCGGCGGGTCACCGCCCGTATCCGGGCCACCAGTTCACGCATGCTGAATGGTTTCGCCAGATAGTCGTCGGCGCCCAGTTCCAGGCCCAGGACCCGGTCGGCCTCCTCGCCGCGCGCGCTGAGGATGATGATCGGGACCTCGGAGGTCTGACGGATGCCCCGGCACACGTCGATACCGTCGATGTCGGGCAGGCCCAGGTCCAGCAGGACGACGTCGCCGTGCGGCCCTCTCAGCCCCTCGGCACCGGTGGCGACGTGCGCGACCGTCAGCCCGAAGTTCCGCAGGCCCTCGGCCAGCGGTTCGGCGATCGTCTCGTCGTCCTCGATGAGCAGCACTCGTACGCCCATACGTCCTGTCTCCCGCTCTCCCACTCCCATGAATTCCTGAAGTCGACACGCTACAAGACGCAAGAATCCCTGCCGAGCGGATCCAGGACAATGTGAAAAGCCCCTCAGAAGCCTGGTCGCGATTTAGTGTTCCTCTAACCTTCCTCTGGTCATCGCTCCTCTAGCGTTCATGGTGGCAGGAAAAACCCCATGTCAGACGTCATCTGGAGGGATCATGAAGGCCTTGCTTGACCGCGCCCGCTCGTTCAAACGGCACGTCGATTTCGAGAGCGGCGAATACCGGAAACTGGCCGAAGGGCAGAATCCGGAGGTTTTGTTCATTACCTGCTCGGACTCGCGGGTCATACCCGCGCTGATCACCGGGGCGCGGCCCGGCGAGATATTCGAGCTGCGGAATGCGGGCAATATCGTGCCGCCGCACAGCACGTACGGGGCCGCCTCCGGTGAGGCCGCCACCATCGAGTACGCACTGGAGGTGCTCGGCGTTCAGCACCTCGTCGTCTGTGGCCACTCCCACTGCGGAGCCATGAACGCCCTGAAGTCCGGCGACGACCTCTCCGCGCTGCCCGGCGTGGACGCGTGGCTGCAGCTGGCCCGCCCGGAACTGGCCCCCGTACTCACCGAGGCGTCCGACGACCCGTCGTCGCTGCCCGAGGTGGTGCAGCGCAACGTCGTCAACCAGCTTGCCGTACTGCGGAGTTACCCGGGTGTGCGGCAGCGGCTGGAGACGGGCCGGCTGTCGCTGCACGGCTGGTACTACGAGATCGACACCGGCCGGGTCTCCGAGCTGGACGAGGACGACCGCTTCCGCGTGCACGCGTCATGAGCGGCCAGCACGGCCGCCACGCGCAGGGCACCCGCACCCGCACCCGCCCGGCAGCGCCCCCGCCGCCACCACCGTCTCCCAACAACCCTGCGGGCAAGCCGACTTCAACCTCGGCGCGGGCCGGTCGCCCCAACCTCGCGACCGAGATCACCGCCTCCCTCGTCGTCTTCCTCGTGGCGCTGCCGCTCTGTATCGGCGTCGCCGTCGCCTCCGGGGTGCCCGCCGAACTCGGCATCATCTCCGGGGTCATCGGAGGACTGGTCGTCGGGGCGGCCCGGGGGAGCACTCTCCAGGTCAGCGGTCCCGCCGCCGGCCTTGCCGCGCTCGTCGCGGAGACCGTGGGGGAGTTCGGCGTCGCCTCGCTCGGCGTGATCGTGCTCGGGTCGGGAATCCTGCAGATCGTCCTCGGCCTCGTACGGCTCGGCCGGATGTTCCAGGCCATCTCGCTCGCCGTCGTCCAGGGCATGCTGGCCGGCATCGGACTCCCGCTGATCTTCGGCCAGTTGTACCCGATGTCCGACTCCAAGGCCCCCGGCACCCCGCTGGAGAACATCGCCGGTGTGCCCGGACTCGTCGCGGACACGCTCGCCGACCGGCAGGCGATGACCGCCGCGCTGCTCGGCCTCGTCACCATCGTGCTCAGCTTCCTCTGGAAGAAGATGCCGGGCCCGTTGAAGAAGATCCCGGCCGCGCTGGTCGCCGTGGGGATCGGGATCGGTGTCGCCGCGATGCCGGGCGTGGACGTGAAGACGCTCCAGGTGGGCAACCTGCTGGCGTCGGTGGACATGCCGGGGACCGGGCAGCTGGCAGGCCTCGCCGATGTCGGCATTCTCACCGCGATCCTCACCTTCACCGTCATCGCCTCGGCGGAGAGCCTGTTCACGGCGGCGGCCGTCGACCGGATGCACAGCGGCCCGCGTACGCGCTACAACGCCGAACTCATCGCGCAGGGCGCCGGAAACACGGTCGCCGGGCTACTCGGCGCGCTGCCCATCACGGCCGTGGTCGCGCGCAGTTCGGCCAACGTGCAGGCCGGTGCGAAGACCCGTATCTCCCGTACGCTGCACGGCCTTTGGCTGCTCGCCTTCGCCCTGCTGCTGCCGCAGGTCCTCGCACTGATCCCGATCTCGGTGCTCGCGGGTGTCCTCGTACACAGCGGCTGGAAGCTGTTCGCGCCCGCCGAGTTCCCGAAGATGTGGCGCCAGGACCGGGGCGAGTTCGCCGTCATGACGCTCACCACGCTGGTCATCGTGGCGACCGCGCTGCTGGAGGGCGTCCTCATCGGGCTCGCCGCCGGGGTGGTGCTGGCCGCGCTGCGCATGTCCCGGACCGTCATCCGCCAGGACCTCGACGGTGACGACGACGTCGCCCAGGTCGTCATGGCCGGCAACGCCACCTTCCTGCGGCTGCCGCAGGTCATCGAGGCGCTCGAGGCCGCCGCCGCGTCGGGCAGGCCCGGCATCCGCCTCGACCTGACCGGCGTCACCCACCTGGACCACGCCTGCCGCAACCAGGTCGAGGAGTTCACCGCCCAGCAGAGGGGACTGGGGACGCGGGTGGAACTGCTGATGCCGGACCCCACTGCGAAGAAGGCTTCCCTCGACAAGGACGCTCGCGACCAGGGTTTCCCCGACGCGACATTCCCCGAGGCGACCTTCCCCGACCCGATCGAGGGAACGGTGCTGTCGTCGGGCCCGGGCCCCGACGCCGAGTGGTTCTACCTGGACACGCAACCCGTCCCCGACAGCTACCCCTACCCCCATGTCCACCCGGACCGGGGACCACTCGTGCACTGAGCACCCCGGCTCCCCGGGCCGCCGCCAGATGGCCAGAACCCTACGGTGCGTGGGCCCTGGTCTGCACAACTCCGTTGCCACGCAGGCGCGTTCACCTAGGTTGGTGCCCAAAGATCACCACCGGAACACAGGAGGCTCTGCCGTGTTGGACGACGACCCCTCGCCCTCGGTCGGCACCGGCGCACGGGCGCGGGCGCACATCGACACTTCCAAGCCGCACTCGGCCCGCTTCTGGAACTACTTCGTCGGCGGCAAGGACAACTACGAGGTCGACCGGGAGATCGGGGACCACATCAAGGAGATCTTCCCCGGCCTCGTGGACGTGGCCGTCACGAGCCGCCACTTCTTAGGACGCGCCGTCCGGTACCTCGCCGAAGAGCAGGGCGTACGCCAGTTCCTGGACGTCGGTACCGGCCTGCCGACCGCCGACAACACCCACGAGGTCGCGCAGCGCGTCGCCCCGGACGCCCGGATCGTGTACGTCGACAACGACCCCATCGTGCTGGCCCACGCGAACGCCCTGCTCGGCAGCACCCCCGAGGGCCGGACCGTCTATCTGAACGCCGACCTGTACGCCCCCGAGACCATCCTCGAGGCCGCGGCCGACACCCTCGACCTCTCCCGGCCGGTCGGCCTGATGATCCTCAACACGCTCGGCCATGTCGCCGACCACAAGGAGGCGCGCGACCTGGTCGACCGGCTCATGGCGGGCCTGCCCTCGGGCAGCCACCTGGTGATCAGCGACAGCACCGCCACCAGCGAGGGCATGATCGCCGCGTCGGACGCGTACAACGCGAGCGGCGCCGTCCCGTACTACGTACGGAGCGTCGAGGAGATCGCCGCGTTCTTCGACGGCCTCGACCTGGTGTCCCCGGGCGTCGTCCAGGTACCGGAGTGGCGCCCCGACCTCCGGGACCCGGCGGCTCCTGCCACGGCGGTCGACGCCTACTGCGGGGTGGGCCGCAAGCCCTGACGCACCTCCGGCGAGATCAGCGGCGGCATCAGCGGCGAGCGGCGACACGGACCGGGATCTGGCCATCGGGGCCCTTTCGGGAGCAGTCTTGGGTCCGGATCCGGGTCCGGATCCTGACCCCGGGCCTGCCGGACCCCTTCAGCCGCTCGCCGCTCGCCACTCGCCGCTCACGGAGGTACCCGAACATGCCGGGCTGGAACGCGCAGGACATCCCCGACCAGAGTGGCCGGATCGCCGTCGTCACCGGTGCCAACAGTGGTCTCGGGTACGTCACCGCACGGGAGTTGGCGCGCAAGGGAGCCCGGGTGGTGCTCGCCTGCCGGAGCGAGGGGCGCGGGAACGAGGCGGTGGGGCGGCTGCTGGAGCAAGTGCCGGACGCCATCGCCGAGTTCTGGCCGCTGGACCTCGCGGACCTGGGCTCCGTAAGGGAGTTCGCGGACCGACTGCCGTACGAGCGGATCGACCTCCTCGTCAACAACGCGGGGGTGATGGCGATGCCGTACGGGCAGACGGCGGACGGGTTCGAGACGCAGTTCGGGATCAACCACCTCGGGCACTTCGCGCTCACCGGGCTGCTCTTCCCGGCGCTGCTCGGTACGCCCGGCGCCCGGATCGTCAACCTCTCCAGTGGGGCCCACCTGCTCGGCAACATCGACATCGACGACCTCAACAGCGAGCGCCGCTACCGGCGTTGGACCGCGTACGGGCGTTCCAAGACGGCCAACCTGCTCTTCACGCACGAGCTGGCGCGCAGGCTGGCCGCGATCGGCTCCGGTGTCGTGGCCGCCGCCGCGCACCCCGGGTACGCGGCCACCAACCTCCAGACCGCCGCGCCGAAGATGCAGGGCAACAGGGGCGCCGAGCGGTTCATGGAGATCGGCAACCGCTACTTCGCCCAGTCCGCCGAGGCGGGCGCCCTGCCCACCCTGTACGCGGCCACCGCGCCGGACGTACGGCCCGACGCGTTCATCGGCCCCCGGATCCTGGGCTGGCGCGGGGCGCCCGCCAAGTCGTGGCGGGCCTCCTGGACGCTCAACGACCGTGCGGGGGAACGGCTTTGGGCCGCCTCCGAGCAGCTCACCGGAGTGACGTACGAGGGCCTCAAGTCGTGAACGCGAAGCGGCGCCCCGGACGGCTTTGGCCGGGGCGCCGCTTCACGTTCATCACTCGGGTGGGTCAGGCGGCGGTACGCACCTCGTACGCCGTCACCGCCACCGTCTCGTCGTCGAGGCAGCGGCCCGACTCCAGGTCGAAGCGCTGCTTCAGGAGCGGCGAGGCGACGTACGGGCGGCCCTGGTGGGTGCCGGTGAGGCCGCGGGAGAGGACCGCCGCGCCGCCGAACGGGTCACGGTTGTCGATGGCGTACAGACTGCCCGCGCGGTCGCGGAAGATGGCCGCCTGGCGCCCGTCGGGCAGCAGGGCCGCCACGCCGCGGCCCGGCTGCAGAAGGCTCAGGTCGCAGACGGTGAACCAGTCCTCGGCGCCTTCGCCGAGGCGGAGTTGGATCTTCAGGTCGGTCGTCTCGGGGGCCAGGGTCATCGCTGGGCGCTTCCTTCCAGGACGTCATCGGCGGGGCGCAGGCCGATGGACAGCAGCGGCAGGTCGGGCTTGATCTGGTCGCGCTCGGGGACGAAGCCGACGACCGGGTCGGGGGTGTCCGGCGCGTTCACGAAGGACACGAACCGGGAGAGCTTCTCGGGGTCGTTGATGGTGTCGGCCCACTCGTCGCGGTAGTGGGCGACATGCGCGGTCATCAGCGACTCCAGCTCCTCGCAGATGCCGAGGGAGTCCTCCACGACCACATCGCGTACGTGGTCCAGGCCGCCGGGGATCCGCTCGAGCCAGGTCGACGTGCGCTCCAGACGGTCCGCGGTGCGGATGTAGAACATCAGGAACCGGTCGATCAGCTTGATCAGTTCGGCGTCGTTGAGGTCCTGGGCCAGCAGGTCCGCGTGGCGCGGGGTCGCGCCGCCGTTGCCGCCGACGTACAGGTTCCAGCCGCCCGAGGTGGCGATGATGCCGAAGTCCTTGGACTGGGCCTCGGCGCACTCGCGGGCGCAGCCGGACACCGCCGACTTGAGCTTGTGCGGCGACCTGAGGCCCCGGTAGCGCAGCTCCAGGTCGATCGCCATCCGGACCGAGTCCTGGACGCCGTAGCGGCACCAGGTCTGGCCGACGCAGGACTTCACCGTACGCAGCGACTTGCCGTAGGCGTGGCCCGACTCGAAGCCGGCGTCCACCAACCTCGTCCAGATCAGCGGGAGTTGCTCGACGCGGGCGCCGAACATGTCGATCCGCTGGCCGCCGGTGATCTTCGTGTAGAGGCCGAAGTCGCGGGCGATCTCACCGATGACGATCAGCCCCTCCGGAGTGATCTCACCGCCGGGGATACGCGGGACGACGGAGTACGAGCCGTTCTTCTGCAGGTTGGCGAGGAAGTGGTCGTTGGTCTCCTGCAGCGCCGCCTGCTCGCCGTCGAGGACGTGGACGCTCGCGCCGATGACCGGGGCGAGGGAGGCGATGATCGAGGCGACCGCCGGCTTGCAGATGTCGCAGCCGTCACCGCCCTTGGCGTTGTCGCGGCCGTAGCGGTCCAGCAGGTCCTGGTAGGTGTTGATGCGCAGCGCGAGGACGATCTCGTACAGCTCCTCGCGGGTCTGCGAGAAGCAGCCGCACAGGCCCTTGTCGACGACGACACCGCTCGCCTCCAGCTCGGCGGTGACGAGCTGGCCGAGGACCTTGACGCAACTCCCGCACGTCGTACCGGCCTTGGTGCACTTCTTCACCTCGGGCACGGTGGTGCAGCTGTGCTCGGTGACCGCGCCGCGGATCGTGCCCTTGGTGACGTTGTTGCAGGAGCAGATGATCGCGGAGTCCGGCAGCGCGGTCGGGCCGAGCTGGGCCGGCGCGCCGGCGCCGGCCGGGAGCACCAGGGACTCGGGGGAGACCGGCGGGACCGTACCGGTGAACGCGCGCAACGTGCCGTAGGCCTCCGCGTCGCCGACCAGGATGCCGCCGAGCAGCGTGCCGTCGCGGCCGATGACGAGCTTCTTGTACAGACCCGAGCGGGAGTCGGAGTAGACGACGTCGAGGCAGTCCTCGGCGGTCCCGTGCGCGTCGCCGAAGGACGCCACGTCGACGCCGAGCAGCTTCAGCTTGGTGGAGAGGTCGGCGCCCGTGAAGGCTGCCTCGTCGGCGGCGATGGTCGCGGCGGCCGTCTCGGCCTGCTCGTAACCGGGGGCGACCAGGCCGTACACCCGGCCGTCGGAGGCCAGCGCGCACTCGCCGATCGCGAAGACGTGCGGGTCGTTGACCGAGCGGCACTGCTCGTCGACCGCGATGCCGCCGCGCTCGCCGACCGTCAGGCCCGACTCGCGGGCCAGCTGGTCGCGGGGGCGGACACCGGCGCTGAACACGACCAGGTCGGTGGCGAGTTCGGAACCGTCGGACAGCTTCATACCGGTGACCGCGCCGTCCTCGCCGACGACGATCTCCTGCGTGCCCACGCCCGTGTGGACGGACAGGCCCATGTCCTCGATGGTGCGCAGCAGCGCCGCGCCACCGCCCTCGTCGACCTGCACCGGCATCAGCCGCGGCGCGAACTCGACGATGTGCGAGGTGAGTCCGAGACCCTTCAGCGCGCCGGCCGCCTCGAGTCCGAGCAGACCACCGCCGACCACGGCACCCGTCGTACGGGTGCTCGCGTACTCCTCGATGGCGAGGAGGTCGTCGATGGTGCGGTAGACGAAGCAGCCCTTGGCATCCTTGCCCGGGACCGGCGGCACGAAGGGGTAGGAGCCGGTGGCCAGGACCAGGACGTCGTAGTCGACGACCAGACCCGAGCGCGCGGTCACCCGCTTCGCCTCGCGGTCGATGGTCTCGGCGGGGTCACCGATGTGCAGCTCGATGCCCTCCTTCTCGATGAACTCCATGTCGGTCATCGAGAGGTCCTCGGGCGTCTTGCCCGAGAAGTACGAGGTCAGAGCAACGCGGTCGTATGCAGGACGCGGCTCCTCGCAGAGCACGACCACGCGGTGCTGCGCGGTCAGACCGCGCTCGGCGAGCGCTTCGAGGAAACGCTGGCCGACCATGCCGTGGCCGACGAGGACGATCGTGGGGGTGGCCCCATCAGTGGCGGTCATTAGGAGCCTCCATCGTTGGTGAGCAGGTGGAGCAACGGGCCGCCGTCAGTGGGGAGCGGCTCTGCTCCCTCCCAGGCGCGCGCGAGGGCGCCGACGGTGCCGAGTTCGCCGACGAGCACCCCGCCGACCAGCCGGTCGTCACGGACGACGACCTTGCGGTACGTGCCCCGGGTGGCGTCGGCGAGCTGGATGACGTCGTCGCCGGGGCGGGGGTCCGGCTCGCCGAACGCGGCGAGGTCGAAGGGGTTGCCGGTGTCGGCGGTGAAGTCGGTGAGGGTGAGCCGGGTCAGGGCCCGGGTGCCGGTGTAACGGGCGCCCGTGTCCCCGGCCTCGTCGGCCAGCAACTCGGCCAGGACCTCGGCCTGTTCGAGGGCGGGGGTGGCCAGCCCGTAGAGCGTCCCCTGGTGCTGGGCGCAGTCCCCGAGGGCCCGGATGTGCGGGTCGGAGGTGCGCAGCTCGTCGTCGACGAGGATGCCCTTGTGCAGGGCGAGCCCCGCGTCGCGCGCGAGCCCCACCCGGGGGGAGACACCGCAGGCCAGTACGACGAGGTCGGTGTCGAGCGCGTAGTGGTCGGCCATCTCGACCGAGCGGACCCGGCCGCCCACAGTGCGCACATTGCGGACCCGGCACTCGGTGTGCACCTCGACGCCCAGCTCCTTGAGGTGCCGCAGCACCAACTCGGAGGCACCGGGGTCGAGCTGACGCTCCATCAGCCGTTCGGCCTGCTGGGCGAGAACGACCTGCGCGCCGCGTACGGCGAGTGCGCGGGCGGCGGAGACACCGAGGAGCCCGCCGCCGATGACGACGGCCCGCGACCCCGGCCGTACTGCCTCGGACAGGCCGAGGCAGTCGTCCATGGTGCGGAACGCGTGGACGCCTTCCGGGAGTTCGTGATCCGGGGTGAACAGCCCACGCAGGGGCGGGAGTACGGGGTTGGAGCCCGTCGCCAGCACCAGCGTCCCGTATGCGATCGACGAACCGTCCGAGAAGTGCACGGTCCGCTCGGCGCGGTCGATGCGCTCGGCCCGGGCACGGACCAGCCGGTCCGGCGTCGGCAGGGCGATCACCTCGGGGGCGTACCGGCCGGCGAGGACCTCGGCGAGCAGCACCCTGTTGTACGGGCGGTGCTCCTCCTCACCGACGAGCACGACGTCCGAGGCGGACAGGCCGAGCTCACCGAGCCGCCGGGCGAGTCGCACGCCCGCGAGCCCGGCGCCGATCACCACCACACGCGCATTCGAGGTCATGTACTGCAGCGTGCGTTGCCGGTGTTACCCGGCAGCATCACGTCTGTTTCCCGGGAGGCACGCTTCCCTCAGCGGGGGCGGCGAGCGGGTGTGAGGGTTCGGTGGGTGTGCGGAAGAGGGCTGTGAGGTGCGTGAACGATACGGCCGAAAGGCGCTCGACCGCTACCCGTCCACCCGCCTGGTGCTGCGGGAGGCGAAGGCTCTGAAGATCCTCAAACGTCCAGTAATGAGTGGTGCCAGCATGCGCCCGTTACATAAGCTCACGATCATGCCTGACATATCACTGCCCATGATCGCCGCCCTGTGCCTCGCCGCCCTCGCGGCCGGCTGGATCGACGCAGTCGTGGGCGGCGGCGGCCTGCTCATGATGCCCGTCCTGCTGCTGGGGCTGCCGGACACGTCGTCGGCGGCACAGTACGCGCTCGGCACCAACAAGGCCACGGCGATCGTCGGCACCACAGGCGCGGCCGTGACGTATACACGCAAGGTGCCGGTGGACGTACGTCTGGCGATACGTATCGGTCTCGCTGCGGTCGCCGGATCGACGGCTGGGGCGTTCGTCGCGGCAGGCATGAGCACGGACACCCTGAAGCCGGTCATCATGGTCGTCCTGCTCGGCGTCGGCACCTTCGTGATCTTCAGGCCCGCCTTCGGTACGGCCCCGGCGACCACCCCGGTCTCCGCGCGCCGCGTCCTCGCCGCGATCGGACTCGCCGGCCTCGGCATCGGCTTCTACGACGGCCTCATCGGCCCCGGCACGGGCACCTTCCTCGTCCTCGCGCTCACCGCGCTGCTCCACCTCGACCTGGTCACGGCCTCCGCGACGGCCAAGGTCGTCAACTGCTGCACCAACGCGGGCGCCCTCGCGATCTTCGCCTGGCAGGGCACGGTCTACTGGGAGCTGGGCGCGCTGCTGGCCGCGTTCAACCTCGTCGGCGGGATGGTCGGGGCGCGTACGGCACTGAAGAAGGGGAGCGGGTTCGTACGGGTGGTGCTGCTGGTGGTGGTGTTCACGCTGGTGGCGAATCTGGCGTACCAGCAGTGGGTGGCGTGATGACGCTCAGCGGGCGCCGGCCTCCCCCGATGAGGTGGGCGAAGACGACGACGTTCCCCTCGTATCCGGTTTCCGGCGTGTAACTTCCGCCGCAGGTGATGACACGCAGTTCGGGGCGGGACGCGGCGCCGTACACCTTCTCGTCGGGGAAACGGTCCCTGTCATACACCTCCACGGCGTCGACGACGAAGCGGGCGGTGGTCCCGTCGAGCCGTTCGACCTCCACCGTGCCGCCCTTCTGCAGGGCGCCGAGCCGGTAGAAGACGGACGGGCCGTCGGCGTTGTCGACATGCCCGGCGACGATCGCGGTCCCCGTCTCACCGGGGACGGTTCCGGCCTCGTACCAGCCGGCGAGATCCTCCCGCTCGAGCGGCGGAACCTCCAGGCTGCCGGTGGGGGTGAGGCCGAGGCCCATCAGCGGGGCATTCACACCGATGGCGGGGATGCGGATACGGAGGGGCGGGGAGGGCGGGAGCGCGGGGGCGGCCGGCTTGCCGGTGGGCTGCGGGCCGGTGGGGTGCGTACGGGCCTGGGCGGCGGACGGCTGCGGCGGGGCGTGCGTCTCACCGCCGCCGCGCACCAGCCAGGCGCCGGAACAGAGGGCGGCGAAGGTGACGAGGGCTATGACCAGGTTGGCGATTCTGCGACGCACAGCGAGCCTCCCGAATGCCCAACCCCTGTTTTTCCCCTGCTTTCCCCTGCTTTCCCCGGTTTTTGCCCTGTTTCATTTCCTCGCGATGTTTGCCCCTGGCCCCCCTCCGGGCCGCGAGGGGCGTCGGGCCCGGAGGGAGGGGGACATGCGGTACCGGCGGACGGACGGCGGAGGGTGTCCGTCAGATCCCGTCGCCTCTCGCCCGGCGATGCAGGAGCCAGGTACCGCCCGCGGCGGCGACGGCGAGAGCCGCCACACCGCCCGCGGTCCGCACGGGGTCGGGACCGAGCGCGCCACCGACCCCCGTCTTCACACTCCCCCTGGGATGTACGGGAGGCCGCACGGGCTCCCGGGTGGAGGTGAGCGTGACGACCAGATCACCACTGACCTCCTGCCGTCCACCCCCCTCTCGATCACACCGGGCGACGATCTCGTACGTCCCCGGCTGCGCTCCCGGCGGCACCCGGAACTGCCCGACGGCGACCTCCTGGTGCGTACCGGGCGCGAGTACGAAGGCCCCGGCGCCCACCGCGCTGGCGTCACCGGCGGCGGTCCCGCCCACTCCGCAGGCCGTCGTGTTGACGGTGACCTGGGCGCCGGGGGTGACGGTCTTCGGGTACACCTCCAGGGCACCACCACCGCCGGTACCGCCGTACACGGGCGAGGCGACGCCTGTGGCCGCGCCCGCGACGGTGACGGCGAGCGCGGTACCGGTCAGCAGGCGGGCGGCGGTACGTCGCATCGGGCTTGCTCCTCCGAGAGCTCGCGAACGGGGTGGTCTGCTACCGAGGTAAGTGGCAGGGACCCGGACGCGCTCCCTGAGGGCCCGTCAGAAATACGGTGAACGGGTGGCGCGGGACGCCGGGGGAGCGGCTCGCGCGTCGACATTTCGGCAGGTCATCGCCGTACGGCCGGAGTGTCGCGAAAGTGAACCCGAAGGGCCCAGCCGGGGGTGTGAACGGGTGAACGGGAGGGGGTCGGCAGGACGACTTGACCTCAAGAAAGCTTGAGGTACGAGGCTGTGGCACATGCAGACACCGACTGAACCTGTTGAACCCGTACGTGTGACCGTGGTCGTGGGCAGCAACCGCGAGGGGCGTTTCGGCCCCGTCGTGGCCGCCTGGATCCTGGACCGGCTCGCGGCCCGCGACGACCTTGTGGCGGAGGTCGTGGACGTCGCGGAAACAGCGCTCCCGACGACCTTCGCGGCCGACGCGGACACGAGGACCGAACTGGCGACGATCACCCCGAAACTGTCGGCCGCGGACGCGTTCATCGTCCTGACCCCCGAGTACAACCACTCCTACCCGGCCGCCCTCAAGAACCTCATCGACTGGCACTACACGGAGTGGCAGGCCAAACCGGTCGCCTTCGTCTCGTACGGCGGCGTCTCCGGCGGCCTCCGCGCGGTCGAACACCTGCGCCAGGTCTTCGCGGAACTCCACGCGACGACGGTCCGGGACACGGTCTCCTTCCACAACGCGGGCGCGTCCTTCGACGACGAGGGGCAACTGAGGGACCCGTCGGGACCGAACGCGGCGGCGAAGACGATGCTGGACCAAGTGGTGTGGTGGGGCCGGACGTTGAGGGAGGGACGGGCGGCGCGGGCGTACGGGGGGTAGTGGCCCGTCACTCGGTGCCGGGCGGAAAGCCGTAGATGCCGTCGCCCGTCGGTGGCGCGTCCGGGATCTCGGGAGGACAGATTCCCCAGTTCCTGGCAATGGCCATCACGTGCCTCTCGACGGGCATGGCGGCGTACCAGTCGTCCCACTCGGCTTCGTCCCAGGACGACCTCCCCTCCTCCATCCCCCTGATTCCGACACCGAGTTGGCGCTCGATCTCGGTCGGCTCACCGAGTCGCAGGGGCACGCCACCGTCATAGCAGTAGGCCCGGACGACTTCGCCGGCCTCCACTCTCGCCCAGGCGTGGTACTCGGAGATGCGATCGGTGTGGAAGAACTGAAGGTCGCCCAACTGGTGGCCGAGTGACCGCAGCCAGGACAGGAGGGAGGGACCGTAGTCCACAACTCCGGCTGTGAGGTGGACTCGACCGTGAGCCAGCGTCCAGCCGTCCACGGGAGTGGCCACGAAGACACCTCGCCGGTACGCCGCTTCTGTCCCCGCCTCCCAGTCCATCGTCACGCGCTCAAGCAGCCCGAGCGCGTCGGCGACCTGCTCGTTGTCGCCGCCGGGCACAGCCAGCCAGGACGTCTTGTAGCCGATTCCCACGGCGATCCCCTCCCTCGCGCTCGCGCAGTCTCTGCGAATAAAACCCGAGTAGCCCCTGATTGCCCCATACCTGACACTGTGATATGTTGGAAATGATCCATTTTTCACATCTTGCGCAGCCGCTCGCACCCCACGTAGGCGCGGCCAAGACCTACTGGTCTCCATCTGTGTACGTGCCAATCAGGGGAAGCTCGTAGCGGAATTTCATGGCTTGCCGCAGGCGCGGCTGCCACATTCCAGCAATACTCTCCCCGATTTGGCTCCCGATCAACAAGTGAGAGGGGCCTCGGGAATGAAAAAAACCCTGGCCGAGCTACGCGCCCTCGCCGCACAGGTGGGGTTCACCGGCAACGACATCAAAATCGCGGCGGCCGTCGCCATGGCAGAGTCCAAAGGCGACCCAGCCATTGTCGGAGACCAGCAATTCGTCGACCACAAGTGGGGGCCGTCCATTGGTCTCTTCCAGATACGCTCGCTCAAGCACCCGGGGCAGTTCTCCCCACCGGACACGCTCAGAGTCGCCGCGAAGCTCAAGGATCCGCTCTACAACGCCAAGACGGCAAAGGCCATCAAGGACGCGCACAACTGGAAGCAGTGGTCCACGTTCACGAACGGGGCCTACAAGCAGTACATGGATGGTGGTTCCGTCGGCCACGCCAACTTCGAGCCGTTCCCTGGTGCGTCGTTCTTCCACAGCGGAAAGAAGTCGCCGGTCATCGCGGCAATGCACCATCGGCTCGTCGCCGAGGACTGCAACCGGTACCAGTCGAGCGCCAACGCCGACGTATGGGGCCCGGGCGACGTGAAGTCCTACGCCGCCTGGCAGCGGAAACTCGACTTCAAAGGTGACGACGCCAACGGCATCCCCGGCAAGACCAGTTGGGACAAGCTACAGGTCCCTGACGTCTGAAACTCGAGAATCGGCGACACAGGGTTGTGGTGACTGAAAGGATGGTGTCATGCCCGAGAAGAACTTCGACCAAGAGGACCTGAAAGCGGCCCTCGAGAAGACCGACACCGCCGACGGACCCGGCACCGACGACCTCGACGCCCTTCCGGAGAGCGACTTCGTCGCCTTCGCCGAGGAGGGCGTCGAAAACGACGCGGAGGCTCCCAAGTGACCGCCACCATCGCTTACGACCGTTCCGTCGCGAATTTCATCGACAAACTCAGCGCGACTGGCCACGTCACCCATAAGTCCTATAAGAAGACGTCGGTCACGCTGCACCACAACGCCGGCCGGTTTTCGCACCAGGGTCTCCTCGACGTCTGGAAGGAGCGTCCGGCTTCGGCCCACTTCGACATTGACGCCGCCGGTGCCGTCGCCCAGTACGTCAAGGTGAACGAGTACGCCTGGGCCGTCGGCAACGTGGCCGGCAACCAGCGCTCGATCAGCATCGAAATGGCGAACGCAACGCTCGGGCCCGGCTGGACGGTCGCCGAGGTCACCTGGAAGAACGCCGCACGTCTCGCCGGCTGGCTCTTCGCCAAGGTGATCGGCGAACGCCCCAGCAAGAGCAACCTCTTCTACCACCACCACTGGTCCGCGACCGACTGCGCCGGCCCGCACATGGAACAGCTCTACGGCAAGGTCCTCGCGGCGGCTCAGGAGGCGTACGACCACTTCAAGGGTTCCCAACCCGTCTCCGGGTCGGATACAGAGCCGTTCCCTGGTGCGTCGTTCTTCCACGCCGGAAAGAAGTCGCCGGTCATCGAGGCAATGCACCATCGGCTCGTCGCCGAGGACTGCAACCGGTACCAGTCGAGCGCCAACGCCGATGTATGGGGTTCGGGCGACGTGAAGTCCTACGCTGCCTGGCAGAAGAAGCTGGGCTTCGAAGGCGACGATGCCGACGGCATCCCGGGCAAGACCAGCTGGGACAAGCTGCAGGTCCCGAACGTCTGACCGTCCTCAGGGTCGTGGCCACGAGGTCACAACGACTGCACAACGGGTCGGCGGCGGCACCGCGGCTCGATGCCGATCGTCCCTATGGTCCGGTGTACAGGGGGTACGCAAAGCTCCCCGGATCAGGGGGGGGCCACCGTGCAGTGGACAACATCGTGGCGGGGGCCGATCGCCCAGCGTTTCACAGGCGCCCTCGCGGCCTGCGCGGCCCTGGCGGCAACTTCGGGATGCACGGTCCCCGTTGACGCCGTAGCGGGCATATCGGTGACCGAGGACGGTCACTTGGTCGGCGTCATGATGGTCTGCGGACATCACATCGACGGCGCGACGCTGTACGTGGACAGCGAGGACCCCGGCAAGGAGGTGACGGTCGGTTCCTGGACAGCCGCCGGCCCTCTCAAGCCCGGCCTCACCACCTGGCCTCTGGACACCCCTGCCCCCGGCTGGACAGCGACCACACCTCTCAACTCCCTTACCCCGAAGACCACTTACACCCTGTACGGCTGGACCAAGGACAACTCGTGGTCGTCGAGCAGTGTGTCGTTCACGTCGGCTGACCGGGATCGACTGACACCGGGAACGGTCCGCTATGAGGGTGCCGAGGCTGCGGTCACTGTCCCGGTGGGGGAGTTCGAGGCGAGGGCTTGCGAGGGTGATTGAGACGGGCGGTCGTCTGTGACGGCGGATCTGCAGCAGCCGCGCTCTCCCACCAGCCCACACGGCCGACCCCACTCCTCAAGACGGCCACGGGGAACGTTTGCGCTGTAGAGCGGCGTCGTGCCGAGTCTCTGACGCGCATCTCGAACATCTACTGCTGGGGCGGGAGCGGAGGCGAAGGCACGGGCGAGCGCGAGCACACGCCTGTCGCCGAGAAGGCGAGGGCTCCGGTGTTCGGGCTCGCCTGCGCCTTGACGTTGTCGGGTACAGGCCCTCCGCCCAGGATGATTGTCCACTCGCCTGACTCGAGGAAGGTTCCCTCCGTCAGGGATACCTCACCGTCCAGTTGCCATCCCCGGAGCTCCAACCTGTGGACAATACGCAGTAGTTCCTCTCTCCCGGGGACCTGTAGGGACAGGGCGAGGGCGTAGACGATACATTCCCGATCCAAGGGGTCTTTAGTGATCTTCAGTCCCTGACCGAAGTCCTTGGTCGCGAAGTGCGCGTCACTCACCACCTCTGCTCGAGTCTTCTCGCCGGTTGCGGACGACGAGGATGATGCCGACGATCGCGCCGACACGGTTGCTTCGGGTGACGTCGGCGCACCCGAATCGCTGCCCTCCTGGCAACCCGCGATCAACGGGGCAGCGACCACAACCGCTGCTGCAACAAGGCATCTGAATCTGGCCAATTGAACCTGTCCTCCACGCGGGAACCCGGCGTCGAATGCCGGGACGGTGCGCGGAGTCTGCCATGATCGCGGGCTTTGTGCGCCGGACATGTTTTGCTCTCAGGGCGGGAGCGCAGTCGCACCGAGCGCAGTCGAGGCCCCTTTTGTCAACTTGTGGGACCTATGCCGTGCATAGGTGCTCGGACTCCTTTGATATTTCCTTGACTTCGCTTGGTTGATACATGTGTCATTTGGTCACCTGTGTGAACCATGTGAACAAGGGGTGGGGTCAGAATGGGCGGGGGAAGCCGTGCGCGAAGAGATGGTGGCGGGGCGTTAAGCAGAGTGGCGTGGCTGACGGCGTTGACACTGCTGGTCACCACGCCGGTATTCGTTGCCCCAGCGGTTGCCACCACCGCGTCGAAGGTTCAACTGACCGAGACAGAGCAGGCGCAGCAGAATGCGGCTGCCTCAGGTGATCCGGTCGAGGTCGTCAGCGAACGCACCGAGAGAGAGACGGTTTTCGCCAACCCTGACGGAAAAACGTTCACCCTCAATAAGTCGATCGTTCCGGTACGGGTGGAGACGCCTGGTGGTGGCTGGGCAGAGCCGGACGCGCGGTTGGAGAAGCGAGCGGACGGATCGATCGGTCCGAAGGCAACAGCCGTCGACCTGTCGTTTTCTCCAGGCGGCGCCGGCGAGGGCCTGGTCACCATCGGCGAGGACGGTCAGTCCGTTTCCCTGGGATGGCCGGGAACGCTGCCGCCACCGCGCTTGGAGGGTGAGCGGGCGGTCTACGAGAACGTGCTACCCGACGTCAACCTGATTCTGACTGCGACGGTCGAGGGCTTCCGCCAGGTGCTGGAGGTGGAGACGCTGGAGGCGGCCTCTGACCCGGCGCTTGCCTCGCTCGAGTACTCCATGAAGACCGAGGGCCTGCGTATTCGGGAGGGTGCGGCCGGGACCATGGACGCGCTGGACGGCAACGGCCAGGTCGTCTTCCGCTCGCCCTCGGCCCGGATGTGGAACTCGGCCGGTGAGACACCCGGCTCAGCCGCAGGGGAGGGGCTGAGCGCACAGGCGGCCGCAGTTCGGCCGATCGCGTCGGCCGCGCAGAATTCGACTTCGCAGAATGCGGAACAGACTCCTGCGGGCCCGGCTGAAGAAGGCGATCCGCTGGCCGGTCCCGGAGTTGGCGACGAGTCCGCGCTGATGGAGGTTGACGTCGCAGCGGACACGGTCACTGTCACTCCGGACACCGAACTCATCGCTGGCACGACGAGCGCCGAACTTCCGCTGTACATCGACCCGTCGGTGGAACTGGGTGAAGGTGAGCGGACGGTCCTGTCCTCGGACGGCGACTCCTTCTACAACTTCTCCGGTGGCGACAACGGCATGAGCGTGGGCCGGTGCGGCTCTGCCGTGATCGGCGGGGTGCGCTACTACTGCACCTCCGGCAGTGAGTACGTCAACCGTATGTACTTCGAGTTCACGCCCGGCAGGCTCAAAGGCAAGCATGTCCTGGACGCGACGTTCACCGTGACCGAGACCTGGTCCTTCTCGTGTGACGCGCGCTGGATCGATCTGGAGCGCACGAACGAGATCACCAAGACCTCGAAGTGGCCTGGGCCGAGGGGGACCAACCCCAACAAGACCTGGGACCAGATGGTCGACGTCAATGTTTCGGCGGGTCGTGGGAGCGCGTGCTCCCCGTCGCAGCCGCGTGCGGGGATCGAGTTCAACGACAATCCGGCCGAGGCGGACGAGAACCTGACTCCGACTGTAAGGTCCTTCGCGGATGGCAAGATCGCCAAGCTGACTCTGATGCTGATGGCGAAGAACGAGAACGACCCCATCTCGTGGAAGAGGTTCGACGACGACGCGACGCTGAAGGTCACGTACGTCGGCAAGCCGGCTATCCCCACGGAGTATGGACTCTCGGCGGGGGCGAGCCAGATCTGCTCGACGTCCGAGACCAAGCCGACCATGTGGTCGTATCCCCAGCCGACGTTCGCGGCCACCCCACAGACAGCTCCGGGAGGGGAAGGCGGGGCGTTGCTGCGTGTGTACTTCGACCTTGACGTCAAGGTCGACGCAGACACGTGGTCGGATGCCGCTTCGCCGTCGACGGGACATGAGAAGCCCACGAGCGGTTATGCGGGTGACGGTGTCGATCAGGACAAGCTGTGGAACACAACACTCGCGGACGGCAAGCAATACCGCGTCCGTTCCTGGACACGCTCCTATATCAACTTCAACAACGAAATCAGCTCGATCGGCAGCGGCGCGACCCGGTGGTGTTACTTCACTGTCGACAGTAAGGCACCCAAACCCCCGTCGATCGTTTTCAATAGCACCTATTCGGCTTGCGTCAAGGGCGGCGCCTGCGAACCGAAGGGCGGTGCCAATCAGCCGGGAACGGTGACATTCGGTCCGGCGGCGGGAAGCGGGGACGTGAATGTCTCGTACTCCTACAAATTGTCCACGGACAGCGAATGGAAGCACCCGACGGGAGCGACGGTCACCACGTCGATCACGCCGATGGACTCGGGAACGGTGACGCTGACGGTCATAGCGAGGGACGCGGCGGGCCGGACCGGGGAGAACAAGGTCCGTTTCCTGGTTGGTGAAGGCGATGCCCCGATGGGCCGGTGGACGTTCAACGAGGCCTCCGGAGCAGCGGTCGACGTCTCCGCGACCGCCCCCGTACTGCGGGACGACGCGACGCTGACTGGGGCGGTGCGGACGACCAACGGCCGCCGTGGTGTCGTGACCGAAGGCAACGCGACCGGCGACGATCGGGCGCTGAAGCTGGCGAACCAGGCCTACGCCTCTACCGCAGGGAAAATCCTCGAGACGCAGGGCTCGTACACGGTTGCCGCGTGGGTTCGGTTGGAGTCAACTGGCAGCAATGCGTACATTCTTGGTCAGGACGGCACTCAGAACAGCCCGTTCTATCTGGGCTACTGCGAGGGTGTCCGAACGTGGTGCCTGCGACTGTCCGATGCCGACTCGACGACGACTTCGATCGACAACCAGCGAGTGAACGCCCTACAACCGGCCGCGACAAAGGTGTGGACGCATCTCGCTGCCGCGATCAACACGAATCAGAAGAAGCTCATTCTGTATGTCAACGGTGTCGAACAGGGAAGGGACGATCTCACAACCGGGAGTTGGTCGTCGACCGGGGCGTTGCAGATCGGCCGGGTGAAATGGAAGGGCGGATATGTCGACCACTTCCGCGGAGAAGTGGACGAGGTCGCCGTGTGGCAGCGAGAGGCCAAGGCGCCGAGCGTGGTCGCGGAGGAGGCGAATCCCAAGGGCGCGGACGGCAACGCATACGTTGAACTCGTGGCCCACTACGTCCCTGACGGCGTCGACGATGGTGGCACCTCGCTTCCGGATCTGACCGAGTACGGAAACAGCCTGGGCCTGTCTGAGGGTGCATCCCTGGACGGCAAGGCGCTGGTCCTCAACGGCACTTCGGGCTCGGCGACCGTATCGCGGCCACTCATCGACGACACCGGGTCGTTCACCGTGGACACCGAAGTCGCCGTGGACACCGAGTCATTGGCTGGCAAGCCGATCGGACATCGTGCCCAGGTTTTGGGCCAGCGTACGGCGAGCGGTTCGTCCTGGAGCCTGTGGTTGGAGAAGACCGGGACCAAGGAAGTGCCGGAGTTGGACGCTGAGGGCAACCCGGTGCTCGACGACAGCGGCGAACCGTTGACACACAGTGTCCCCGTGGCCAAATGGCACTTCGGACGGTTGACCGCCGACGGCAGTGGCACGTCGGTTGTCAGCGATCCGGCGGAGTTGGAGGACCAAGTTCTTCTGGTCGGTGTGTACGACACACGCACGCAGCAGATCACGCTCTATGTCGGCAGCACCCCGCAGGGCGATCCCCTCGAATACACCGCTGCCGCAGGTACCGGTGAGTTCGCCGTGGGCAAGGGCTGGACGAACAGCGCCTGGGGGCATTACCTGACCGGCTCGATCACGGAAATCCGCCTATGGGCAGGTGCAGCAACTGACTCCGATCAGGTGCAGACGCTGACCAGCTCCTGACCCGTCTCCTCCCGCCGTCCTGCGCGGCGGGAGGAGACGGGGTCGAGGTCAGCGAGTATTTCCAACCTGCCGTTTCACACGCTTCCGGCCGAGCCCCGGCTTCCCCCTCATTCTCTGGAGAGACTTCCTGTGTCCCAGCGTCAGTCCCTTTCTCGCGTGCGCGCGCGGCGGACCGCACTGACCGTCCTGCTCGCGGCGGTCTTGTCGGTGCCTGCCTCGCTGACCCCTCTCACTTCGCAGGCATCGGCAGCAGAGTTACTCGGCCGACCGGATGTACTTGGGGGTAAGCCGACGCGTGTGGTGGAGATGAAATCACCGCAGGCCAAAGCGGCCCGGGCGAAAGTGGCCAGAGAGAAGAAGGCCAACCAGCGGCTCGCCGAATCGGCAGCGGCCGAACGCCGTCGTGCCACATGGCCGAAGGCATCCGCATTCGACACCACGGTTACCGGCGCTCCGGTCGGCGACAACCTCGTCACCTTGCAGGCAGTAAAACCGAGCGAGTCGTCCCGTCAGGCACGTTCGCTTGCCGCAGGCAAGGCGAAGATCACCGTCCTAGACCAGAAGGCCGCGCGCCGGGCCGGCGTAACGGGCGTGCTGTTCACGGTGGCCGCAGAAAGACCCGGGGCCGCGCAAGTCACTGTCGACTACGGCTCGTTCGCCTCTTCCATAGGCGCCGACTGGTCCTCCCGTCTGAGACTTGTCACCCTGCCCGCCTGTGTCCTGACAACGCCTCAGGAACAGAAGTGCCGCGCCACGACAGCCCAGACGTCGGACAATGACACCGACGCCCAGACTGTCACCTCCCGCGCAAGCATCGCCGGTACCTCGGCCGCCCCGACTGTCATGGCGCTGACCGCCGCAGCGGCGGCCACGGGCACAACAGGTACTGGGGACCCCAAGGCAACGCCCTTGTCGGCGTCCGCGAACTGGCAGGCAGGCAGCTCGTCGGGCGGATTCTCGTGGTCGTACCCGATCGCCACACCTCCTGCGGCAGCGGGCCCGGCACCTTCCCTGTCCTTGTCCTACGATTCCGGGAGCATCGACGGGCGTACGGCGAACACCAACAACCAGGCTTCCCTGGTGGGTGAGGGATTCGACCTCACTTCGTCCTACGTCGAGCGCAAGTACAGCGCCTGCGAGGACGACGGTCACGCCGACAAGTTCGACCTGTGCTGGAAGTACACCAATGCCTCCTTGGTGCTGAATGGCAAGGCCACCGAACTGGTCCTCCAGGATGCCAAGGAGGGTGAACCTGAGGAGTGGCATCTCAAGGACGACGACGCTTCGAAGGTCACCCGGCTCACCGGCGCGGACAATGGCGACGAGGGTGACGGCGAGTACTGGAGGGTCGTCACCGGAGACGGCACCACGTACACGTTCGGCCTGAACAAGCTGCCGGGTGCAGACACCGAACGCACGAACTCGACGTGGACGGTGCCGGTCTTCGGCAACGATGCCAAAGAGCCCGGCTTCGACAAAGGCAGCGAGTTCAAGGACCGCGCCCTGACCCAGGCATGGCGCTGGAACCTCGACATGGTCGAGGACGTTCACGGCAATGCCTCTACCTACTGGTACAAGGCGGAGACGAACAACTATGCGAAGAACGGCGACAAAAAGACCCTCGCCGCGTACGACCGCGGCGGCTACCTGGAGGAGATTCGCTACGGACAGCGCAACGACACGCTGTTCAGCAGCCCCTTCTCCGACAAGATCACTTTCACCTACAAGGAGCGCTGCACTGCCTCCGACTGCTCCTCGCTGACCGAGGACACCGCGAAGAACTGGCCCGACGTTCCCTTCGACTCCATCTGCTCGGCCAGCGAGACCGACTGCGAGGCCACCGGCCCGTCGTTCTTCACCCGCAAGCGGTTGACGAGCATCGACACGCACTACTGGTCGCGGGCCGCAGAACCGGACGCCTTCCAGCAGGTCGACTCCTACACGCTGGGCCAGACGTTCTTCGACGGCAGCGACATCGACAACAGCTCCGACCAGGTCCTCACTCTCACCTCTCTGGTCCGCACCGGTAAGAACGGCACAGACATCAAACTGCCGCCGGTCGAGTTCACGTACGAGCAGCGCCCCAACAGAGTTGACGATACAGATGACCACATTCCGGCACTGACCCGACCGAGAATGGCCTCCGTCACCTCAGAGACCGGCGCGATCACGTCTGTCACCTACTCCTTTCCGGAGTGCGTGCGCGGCAGCAGCATGCCCGCCGCCGCAGATGACAACAACCAATCCTGCTACCCGGTGTACTGGCCCATCAACGGTGGCGACATCAAGCTGGACTGGTTCCACAAGTATCGCGTCACCGCCATCAGTACCAATGACCCGGGAGCCGGTAACCAGGGCACTCTGCAGACCTTCGAGTACTCCAACCCCGGCTGGCACTACAACGACGACCCCTTCACCAGGGACAAGCACCGCACCTGGTCGTCCTGGCGCGGCTATCAGAAAGTCACGTCCTACTCCGGTGAGGTGGGCACGACCCGCTCGAAGAGCGTGAGCCTCTACATGCAGGGCATGTACGGCGACAAGCGCGCGAACGGCACGAGTCGCACCGACACCGTGCAGGGCATTGACCTCGACAACGACACAACCGCCACCGGCGGTGAGTACGACGTCGCCGACATCGCCGACGCCGACTACTACGCCGGACAGCTCCGCCAACAGATCACGTACGACGGCACGCGGATCGTCGCCGCCAAGGTCAACAATCTCTGGCACCACCAGACCGCCAGCCAGCAGCAGTCCTACGCCAACGTCACGTCGAACTTCGTCAAGACCGCGGCCACCTACAACCTCACCTACCTCACTGCCACGAAGAAGTGGCGCACGACTGCGGTCTCCTACGCCTACGACACCACGTACGGTATGGCCACCCAGGTCCTGGACCACGGCGACTGGAACGCGGCCGGCGACGACACCTGCACCCGCACCTGGTACGCCCGCAACGCCGCCAAGGGACTTACCAACCTGGTGTCCCGCACCCGCACGGTCGCCAAGGCCTGCTCGAACACCGACGACACCCTGACTCTGCCCACGTCCTCAGCCACCCCTGGTGACGTCCTCACGGACACCGCCGTGGTGTACGACGACACGGCGGCCACCGGCTGGACACCGAACCAGACGCCGACCCTGGGGCTGGCGACCTGGGCCGGCCGTGCAAAGACCTACCCGGCGGCCTCCGGCACCGCAGACCGCAACCCCTCGCCCACCTCAGGGTGGCAGACGGTCAGCACGACGACCTACGACACCGCCGCGGCGAAACTCGGCCGCCCGCTCAAGGTCACCGACGCCAAGGGCCGCACCACCACGACCGCGTACTTCCCGGCAGCGGCGGGCCCACTGTTTACGATGACGGTCACCGCGCCGCGTCTGGCCGCCAACAGCCAGGCCCACCAGACCACCACCAACTTCGACCCGGCCCGTGGCACGGTCAACTTCACGCTTGATGCCAACGTGAAGCGCACCGACCACAGTTACGACGCGCTGGGCCGCATCACCGCTACCTGGCTGCCGGGCCGCTCCAAGTCCGGGAACGACACCCCGGACGCCAAGTTCGACTACGGCCTCGTACGGAACAAGGCCCCCTGGTCCTCGGTCTCCACGCTCAAGGCCGACGGGACCACTTACGACACCACCTACGCCATCTACGACTCACAACTGCGGCCGATCCAGACCCAGACGACGTCGCCGAACGGCGGACGAATCCTGACCGATACCCATTACGACGCGCGAGGTCTGGCCTATATGACCTTCGCCGACGTCTGGGACATCAAGAACGTCCCCTCCGGCGCCTACTCCCAGGTTCCGTACGGCGAGGACACTCAGACGAACACCGAGTTCGACGGTGTCGGGCGCACCGTCAAGACGACCCGGTTGGTGGAGGGGGAGAAGCAGTGGGACATCATCTCGACCTACACGGGTGACTCGACAGCCAGCACGGCCGCGCAGGGTGGAAACGCCACGCGTACGATCACCGACTCCCTGGGCCGGGTGAAGGAAACCCGCACCTACGCGGGCACACAACCCAACGACACCCAATACGGAGCATCCTCCGGAACGCCGTACACGCGCGTCGGATACACCTCCACCCGCGACGGCAAACCAAGTACCGTAACCGGTCCTGACGACACCAAGTGGTCCTATACGTACGACCTGTTCGGCCGACAGGTGAAGGCGGTGGACCCGGACAAGGGCACCACGGTCACGACCTACACCGACCTAGACGAGGTCGACACCACCAAGGATGCCGAGGCGCGCACCCTCCTCTACGGCTACGACGAGCTGGGCCGCAAGACAGGCCAGTGGCAGACAGCCCGTACTGACGCCAACCAGCTTGCCGCCTGGACCTACGACAGCGTCCTCAAGGGCATGCCCACCGCGTCCATCCGCTACGAGGGTGGGGTGGCCGGCAAGACGTACACCAAGGAGGTCACCGCATACGACGACCTCGGACGCGCCACGAGTACAGACCTCAAGCTGCCGGCGGACGACCCGCTGGTCACGGCAGGCGCGATCAAGGACAAGACGACCTACGAGGCGACCTACCGCGTAGACGGCACGGTCAACACGACCAAGGAGCCTGCGGCAGGGGGCCTGGCGGCGGAAACCCTCACGCACCGCTACAACAGTTCCGGCCTGCCCACTGAACTCTCCGGTACCTCCGGCTACCTGCTGGCCGCCACCTACACCGGCCTCGGCCAAGTCGAACAACTCCAGCTCGGTACCTCCACGGCCACCGGAACCAAGCGACTGTTCCTCACCAACACCTACGAGCCCGGTACCGGCCGCCTCACCCAGGCAGCCGTGGACGACCAGACCCGGGGTCCGGTCCAGGAACTCAACTACACCTACGACCAGGCGGGCAACGTCACCGCCATCGTTGACAGTGCGAACATCGGCACCGGTGCCGACAACCAGTGCTTCACATACGACGCGTACCGTCGGCTCGCGGAGGCCTGGACCCCGAAGACCGAGAACTGCACGGCGGCGAACCGCACCACGGCGAACCTCGGCGGTCCGGCTCCCTACTGGACGAGCTACTCGTACACCGTCTCGGGCCAGCGAAAGACGGAGAAGCAGAACACCGGAACACCGGTCACTACGACGTACTGCTACGACACGGCTCGCCCGCACGCGTTGAGCGCCACCAACACGGTCAACAGCACTTGCACGGGCCTCGCTCCCCAGTACCAGTACGACGACACGGGCAACACGGAGAGCCGTGTAAAGAAGGCAGGCTCGACCACCAAGCAGACGCTCGCCTGGAACGCGGAAGGCAAGCTCAGCCGCCTCACGGACACCGCCTCGGCGACCGCGACGAACTACCTGTACGACGCCGACGGCGAACTCCTGATCCGCCGGGACAACGCCACCAGCGGCGAGACCGTCCTCTACCTGGGCGCGACGGAAGTCCACCTCAAATCCGGCAAGATTTGGGCCAACCGCTACTACAGCGCGGCCGGCGCCACCATCGCCGTGCGCACCAACGAGTCGGGCACGGGGAAGCTGAACTTTCTCGCCTCCGACCACCACGGCACGAGCAGTCTTTCCGTCACGGCTGACTCCAACCAGACGCTGAGCAAGCGGTACAGCTCACCCTTCGGCGCGAACCGTGGGCAGATGACGGGGGTGTGGCCGGACGACAAGGGCTTCCTTGGGATGTCTGCGGATGGCGGGACGGGGCTGACTCACGTGGGGGCGCGCGAGTACGACCCATCGAGCGGGCGGTTCATCAGCGTAGACCCCCTGCTGGAACTCGATAAGCAGCAGACTCTCAATGGCTACACTTACGGTGGGCAGAACCCGCTTTCTTTCAGCGATCCCACGGGGATGGGTCTCTCCTGCGGCGGCGCGGGGCCTATGGCGGAGGCCTGCCCGACGCGTCCTGACGGCACGCCAGGCAACGGGCGTCCAATGGAGGCCGTTGACACTGACGAGCCGCGCCCGGCCCATCCCTGCAATAGTGGCTGTGGGCCAGAGCGCGACGACAGCCCGGGCGCTCCCGTGGGTGCGCCAACATGTGGAACTGTCCCCTTTGCTTCATGTGATGCGGTGCCTGTTGGCCTCGCCCGTCCTGAACCGACGCATCTCCCCTACATTCCGCCTGGCATTGCGAGTCCGGAATATCTGGCGGCACAGAAGTGCGCCATGACGCCTGATGCCGACAAATGTAAAGAGCCAATCTTTGGCGACGGTATCGGTACAACTCTCCTTAGGCTTAATCATGAGAGCCGAGACACTATTCAAATTATCGGCGACATAGGCCAAGGTGTGAACTACGGTGCGACCGGCTTGGCGGGTATGTGTGTGGCCATAACTATGGGGGCATGCGCCGCTGGACCCGCAGAAGCTTTGGCGCTAGTCGGTAAAGCTGGCGCCACTGTCAGCGCGGCATCGAGCATCAGTCAGGCGGTCGACTCGTGTAATTACGACAATGGAGCCAACTGTGCACATGACCTGTGGGGAGCAACTACGAGCGTGGCGGAGATAGCTCTTCCCTATCTACCGAGTGCTGGATCAAGGGCCATCAATCTGGCGCAAGAAGCGTACACGGCGGGTGACACTGGTAGTCTGATACATAAAATGACTAAGTGGATGTTCCCGCGCTAGTGGTAAAGGTGATGGTCGGCCTCTCTTGTGGTGAAAGGGAGGCCGACCGCGTGTGGGGTCGTTGAAGTTGTACAGGAGAAATATGCGCCACCGTAGACCGCAGCGAGTGATGATCGGGATCATCATAATCGTGCTCAGTGTGGGCCTTCAGGTAATTGCCCATCTGAGTGTGCGCAGTGAGGGTGTCCGAACCCATTTGGTCATCATGACCCCTTTTCCCCTCATGGTGTACTTTTCGTTCATTTTTTTTATTCGCCCATTTTTGGGTATTTCGACAGCTGGCATAGTTGTTAGGAATCTAATAACTCTGTATCAAATCCCGTACGATCGCGTAGCTGGTTGCGTTGGGCATCGGTCAATTACTCTGGAGATCCGCGGGTATGGCCGTGTCCCCGTTTTGGCCTACGACACCAGCTTGACTGGTAAAAATCAATGCCAAATGCTGGCTGCGGAAATTCTGGAGAACGTTCGATCGGTATGTCCCGTGGAAGGCCGTGAAAGCTTTTCCAAGCGCACCTCTGCGGGAATCGCAGAGATTTTTGGGCCAGGATTTACGATACTTCTATGCCTGTTGGCCTTTTTCTTTTGATATTACTTCAGGCTTGCTCTCGATCATGCGTGAGCCTGCCAGCTCGCTCCAAGCGCGATGCGTAGTCGGAGTTTGGAATTACTGATTAACGGCCCGGCAAGTGACGTCCTTCTGCGATTCCACGCGCGCGGCGGTGCCGATGTCGGCGCGGACCAGAAGGAGGCGATCGACTTAAACGACGGTGGCCTGTCCTACTTCGCGGACCTCGAATAGTCAGTCCATCGGACGCGGGCCGCGCCACGGGCGAACCAGGTCTCGACAGATCATCTGACGACCTGCGGCAGCTATTGGAATTATTGGAGGAATCTCTGACGCAGTTCATCGCCGACGGTGACCGGGCCTCTCCGGGTCGGTCCGTCGGGGCCCATTCTGTTAACACTGTAGGCGCTCACTGAGAGTTCGTCTTGTTAAAGGCTAGTCATGGAAGGTGGTCGTGTTGCGCACATGTGATTGTCGGTGACTGAGGCTCGAAATTTCGCCCAGGTGGTGGGGCGGAGCCGAATAGGGCGGTTCGTCGGTGCTTTGGAGTCGCGTATCGCGACGGTGGCGGGGATATTGGTGGCTATCTCGACGCACTCCGCCGCGTCGTTGCTGTAGCTGGACTTGCGGTACTCGAAGTCAGGCACGGCTCACAGTTCCTTGCGTAGGTTGGCGAGGAACGACACCGACTCCTGTTCGTCGAAGGAGCATTCGGTGATCCTTCCGAAGAGCTCATCGTAGGACGCGGCAGCCTCTCCGCCCTCCACCCAACGTTCGACGAAGGGGGCCTCCACGTATACGACGTCCATGGCCCCCGGCTCCGCGAACGAGATGATGTTGAACGAGCCGTTCAAACCCGCGTGTGTGCCGGCGGTGAAGGGGAAGATCCGTAGGCTGACAGTCGGCAGGTCGGCGACCCGTGCCAGCTCTTCGAGTTGGCCTCTGGCTGTCGGCGCGCCACCGGGGAAGTTGCGGAGTACCGCTTCGTAGATCACTACCTGAAGGGTCAGCGGCGGGTCCTGGAGCAGGCGGCGTTGGCGAGCGAGGCGGGCCGCGATGAACTCGTCGTCCGACACCGGACTCTTGGTCACCTCGGCGGCAGGGGTTTCCCTCAACGCCCGCACATACTGCGGTGTTTGAAGAAGCCCCGGAACGAATGCGGGCTGCCAGGCCTTGATCGTCGTCGCGGCGCTCTCCAGCGCGACGTACTCCTGCATGACACCCGGGATGGCGAAGTCGTCCCACCAGCCCTTCGCCTTACGGCGCTCACGGTCGACCCGGGCGAGTTCGAGCAGTGCGCCCACTGCGCCGGGGTCGCGGACGCCGTACAGCTCGCACAACGCCCGGATGTCGGGGTCGCGCATGGGGACCCAGCCGCGCTCCATCTTCGTGACTTTTGTGATGGACGAGGTCAGAGCCTTGGCGGCGTGAGTCTGGGTCAGCCCGGCAGCTGTGCGCAGTTTGTTGAGTTCGCTGCCGAGGCGGCGCCCCAGAACCGAGGATGTGCTGTTCCCCAACATGGGTTGATTCGCGCTCAACTGTGCTCCTCCAAGGCTTTGGTGCGCGCACAGTCTGTCGCGGCTGGGAACCGCTCGGCAACCACGAACGGATTAATTGTTCCGGGATCAACTTGTATTGATCTCGCACTCTCTCTACCGTCGGTGACGAACGGATCACATAGCGGCGCCACTTACCCGCACGTCGCAGCTCCCCCCTGCCCGAAAGGGACCCCATGACGGAAGACGCCCCCCTCCGATACGACCGCCTCGACTACACCCCCTTCCCTAAAAGCGTCACCCTCGCCCGACGCCGAGCCCACCGTCTCCTCACCGACTGGGGGCACCCCGAACTCGCCCCCGACGCAGCCCTGTTGCTCTCCGAGCTCGGCGGGAACGCCGTACTGCACGGGTCTCTTCGTGACCGTCTCTTCCGAGTCGAACTCGCTCTCACCGAGCGCGCCGTGCGCGTCAGCGTCTCCGACCCCCGGGGCGAGTTATTGCCGCGCGCCCGCAACGCCGCGCCGGACGAGATGTTCGGGCGGGGACTGCTCATCGTCGGTGCCGTCGCCGACCGCTGGGGCGTGACCGAGCTGACCGTCGGCAAGCTCGTCTGGTGCGAGCTGGACGTCGTACGAGGCGTAGGCGGGCCGGCGAATCAGGCGACGCACCAGCCGGAGAACGAACCGGAACAGGAACCGCACCCTCTGCCCGTAACACCCCCCGCCCCCACGCCGAACCGTCGGCGCCCCCTGCGGCAAGATGGGCCTCATGAGCATCGTAAAGATCAACGTACTCACGGTCTCCGAAGAGCAGCGCGAGACGCTCGAGAAGCGGTTCGCGGCGCGGGCCGGGGCCGTCGAGGGAACGGACGGGTTCGAGTGGTTCGAGCTGCTGCGGCCCGTCGAGGGTACCGACGACTACCTGGTGTACACGCGGTGGCGCAGCGAGGAGGACTTCCAGGCGTGGATGGCGGGCCCGATGCAGTCGGCCCACCGTCCCGCGTCCCCCGGCGGGGAGCAGCCCAAGCCCGCCTCCTCCGCGTCGACGCTCTGGTCCTTCGAAGTGGTCCAGCAGGCCGCCCCCAAGCAGGACTGAGCCCGCGCGACTCGCGACTCGCGACCCGTCACCGCCCGATTCTCCGGCGCGCCGATCCGCAGCAGTCGGACTCGGCGCGCCACAACGCACGATCGTGTGCTCGGGTCAGGGCTTGCGCCCCACCCCGCCATGCTGGCCGATCGCCGGCGCCGCGACCCCCGACGCGCTCGGCTCCGGCCTCCACAGCGGCACCGACACCACCCCCGGCGGGACCAGCTCGAGTCCCTCGAAGTACGCCTCGATCTGGTCCACCGGCCGCAGGAAATACGGCACCGCGCCCGTCTCGTTGTAGGCGTCCTGCGCCTGCTCGTAGGTGGGGTCCGTGCCCCGGGAGCCCTCGTTCAGGGAGAGGTAGCTGCCCGACGGGAGGCCCGCCATCAGGTCGCGGACGATTCCGCGCGCCACGGTGTGGTCGGCGACGTGACCGAGGATGCCGCTCAGGATGAGGGCGGTCGGGCGGGTGAGGTCGAGCGTCTTGGCCGCCGCCTTCAGGATGCGGTCCGTGTCGTACAGCTCGGCGTCCACGTAGTCCGTCGCGCCCTCGGGGGTCGACGTCAGGAGGGCCCGGGCGTGGGTCAGGACCAGCGGGTCGTGGTCCACGTACACGATGCGGGCGTCGGGGGCGACCGACTGGGCCACCTCGTGGGTGTTGTCCACGGTGGGCAGGCCGGTGCCGACGTCCAGGAACTGGCGGATGCCCGCCTCCCCGGCCAGATGGCGGATCGTACGGCCCAGGAACGCGCGGCTGCTGCGGGCGATGGTGACGATGCCGGGGAAGACGGCCGTGTAGGCGTCGCCGGCCGCCTCGTCCACGGGGTAGTTGTCCTTGCCGCCCAGCCAGTAGTTCCAGATACGGGCGGAGTGCGGTACCGAGGTGTCGATTCTCTGTTCGGATTCGGACATGCTTGACATCGTCTCCCCGGTCGCAGCGTACGCGGTCGTACGAGGGTTTCGTACAGGGTTCAAGTTAACAAGGGTGCGGCGGTTGGCGGTTGCCGGACAGTCGCCGCAGGTCCGGTGGCCGACGGGCGTCTTCCGCCTCTCTCGCCCCTGTCGACCCATTCGTCCCCCGTCGCGCCGCGACGGCGCCACCGAACGACAACCCGTCACTTTATGTCGTCCGCGACTATGGCCATTTCACCGTGTTGACCGGGGCAACAGTTATCCCCGGTTATTCAGCGGAATTGGGTGAGCTGACGGCCTGACAGCAGAAAGGTGCCGCTGACCTGCGAGGATGCGAGTGTCTAGGTCGTATCCGGT
>NZ_JBEYVP010000049.1:0-78406 GCF_040644035.1 Streptomyces sp. NPDC047042 | reverse complement strand
CATCGGGCCCCTTCCGCGCGAAGCCGGCGTACGGCACCACGGTGGAGGTGACCGTCTATCTCGCGCCGGACGCGGGCGGGCGCGGTATCGGCACCCTGCTCTACAAGGCCCTCTTCGAGGCGCTGGCGGGTGAGGACGTGCATCGCGCCCTGGCGGGGATCGTGACACCGAACGAAGCGTCCGTGCGGCTGCACGAACGCTTCGGGTTCCGGTACGTGGGGACGTACCGGGAGGTGGGCCGCAAGTTCGGCCGTTACTGGGACGTGGCCTGGTACGAGAAGGACCTCTGAGCACTCTTTCGGCCACGGACGACTGCCCCAAGGGGCCGACTGTCGGGCCGTGGGGTCAGCCGAACTGGACCGACCGCTTGGCCATTCCGAGCCAGAAACCGTCGATGACCGACTTCTGGGAGTCCAGTTCACCGGCCACCTCGGCGGCGCCCATCGTCACGAAGAGCGGGGCGAAGTGCTCGGTGCGCGGGTGGGCGTAGCGGCCGGCGGGAGCCTTGTTCAGGAAGTCCAGCAGGCCGTCCACGTCGCGTGTTTCCAGGGCCCGGTGGCCCCAGTCGTCGAACTCGCTCGACCAGGTAGGCACTCCGGGCCCGGTGTGCCGGAGGGCGGCCAGATTGTGGGTGAAGAAGCCGGAGCCGACGATGAGGACGCCCTCGTCGCGCAGGGGGGCGAGCTTGCGCCCGATGTCCATCAGTTTCACCGGGTCGAGGGTCGGCATCGAGATCTGCAGGACAGGGATGTCCGCCTCGGGGAACATCTCCACCAGGGGGACGTACGCGCCGTGGTCGAGACCGCGGTCCGGGACGTCCTGCACGGGTGTGCCGGGGGCTCGCAGCAGCTTCCGTACGGACTCGGCGAGGCGGGGAGCGCCAGGGGCGGCGTACTCGACCTTGTAGTAGTGCTCGGGGAAGCCCCAGAAGTCGTAGACGAGGGGGATCGTTTCGATGGCGCCGATGGCGAGCGGGGCCTCTTCCCAGTGGGCGGAGACCATGAGGATCGCCTTGGGGCGGGGCAGGTCGGCCGACCACGCGGCGAGTTCGCCGGGCCAGATCGGGTCGTCCGCCAGTGGGGGCGCGCCGTGACTGAGGTAGAGCGCGGGCATGCGCTCCTGGATGTCGGCGGACATGTCGACTGCTTCCTTCCCGGTTCCGAAGATTCCGTTGAACTCTCAAGCTTCTCGCATACTGAACATACATCGTTTTGGTTTAAAATTCAAGGACGGGGAACGTAGAGTGGAGTACATGAACACGGCATCTACATCCGACGCAGAGCCCCGCTGGCTCACCGACGAGGAACAGCGCACCTGGCGCGTGTACGTCCACGCCGTCACGCTGCTCGAGGACCATCTCGACCGCCAGCTCCAGCGTGACGCCGGCATGCCGCACGTCTACTACGGCCTGCTCGTCGGCCTCTCCGACGCTCCGGACCGGCGGCTGCGGATGACGGAGCTCGCAATGAAGGCGAAGATCACCCGCTCCCGTCTCTCGCACGCCATCGCCCGCCTCGAGAAGAACGGCTGGGTACGGCGTGAGGACTGCCCCTCGGACAAGCGCGGCCAGTTCGCGGTCCTGACCGAGCAGGGCCAGGAGGTGCTGCGACGCACCGCTCCCGGCCATGTGAGCGCCGTACGCCAGGCACTGTTCGACCGGATCACCGACGAGCAGCGCCAGACTCTCCACGATGTCATGGAAATCGTCGCCCAGGGCCTTCAGCCCGAGGACGCGAACGCGGATCTGCCCTGGCTCCGCTGAGCGGAACCAGGGCAGATCCTGGAGTCGTACGTCACGAGGCGTCCCCACCCCGCGTGACGTACGGAGTGGCCCGAAGGAAGACGAGGGGTCCGAGGTGTCCGTAAGGAGCGACGGCCGGGGTCAGTGGGCGACCACCGGGACCTTCAGCTCCTCGTCGGCACCCTCGCCGCTGACCGAACTCATGTCCGGGCGACCGGCGTTGATGAAGGTGAAGGCGATGCCCGCGGCGGCGACCAGGATGCCGACGGCGAACCAGATGGCGCTGGTGTAGCCGTTGACCATGCCCTCCAGCTGGACCAGCTGCTGCTGGGAGCGGGAGGCCGCGCCGCCGATGTGGTCGGAGATGTACGACGTGGTGGCGGAGGCGGCGATCGTGTTCAGCAGGGCCGTACCGATCGCGCCGCCCACCTGCTGCGAGGTGTTGACCATCGCGGAGGCGACACCGGAGTCACGCGGCTCGACACCCAGCGTGGCCAGGGACATGGCCGGCATGAACGCCGTACCCATACCGAGGCCGAGCAGCAGCATCGCCGGCAGGAGCAGGGCCGCGTACGAGGAGCCGATCTCCATCTGGGTCAGCAGCAGCATGCCGAGCGCGGCGACCAGGAAGCCGGGGCCCATCAGCAGCCGCGCCGGGACGCGGGTCATCAGGCGGGCGCCGATCTGCGTGGAGCCCGTGATCATGCCCGCGATCATCGGCAGGAACGCGAAGCCGGTCTTGACCGGCGAGTAGCCCTTCACGATCTGCAGGTAGTAGGTCAGGAAGAGGAACAGGCCGAACATCGCGATGATCGCGAGGCCGAGCGAGAGGTAGACACCGCCGCGGTTGCGCTCGGTGATGACGCGCAGGGGCAGCAGCGGGGCCTTGACCTTGGACTCGACGAACACGAAGGACGCGAGGAGCAGCGCCGAGGCGATGAACAGGCCGATGGTCAGGGAGTCGCTCCAGCCCTCGGACTCGGCGCGCGTGAAGCCGTAGACGAGGGAGACCAGACCGAGGGTGGACAGGACGACGCCCGGGATGTCGAGCGGCGAGCGGTTGCGGCTGCCGGAGGGCTCACGGATGACGAAGACGGCGCCGAGGGCGGCCACGATCGCGAACGGGATGTTCACGAAGAACGTCCAGCGCCAGTCCAGGTACTCGGTGAGGAAGCCGCCGAGGATCAGGCCCACGGCGCCACCGCCACCGGCGATCGCACCGTAGATGCCGAACGCCTTGGCGCGCTCCTTGGCGTCGGTGAACATCACCGCGAGCAGGGAGAGCGCGGCGGGCGCGAGCAGCGCGCCGAAGGCACCCTGCAGGGCGCGGGAGCCGAGGAGCATCGCCTCGTTGGTCGCCGCGCCGCCCAGGGCGGAGGCGGCGGCGAAGCCGACGAGACCGGTGACAAAGGTGTTCCTGCGGCCCCAGATGTCGGCGATCCGGCCGCCGAAGAGCAGCAGTCCACCGAAGGCCAGGGCGTAGGCCGTGATGACCCACTGCCGGTTGCCGTCCGATATCCCCAGGTCCTGCTGGGCGGAGGGCAGTGCGATGTTCACGATGGTCGCGTCGAGCACGACCATCAGCTGGGCGAGCGCGATGAAGGTGAGCGCCTTCCAGCGGTTGGAGTCGGGAGCCGGCGCCTTTGCGGCGGCAGCCTGGGCTGTTTCGGACATGGGGATACCCACTTCGGGACTTCGTGACGGAAAAAATGTGTGAAAGGGGACCGGCTCGTCAGCGCTGACGGCCGAAAGTCTGTTGTTGTTGCGAGTGGTGACTCGGATACCGCGGTGAACTAATCGGTCAGGATCGGCGCAGGTCCTCCATCGTCACGGCCCTGCCGGGCAGTTCGGAGTGGGCCGGGGCCCGCAGTCCGTCCAGGAACAGTTGCAGGTGACGGTGGACGAAGCGGTCGATGCTCGTGCACTCCGTGCCCGCCGGCGGGCGGCTGAGCTGGGAGACGACGACCATGACGTCGCCCACGTCCACGTCGGCGCGGAGCTGTCCGGCCGCCTTGGCGCGGTCCATGATCTCCTGGGTGAGCTGTTCGATCCGCTCCCGCGCGGCCTCCAGGTCGGGGTGGTGCTGGTCGAACGCGCTGGCCATCATCGGGCACAGCGCGCTCAGCCGTTCGTCGGCCGCGGCGTGCACGAAGCGCGCCAGCGCCTCGAAGGCGTCGCCGGTCTCCGCGAGCGCGAGTTCGGCCGCTTCGGACGTGCGGTCCATGACCGAGCAGACGACCTCGCGTACGAGGGCCTCCCGGTCGGGAAAGTTGCGGTACACCGTGGCATTGCCGACGCCGGCCCGGCGGGCGATCTCGTCGATCGGCACCTCGGCGCCGAACTCGACGAACATCTCGCGGGCGGCGGTGACGATCCGCTCCCGGTTGCGCAGGGCATCGGCGCGGGGCCGGGTCACCTTCTGCACGGGGGTCGCGGTCTGCACGGTGTGCTCCTTCGTGGAAATTGCGCTTCTGGGCTTGTCCGCCACTGCTGCGTTTCGATCCGGGGAATCACTCCCCGTTTCGCTCGGACACATGGCTAAACGGGGAATCAGTCCCCGGTTATTTCCCTCCCTCGACGAGATTTCATGTGACCTGAGTCACAGCCCCTCGGGGCGAGAAACCCACGATCGGTCTCCTCCAGCGCGCGCCCCCGCCGACCTCGACACAGGGTGATCGAAAGAGCGCAGTCCGAGACCGGCGGCTGCCGTGGCGAAGGGGCCGTGCATGCAGCAGCCGACCAGCCGACGTCGGATACGCCCGCCGGGACCCCTGCGCCCACGCCGGATGGCCGCCCTCGTGTCCGTGGCCGCGCTGACCCTCGCGGTCAGCACCTCGGCGGGCACCGGGGACCTCACTCCGCGCGGTTCCACGACGGCCGCGGGCTCCGTCCCGCTGGCCCGCTCCTCCCCGCTCGGCCCCTGCCTGATCCGGGGCGGCCTCGGCGTCCAGATGTCCGAGGGCCTGCCCACTCCGGCCGGCTACTCCCGGTCCACCGGAACCGTCCGCGCGCTGAACCTGATGGTCGACTTCTCCGACGCCCCCGGCCAGGGCAGCGCCCTCGACCGGCTCGCGGAGTTCTTCCCGCAGACCCGCGACTGGTTCACCACCAGCTCCTACGGCCGCCTCGACTACCGCCCCGAGGCCCCCGTCCCCGGCTGGCTGCGCATGCCGCGGACCTTCCGCTCGTACGGCATAGAGCGCGGCGCCCCCTTCGACCCCGGCTACCGCCGGCTGGTCCACGACATCGTGGCCGCCGCGGACCCGGCGGTCGACTTCCGCTCGTACGATCTGCTGAACGTGCTGGTCACCCCGAACGCGGGCCCCTCCGCCCTGGACACCGTCCTGTCCGTCACCTTCGCCGGCAATCGTGAGGCGCCGGTCGCGGACGGGGTGCCCGTCGCCAACGCGTCCTTCGTCTACTCACGTCAGGACGACGGCTCCGGTTCGTACGACACGACCGGCTACCGCGTCCTCCCCCACGAGAACGGCCATGTGTTCGGACTGCCCGACCTCTACACCCAGCACGGCGGGGGCGCGGTCGGCCACTGGGACATCATGAGCGAGGACTGGGGCGCCAACAACGACCTGCTGGGCTGGCACAAGTGGAAGCTCGGCTGGCTGGACGCCTCGCAGGTCGGCTGCGCGCTGAGGGCCGGGACGACGGAGTACACGCTCACCCCGCTGGCCCGTCCCGGCGGCGCGAAACTCGTCTTCGTGCCCCTGACCTCCCGTACGGGATACGCCGTCGAGCTGCGCACGCGCGAGGGCAACGACGAGACGGTGTGCCGCCCGGGCGTGCTGATCTACCGGGTCGACGCGAACGTGGACACCGGCCGCGGCCCGGTCACGGTGTACGACTCCCGCCGGGACAGCGGCGGCTGCACCCGCAGCCCGAACGTCCACGCGGAACTCTCCGACGCGCCCTTCGCCCCCGGCGAGGCCTTCAAGGATCCCAGGCGTGGCATCCGGATCGCGGTCGCGAGCGCGGACCTCGACGGGAACTACCGGGTGACCGTCACCCGGCCGTGAGCCGTCCGGCGCCGACAGGCGCACGGCCGGCGGTTCCGTCCGGGCATTACGGTGTGCCCATGGTTGTCCCCGCCACGAATGTCACACCGGTCGCTGCCGGTGCCGCGCCCGCCGAGGCCGTCGCCCCGCTGATGCGTGGGCTTGCCGTGCTGCGGCAACTGACCGACGCGGGCGGGACACTGAGCCTGAGCGGTCTCGAGCGCGCGACCGGGCTGGCCCGTTCCACGGTCGACCGGATCACCGCGACCCTCGCCCGCATGGGGTACGTCCGTCTCGACGGCCGGGACGCGGTTCTCACCCCTCGGCTGATGGAGCTGGGCAACGCCTATCTGGCCGCCCTCCGGCTGCCCGCGCTGCTCGACGCGCACGCGGACGCCCTCGCCGACGAGCTCGACGAGTCGGTGTCGCTCGCCGTCGGCGACCGGGACGGCATCCGGTTCATCCACCAGGCCACCCGCCGCCGCGCGATGTCCCTCAGCTTCCGCATCGGCGACCTCCTCCCCGCCGAACGCACCGCCCCCGGCCCGCTGTTCGCCACCGAGTGGACCCCGGCCGACTGGCAGCGCTGGCGCGAACGCCGGGCCGCGGACCCGGCCGACCACGGCTTCCCCGCGGTCCCGCCCCGCACCGACGAGTCCGGCGCCGACTTCGAGGCGTACGCCGAGCGGGCCCGCGTCGACGGCTGGGCACTGGACGACCAGCTGATCGAACCGGGCCTGGTCGCCGTCTCCGTACCCGTACGGGACCCCCGTACGGGCCGGGTGGCCTGTGTCGCGAGCGTCGTCAGCCACACCAGCCGCCACACCGCGACCGACCTGCGCGACACCCTGCTGCCACGCCTGCGGGCGACGGTGACCGCGATGGAGGCGGAACTGCGGGTCCGCCCGCCCGTCGACACCCCGGCGCCGCCCTCCGGCCTCGCGGCCTGGACCGGGGCGTCCAAGCAGGAACTGGGCCGGGAGTTCATCGAGTCCCTGGCCAGGGGCCTGACCGTGCTGACGGCCTTCGGCGAGGGCCGTGCCGAGCTGACCCTGACAGAGGTCGCCCGGGCGACCGGCCTCGCGAGGGCGACCGCCCGCCGGGCCCTGATCACCTACGAGCACCTGGGCTACGTCGAGGCCCACGGCCGCACCTTCGCCCTCACCCCCCGGGTCCTGTCCCTGGGCTTCCCGCCCCTCTCCCACACGTCCCTGGCCGAGATCGCCTCCCCGCACCTGGCCGAACTCGCGGGGCGCGTCGACGAGTCGGCGTCGCTGGCCGTGCTGGCGGGGCACTCCGGCGCGGAGATCCAGTACACGGCCCGGGTGGCGACCCGGCGCATCATGAGCGCCAACATCACCGTCGGGACGAGGCTTCCGGCGTACCCGACGTCGATGGGCCGGGTGCTGCTCGCCGACATGCCCGAGGCGGCCCGTGCGGTGCGGGACCTGGCCCCACTGACCCCGCACACCGTGACGGACCCGGCGGCCTTCGCACGGCTGCTCGTGAAGGTGCGGGACCAGGGATACGCCCTGGTCGACGAGGAGCTGGAGGAGGGGCTGCGGTCGATAGCGGTCCCGGTGCGCGACCGTACGGGCCGGGTGGTGGCAGCGGTGAACGTCGCGATGCACACGACCCGGCGTACGGCAGAGCAGTGCGTGACAGAAATCCTGCCGGAGCTGCACAGAACGGCGTCCCGAATCGAGACCGAGCTGCGAACGGCGGGACGCTTCTCCCGGGTCCCGTTGGCGTAGGGGGGCCGAGGGACGGACCGCGCCCGATAGGGGCGCAGCCCCTAGGGGCGCGGGGAACTGCGCGACAAGCCCCCACCGGCCCGCAGGTAAACAAACCACCTGCTCAACGCCAGTCAACCGCCCCCGAATTCATCGGCACCGCTGACTCGATCCGCGCCCGAGTCTCCCGCATGACGGCGACGATCCGGAGTTCGTGCTCCGGCGTCAGCCGAGCCACCGGCACCGAACAACTGATCGCGTCGGTCGCCGGGCTGTCGTACCGCAGCGCGAACCCGAACCCCGCGAGCCCGACCACCGTCTCCTCACGGTCCACGGAGTACCCACGCTCACGCACCTCCGCCAGATCGGCGTGCAGGGCGGCCCGGGTGGTGTGGGTGTTGCCCGTGAGGGCGACCAACTCCCCCTCGGGCAGCGGAAGTTCGGCGTCATGGCGTTCGGCCAGGAGCGCCTTGCCGAGCGCGCCGGCGTGGGCGGGGACACGGCGGCCGACGCGGCTTATCGTGCGCAGGTACTCATGCGACTCGCGGGTGGCGAGGTAGACGACATCCGGGCCGTCGAGACGGGCCAGGTGAATCGTCTCGCCGAGCGCGTCCGAGGCCTCGTCGAGGTAGGGGCGGACCGCGCGGATACGCCGGTCGCCGTCCAGATAGCTGGTGCCGGTGAGCAGGGCGCGGATGCCGATGCCGTAGAGGGAGCCGGTCGCGTCGGAGCGGACCCAGCCGCAGTCGACGAGGGTCTGGAGCAGCTGGTACATGCTGCTGCGCGGCACATCCAGTTCCTCGGCGAGTTCGTCCAGCCGTGAGGGCCGCTCACCCCGGGCGGCGAGAAGTTCCAGCAGCGCGACGGTCCGGGCCGCCGACTTCACGCTGCGGACACCCCTCTTCTCCAGCATGGCCCAATCGTAGATCGACCAGGAATCAGCGCCGTCGCGGCCATTGACCCCCGCCCGTTCACGCATCTAACCTCCATCTCCATACGCAGACGACATCTGCATAGAGAGATGAGATTCATGCCAGTGATCAACACGGACGCGGAGACGGCTACGGAGATGGAGACGGAGACGGAGACCGGGACAGCCGCAGTGGTCCAGCGGCTCCGGGACGGCATGGCCGGCGGCGTGCTCTCCTTCCCGCTCACCAGCTTCACCGACGACGGCCGTCTCGACCTGGACGCCTACCGCGCCTACCTGACCGGACGACTGGCCTCCGCCCCCGGCGCGGTCTTCCCCGCCTGCGGAACCGGCGAGTTCTTCTCGCTCGACGAGGACGAGTACCGCGCGGTCGTCACGGCCACCGTCGAGATCTCCGACGGCCGACTGCCGGTGGTCGCGGGCATCGGCTACGGCTGGGCACAGGCGCTGCGGTTCGCCCGTATCGCCGAGGAGGCGGGCGCGGACGCGCTGCTGGTCCTGCCGCACTATCTGGTCGGGGCCCCGCAGGACGGGCTGGTGGAGCAGCTGCGGCACATCGCCGCCGGAACGCGGCTGCCGCTGATCGCGTACCAGCGCGGCCAGGTCACGTTCACGGCCGAGGGCCTGCGCCGCATCGCCGCGATCCCGGGTGTCGTCGGCCTGAAGGACGGTCACAGCGACCTCGACCGCCTCCAGCGGCTCACCCTCGCCGCCCCCGACGGCTTCCTCTTCTTCAACGGCGCCTCGACCGCCGAGATCCAGGCCCGCGCGTACGCCACGGTCGGCGTCCCGGCGTACTCCTCCGCCGTACACGCGTTCGCACCCGAGATCGCCAACGCCTTCTTCGCCGCGCTGCGGGACGGCGACGACACGGTGGTGACCGAGCTGCTGCGCGAGTTCTACGTTCCGCTGGTCGAACTCCGCGACCGGGTGCCGGGCTACGCCGTGTCCCTGGTGAAGGCGGCGGCCCGACTGCGCGGCCTGCCGGTCGGCCCGGTCCGCGCCCCGCTCACCGACCCGGGCCCCGGCGACCTCGCCGACCTGGCGAAGATCCTCGACCACGGCCTGTCACTGGTGGGGGCGGTACGACAGCAGGCCTTCTGACCAGTGGCTTCTGACCAGCCATTTCACATCGCCTCACAGTTCAAAGGGGAACTGTCTTGCCTCTTCTCGTGGTCGCCATCAGCGTTCTGATTCTGCTGCTCCTCATGACCCGGTTCAGACTCAACGGCTTCGCCGCCCTGCTCCTCGTCGCCGTCGGCGTCGCGCTCGTCAGGGGCATCCCGGTGGCGACCATCCCGGACGTCCTCTCCGACGGCATCGGGGGTCAGATCGGCGACACCATGCTCACCATCGGGCTCGGTGCGATGGTCGGCCGGGTCATGGGCGACTCCGGCGCCGCCCAGCGGATCGCCGGGAAGCTGCTCGACGCGGGCGGGCCGCGCGGGGTCCAGGTGGCCATGGTGATCACGTCCATGCTCATCGGCGTGACCATGTTCTACGAGGTCGCCTTCATCATCATCGTGCCGATCGCGTTCACCCTGGTCAGGGTCACCGGCGCCAAGCTGCTCTGGGTCGGCCTGCCGATGTCGATCACCCTCTCCACGATGCACAGCTTCCTGCCGCCGCACCCCGGCCCGACCGCCGTCGCGGCCACCTTCGACGCCTCCGTCGGACTGACCCTGTTCTACGGCCTGTTCATCGCCGTCCCGGCCGGCGCGCTCATCGCCCTCGTATGGCCGCGTCTGCCGTTCATCAAGGCGATGAACCCGTCCATCCCCAAGGGCCTGGTCAGCGACCGGGAGTTCACCGACGAGGAGATGCCCGGCCTCGGCTGGTCCCTGTCGGTGGCCCTGTTCCCGGTGATCCTCATAGCCGGCGCGGCGGTGACCGACCTGGCCACCTCCACCGAGAGTCCCTTCCTCAATGTCGTCGCGTTCATCGGCTCGGCCCCGATCGCGCTGCTGCTCACCCTGTGTCTGGCGGTGTGGGCGTTCGGTCCGCGCATCGGCCGCAGCCTCGAGGAGGTCGGCGCGTCCTGCACGTCGGCGGCGCAGGCGATGGCGATGATCCTGCTGGTGATCGGCGCCGGCGGCGCCTTCAAGAACGTGCTGGTGGAGGGCGGTATCTCCGAGTACACCACGGACACCTGGTCCGTCTCCCCCATCATCCTCGCCTGGCTCATCGCCGTGATCCTCCGCATCGCGCTCGGCTCGGCGACGGTCGCGGTCGTGACGGCTTCCGGCGTGGTGCTGCCGCTCCTCGCGGGCAGCGGCATCCACCCGGAGATCATGGTGCTGGCCGTCGCCTGCGGCTCGATCGCCTGCTCGCACGTCAACGACCCGGGCTTCTGGCTGTTCAAGGAGTACTTCAACCTGTCCGTCGTCGAAGCGATCAAGGTCCGTACGAGCTACACGACCGTGCTGGCCGTCCTCGGCCTGGGCGGAGTGCTGGCGGCGGAATGGGCCCTGGACATCCTCACCATCTGACCCCCTTCCCCTCCCCCTCCCTCTTCTCCCCGCGCACAAGGACCTGATGAGCATGAGCACGCGTACGAGCCAGCCGACCGTCACCGCCCTCTCCGTCTACCCGGTGGCCGGCCGGGACAGCATGGAGCTGAACCTCTCCGGCGCCCACGGCCCCTACTTCACGCGCAACATCGTGATCCTGACCGACTCCGAGGGCCGTACGGGACTCGGTGAGGTGCCGGGCGGCGAGAAGATCACGCGGACGCTGCGCGACGCCGAGTCGCTGGTCGTCGGGGCGAAGGTGGGCGACTACAAGCGCGTCCTCAGGGAGATCGGGGCCCGCTTCGCCGACCGTGACTCGGGCGGACGCGGCGCCCAGACCTTCGACCTGCGCACCACCGTCCACGCGGTGACCGCGGTCGAGTCGGCCCTCCTTGACCTCCTCGGCCAGCATCTGGACGTACCGGTCGCCGCCCTGCTCGGCGACGGCCAACAGCGCGATTCCGTACGGGTATTGGGCTACCTCTTCTACGTCGGCGACCCGGACCGCACCGAGCTGGACTACGTCCGCGAGCCGGACGCCGACGTGGACTGGTACCGCGTCCGGCACGAGGAGGCCCTCACCCCGGAGGCGATCGTCCGGCAGGCCGAGGCCACCCACGCCCACTACGGCTTCCGCGACTTCAAGCTCAAGGGCGGAGTCCTGGAGGGCGCCGAGGAGGTCAAGGCCGTACGCGCGCTGAAGGACCGCTTTCCCGAGGCGCGGATCACCCTCGACCCGAACGGCGCGTGGTCGCTGCGCGAGGCGATCGAGCTGTGCGCGCCCCTGAACGACACGCTCGCCTACGCCGAGGACCCGTGCGGCGCGGAGAACGGCTACTCGGGGCGCGAGATCCTCGCCGAGTTCCGCCGGGCGACGGGGCTGCCGACGGCGACCAACATGATCGCCACGGACTGGCGGCAGCTGACCCACGCCCTGGCCCTCCAGTCGGTGTCGATCCCGCTGGCCGACCCGCACTTCTGGACCATGCAGGGCTCGGTGCGCGTGGCCCAGCTGTGCAACGCGATGGGTCTGACCTGGGGTTGCCACTCCAACAACCACTTCGACATCTCCCTGGCCATGGTCACGCACTGCGGCGCCGCCGCCCCCGGCGAGTACAACGCCCTCGACACCCACTGGATCTGGCAGGAGGGCCTGGAACGCCTCACAGTCGCTCCGCCCCGGATCGTCGGGGGCGAGATCGCGGTGCCGGACGCGCCGGGGCTGGGCGTCCAGGTGGACATGGAGCGGGTGCTCGCGGCTCACGAGCTGTACCAGGAGCGGGCGTTGGGGGCGCGGGACGACGCGATCGGGATGCGGTACCTGGTGCCGGGCTGGGAGTTCGACGGGAAGCGGCCGTGCCTGGTGCGGTAGCGGTAGCGGTAAGGGAAGAAGGGGAGAGCGGGGGTCTGTCCGACGGATTCAGCCGCCGGCCAGACCCCGCCCCCGGGAGGGGGGTTGCTCAGCGGTTGCTCAGCGCTTGAGCGTGAAGGTGAAGTCGCCGGAGAGCTTGCCGGTCAGCCGGACCGCCGAGACGAGCTTGCCCTCCGCGATCAGCCGCTCGACCGCGGCCCGTGAAAGCCCGTACCCCTCGGCGATCAGTCGCACCGGCCGCACAGGGATCCGCGCGACGAAACGGACCGAGACGTCGGCCTTCTCGCGGTCCAGGTGATCCGATCCGCCGGTCTCGAGACGCCAGGCGTTGTCCCAGTCGAGGGCGATGCGGTTACGACGCCGTACGACCGGGTCCTGGAGCAACTCGCCTGCCAGTACAGGGTCGTTGTCATGCATCCGGTCCAGCAGCTCGGGCCGTACGGAACGGACGTTCACCCGCTCCAGGATGGCGAGCTTGGTGGTCTCCCCGCAGCCGGTGCAGAGCGCGAGGAGCCAGGCGTCGATGAGTTTGTGGTTCGCGTTGACGCGGAACTTGCCGTTCACGCGGAAGCGCTCGGCAGTGCACGTGTGGCAGCGCCGGAGAACGAGAGGCAGGCAGGTGGGCATGACCACCCAGCGATTGAGCACAGAAGGACACCGTTTCCAGTGAGAAGACCGCAGCAGAAAGCAGCGCGGCGCATAGGCGCGACGCGCGACCGATCAGCGTTCGGGGGGTCTCACTTGGTGTACAACGGCATGCCTTTGCCTCGACGACGGGGTTCGCGTTCGGCAGCACGGTAGCGGCGTACGGGGGCGGCGCTCCAATGATTTTCCGGGCCTCGGCCCCGACAAGGCGTCGACTCCGCCTGTCGGCTCAACTGCTCTTGCCGGGCGGCGGTGTTGACGTCCCCTGGCCGGCGCGGAGCATGGCCTTGTAGAGGGGTTCGTGTCCGGGTGAGGCGGGCAGGGGGCCGCGCGCCGGGGTCTCGAGGGACTGGACGAGCAGGGCGACGACGCGTCGCCAGGCGTCCGGGGCGGCGTCGCCGGTGGCGCCCACGACACCGGCGTTGGCCATGTGGATCAGTACAAGGTCCGAGGGGTCGAAGTCCTCGCGCAGGCGGCCGGTGGCCTTGGCTCGGTCGATGAGGCGCAGCATGGCCTCGTACGCCTCGCTCCGGCGTTGCTCCAGGACCTTGGCGGTGGGGAAGGTCATGGTCAGGACGTCGGCGAAGCCGTTGTCGGCGGCTTGCATGGCACAGGCGGACTCGATGTATCCGACAAAGCCGTGCCAGGGGTCGGGGTCGTCCAGGGCGGCGGCGACCGCGTCGGCGTAGGCGCCCATGCGGTCGGAGAAGACGGCGTCGACCAGTTCTTCCTTCGTGGGGAAGCGGCGGAACATGGTGGCGATCCCTACGCCGGCCTCGCGGGCCACGGAGGCCATGGAGGCACTCAGACCGTCCCGCGCGAACACCGTGCGCGCGGCGGCGATGATCCGCTCCCGGTTGCGCTCGGCGTCACTGCGCAGGGGCGCGGCGGAGTGACCGTCGGGGTGCTGGGCGCCTGGATTCATGGCGGCGAGTCTAGCAATTGGATTGTCTTATCCGTTTTTCACCGGTATGCGAGAAGAGCGGCCTGCGTGGCGAGGAACCGGGCCAGTGGGCCCGGCGCGGAGTAGAACGGTGAGTGGTCGCAGTCGAGTTCGACCTGTACGGCGGCACGTGCGGCGCAGGCGCGCTGCGCTTCGGGGCGCACGGTCCGGTCCGCGGCGCACACGACGTACGCGCTGGGGACCGTCAGCCACGCCGGGTCGTCGAGGGGCGTGTCCGGCACCGTGCTGAGCATCGGCCGCCAGAGCTTCGCCGCGCGCTCGGCGGTCCGGGGAGGCGTGGTGGAGTAGAGCGCCTCGCGGGCGGACGGCAGCAGGGTCCGCGTTCCGTCCGGGGCCGTCCGTACCGAGCGGTGGAAGGCGGGGTCGTTCCAGGTGGGCGTCAGTTGGGCGGGGGACTCGCCGGGCAGCGGCATCCGCGCGGCGACGTAGACCAGGCGGGCCGCCGTGTGCCCGCCGGCCGAGACCGGCAGGCCGGCGTAGCTGTGCGCGACCAGCAGCACGGGCCCGCGTGCGGCCGCCTCCCGTACGGCGGCGCGGACGGCCTCGGTGTCGTCGGTGAAGGAGGTGAGGGGGAGGTCGATCGCCCGGTTGCGGACGCCGTCCGCGCGCAGTTGTTCGGTCACCTCCTCCCAGCACCGGGCTCCGTGGTGGGCGCCGTGGACGAGCAGCACGAGGGGCGCGGCCTCGCGTGTCGGCGGCCGGGTCACGGCAGGTTTCCGGGGTGCGGGTCGGGGGCGACGGGCAGGTTGTTGAGGTCGACGGAGAGGAAGATGTCGTTCGCGACCGGATGCCTCATCTCCTCCGCGAGCTGGCCGATCAGTCCCGCCGTACGGGCCAGCAGCGCGAAGCCGCGCAGCAGCGGGATGGGCAGGTCGAGGTCGGCGAGGGCGGCTCCGCACACCCCGGCGCCATTCAACGGCAGGGTTTTCCCGAGCAGTTGGGGGTGGGTTCGGCCGATCGCGGCGAACAGCGACAGATGGGGGCCGAACTGCCCCTCCTCGGCGGCGATCTGCATCAGCCGGGGGGTGCGCGGGTCGCCGTCCTTGTGGACGTGATGGCCGAGACCGGGCACGAACCGCCCGGCCGCCCGCTGCGCGCGTACGGTCTCCAGGGCGAGGACGTCCCATCCGGCCTCGTCGTCCGGCAGGGGGCCGCGCTGCTGAGCGATGACCTCGTGCAGAAAGGTCCCCGTGTCCTCGGTGACCCCGAGAAAGCGTGAGCCGCCGCCGAGCAGCCCGGCCGCGAGCGCGCCCTGCACCGAGTCCGGCGCCGACAGATAGGTGAGGCGCGTGACGATCGCGGTAGGGGTGAAGCCGTGGTCGGCCAGGGCGGCGAGGACGGCCTCGAAGACCCGCACCTGGCCGGGGGTGGGGCGCCGCTGGGTGGCGAGCCAGTAGGCGAGTTCACCGAATCCCACCTCGCCCATGACGTCCCGGGCGAGGTCGGTGCCGAGGAGGGTGATCGTGGTGGGAGAGGAGGCCCCGAGCGCGGTGGGGTAGGGGGCCGGGGCGGGGGCGGGCTGGTCAGTCACGGGAGTCCTTTCCGGTGGGGGGTGGGGTTTGGGGGGCGGTGGGGTACGGGGGGTGCGGGGCGCTCGGGTGGGGGGCTTGCGGTGCGTCCGTACGCGAGGCCTGCGGGGCGGTCGAATGCAGGGGTGGGGGCGTGCTCGTACGCGGGGGTTGCGGTGTCGAGAGCCACTTGCGGAGTTCGGGGCCGTGTTCGTCGAGTTCCGGGGGCGGCAGCTCGTAGCGGGGCGGTGTTCCGGAGAACGTGATCGGGTGGCGTGCCATGGGGACGGCCCGCTCGCCCTCGCCGACCTCCACGACCGGGTCCAGTTCGAAGCGCTCGGCCATGGCGAAGCCGCCGTCGATGGTGTTGATGGGGGCGGCCGGTACCCCCGCGGCGACCAGGGCGTCGAACCACTCGGACGCGCCCCGGGTGGCGAGCCGTTCCACCAGCAGGGGCCGCAGTTCCTCACGGCGGGCGGTGCGGTCCCTGTTGTGCGCGAACCGGGGGTCGTCGGCCGTGTCGGGGATGCCGAGCACCTCGCACAGCCGCCGGAACTGGCCGTCGTTGGCGGCGGCCACGATCAGGTCGCGGTCGGCGGTGGGGAAGGGCTCGTACGGGAAGACGCTGGGGTGGGCGTTGCCCATCCGGTAGGGCACGGTGCCGCCCGCCACATAGGCGGAGCTGTGGTTGACCAGGCCGGACAGGGCCGAGGACAGCAGATTGACCTCGACGTGCTGGCCCTCGCCGGTCGCGTCGCGATGCCGTAGCGCGGCCAGGATGCCGATGGTGGCGTGGTTGCCCGCCATCACGTCGAAGACGGAGATGCCGGCCCGGTAGGGCTCGCCGTCCGGGTCTCCGGTGAGGCTCATCAGACCGGAGATCGCCTGCACCATCAGGTCGTAGCCGGGTACGTGCCGGCCCGCGCCGGATCCGAAGCCGCTGATCGAGGCGTAGACGACCCCGGGGTTGCGGGCGGCAACGCCTGCGTAGTCCAGCCCGAACTTGGCAAGCGCGCCCGGCTTGAAGTTCTCGATCACGACGTCGGCGCGGTGCGCGAGTTCACGGGCGGCGGTGGCGTCGTCCTCCGCGCGCAGGTCGAGGGCGATGGAACGCTTGTTGCGGTTGACCCCCAGGTAGTACGTGGACGTCTCACCCCGGGTCGGCGGCATCCAGGTCCGGGTCTCGTCACCGGCCGGGGACTCGACCTTGACGACCTCGGCCCCGAGATCGGCGAGCAGCATGGTCGCGTACGGGCCCGCCAGCACGCGGGAGAAGTCGGCGACGAGCAGCCCGGCCAGCGGCCCGACGCCCCTGCCCGAGGCTGCCGGCGTTGAGGGCATTTCCATGACACGACACCATCCCTTCGACCGCACAGCGGACACTTGTCCGCCAATGCGATTGTGGCACGGCGGCCGACGGGGCGGCGAGGGGCCGGGGACCGTCGCCAGGCCCCACGGGAGGTGTCGGCAGCCGGATGCGGGCGGCAGCCCGGGGCGCCGGGGCGGGCGTGAGGGGGGACGGCTGGACGGCTGGACGGCGCGCGCTGCGGCCGGCCCGGCGCATCGGGCCGGCGCTGCGGCCCGGGGCGGCGCAACTCGGCCTGGTCCACGGCCTGGTCCGGCGCAACGGCCCGGTCCGGCGCAACGGCCCGGGGCGGCGTAACTCGGCCTGGGCCGGCGCTGCGGCCCGGTCCGGCGCAACGCGGCCTGGTCCGGCGCTGCGGCCCGGTCCGGCGCAACGGCCCGAGGCGGCGCAACTCGGCCTGGTCCGGCGCTGCGGTCCGGCGCAACGGCCCGGTCCGGCGCAACGGCCCGGGCGGCGTAACTCGGTCTGGGCCGGCGCTGCGGCACGGCGCTGCCCGCCCCCGGGGAGTCCGTCCGGCGTGCCGCCGGCCCGTCGCGGTGAGGGGGTCAGGGGCGGGGAAGGGCCGGCGACTGCGGGAGGGCGGCGAGTTTGGCGAAGTCGCAGCTGATGTCGCCCGCCGTCTGCAGCAGGAGCGGCAGATGTTCCTCCCGCAGCTTGGCGACCGACGTCTCGGCGGCATGGGCGTTGACGTTGACGGCCGCGATCACCCGGCCCCCGCCGTCCCGCAGGGGCACCGCGACCGAGCGGATGCCCAGCGCCAGTTCCTCGTCGGCCAGCGCCCAGCCGCGGGCCCGTACCTCGCGCAGAGCCTCGTCCCGTTCCTCCGGGCTGGGCTGCCGGAGAGGGGTGAGCCCGGAGCGGGTCGGCTCCGCCAGGGTCTTCTCCAGCCGCTCCGGCTCCAGCGCCGCCAGCAGCACCTTGCCCAGGGAGGTCTGCAGCGCCGGGAAACGCGTACCGATCCGCACGGAGAGCGTCACGATCTTCGGGACGGCGACCCGCGCCACGTACACGATGTCGCTGCCGTCGAGCTGCGCGATCGAGCAGGACTCGCGCGTGCGCTCCACCAGCCGCTCCATGTGCGGACGGGCGACGTCCCAGAGGCCCAGGGAACCGACGTACGCCACGCCCAGGTCGAGCACGCGCGGGGTGAGCGCGAAGCCCTTGTCCAGGGCACGCACGTAACCGAGTTCTTCGAGGGTCAGCAGGATCCGCCGTACGGTCGGGCGGGCCAGGCCGGTCGCCGTCGCGAGCTCGGAGAGGGACATCACCGGGCGCTGCGGGGCGAACGCGGTGATCACGTCGAGCCCCCGGGCCAACGCTTCGATGAAGTCGGGCCCGGTACCGGTACGCGGCATCTGCGGCCCCTCACAGTCGTTCGGCTGGGTGTTCAGGTTACTGCCCAGTGTCCACATGCCGTCACGTCTGTGGAGAAAGCCGCACACGGGCGACCGGCTCCCGCGAGGCTCTTGACGGCGGGGGCGAAGCGCACGAAGGTAACGACAGCGACCGCCTGTCGGACAGACGTCCGCCACTCCATCCGTCGCTCTGTCCGTCGCCTGCCACCCGGCGGACCAGGAAATCTCAAGGAGAGTCGACGATGACCCAGACTTCCCCCGCACCCTCAGCCGCGTCCGGCGCCGCCGACCTGCCCTCACGGCTGCACCACAACGCCTACGTCACCCGTGACCAGGAGGCGACCCGGGCCTTCTACGAGGACCTCATCGGCCTGCCCCTCGTCGCCACCTGGAAGGAGTCCGACGAACTCTTCGGCGCGGTACGCACGTACTGCCACACCTTCTACGCCCTCGGCGACGGCAGCGCCCTCGCCTTCTTCCAGTTCGCCGACCCCGAGGACCAGAAGCAGTTCGGCCCCGAGATGCCGCACTCGCCGTTCCAGCACATCGCGCTGAAGGTCACCGAGGCGGTGCAGAGCGCGATCGCCGAGCGGCTGGAGAAGGCGGGCTGGAAGCCCGAGGAGACCTACGTCCTGGAACACGGCTACTGCCGTTCCCTCTACACCAGCGACCCCAACGGCCTGCTCCTCGAGTTCACCGTGGACGCCCCCGGTATCGAGGCGAGCGACGAGGAACGCCGCCGCACCGCCCACGCCGACCTCGCCTCGTGGCTCGCCGGCGAACACACCACCAACAACACCTACCGCTGACCGGTCACCTCGGCGTCATCGGGCAAAGCCGGGCATGGCGGCGGTCGGCTGTTGGTCAGGGCCGCCTGGGTCCGCGAAGGGGCAGGGTTCGGCTGTAGACGACGCTCGTGGTCGTGGTGCCGAAGCCGGCCAGTTCGTCCATGAGCGTCTCCAGGTGCTCCATGGAGGTCGCGGCCACCTTCAGGGTGTAGCAGTCGTCGCCGGTGGTCCGCAGGCACTCCAGGATCTCCCGGCGTTCGGCGAGCAGCTGGTGCAGGGGCTGGTGGCGGTTGCCGGGGTACTTCAGGCGGACGACGGCGAGCACCGGGTAGCCGACCTTGGCCAGGTCCACGGTGGCGTGGTAGCCGGTGATGACGCCCAGCGACTCCAGATTGCGCACCCGCTCGGTGGTGGCCGACGGGCTGAGGCTGACGCGGCGCCCCAGCTCGCTGAGGGAGAGGCGGGCGTCCTGCTGCAACTGGTCGATGATCGCCCAGTCGATGTCGTCGAGGTTCACGGCCATGGCGCGATATTACCGGGAGATTCACTGCGGGAAGCGGGAACTACCGGGAAGGTTTGGTTCCGCCCGGCGTGATCACCGCAATAATCTCGAGGCATGCAACTGGGTGTCAACGTACCGAACTTCGGGCCCGGGACCGACCCGGGCGTGCTGCGTGAGTGGGCGCGGGTCGTGGCGGGGGGCGGGTTCGATCTGCTGATGGTGTCGGACCACGTGGCCGTCACCCCGGATGTGGCGGAGCGGTATCCGGAGCCGTTCTACGACCCGTTCACCACACTGTCCTGGCTGGCCGGTGTCAGCGGTGGCGAACTGTCGCTGGGCACGACCGTGCTGGTGCTGCCGTACCGTCATCCGCTGCTGGCGGCACGGATGGCGAGCAGTCTGCAACGGCTCAGCGGTGGGCGGTTCGTGCTCGGAGTGGGGGTGGGATGGGCGCGGCAGGAGTTCGACGCGCTCGGGGTGCCGTTCGGCGCGCGGGGCCGGCTGACCGACGAGTACCTGGGGGTGATGCGGCAGGTGTGGGAGGCGGAGGACCAGGCCGCGCCCGCGGTGTGGGTCGGCGGGCACAGTGCGGCGGCGATCCGGCGGACGGTCAGGTTCGGCGATGCCTGGCATCCGCTGAGGCTTCCGCTGACGCGGATGCGGTCGGTTCTCGCGGACCACGCGTTGCCGGGGTTCGCGCCGCGGATCGCGCTGCGGTTGACCGACGCTCCGATCGAGGATGCCGAGCGGCCGGCCGGTGTCGGCGACATGCGGCAGATCGTGGGTGATCTGGCGGAGCTTCGCGGGCTCGGTGCCCAGGCGGTGGTGTTCGACCCCTACGACGGGGACCCGGCTCAGACCCGTCGGCCCGAGGCCGCGTGGTGCGCGCTCACCGCGGTTGCCGAGCAGTGGGGGGCGGCGTCGTGATCACCCCTGCTGACGAGGCGCTGCTGCGGCAGGCCATCGGTATCGCGGCGCGCGCGGTGGAGCTGGGCGATGCGCCGTACGGCTCGCTGCTGGCCGGGCCGGACGGGGCCATCCTCGCCGAGGCGCACAACACAGTCCGGCGGGACGACGACATCACGGCCCATCCGGAGTTGAAGCTGGCCCGGTGGGCGGCCCGTGAGCTGGATACGGCCACGGCCGCCCGTACCACCCTGTACACAAGCTGCCAGCCGTGCGGCATGTGCGCCGGCGGCATCATTCGCTCCGGCATCGGCCGGGTCGTGTACGCGCTCTCCACCGAGCAACTCGTCGAACTCAACCCGGAGTCGGGCCTGTGGCCGTCGGTGACGCAGGACGGTCCGGCCCTGCACGACGAGGCACGCGCACCCATCACCTCCTACTACGGGCCGAGCCCGTCGGCCGGTACCTGACCCACAGCTCCCCGGCGGCCGGCATTCGCGGTCGCCGGCGAGGTATGTCACCCATAGTTCGGCCGCGGAATCGGTCGCCCAGCTGCGCCTGCTCACCGGGCACCGGCCCGAGGACGCCGAGCCGGCGGCGCTGGTCGGTGAGCCGGCCATCCGCAGCGAGCCGTTCCGGCGGCTGGGGGCGACCGGCGACGTACGGGAGAAGCGGTTGGGCGTCACCCGTTTCGTGCACCCGGTCGTCGGCACGCTCGAGTTCGACCCCCACGTGCTCGCCGTGCCCGCCCGCCCCGATCGCTCACTGCTCACCTACCTGCCGCGACCCGGCTCACCGACGGCCGAGGCCCTCGGGACGCTGCTGAGCCGGGTCGCCGACGGACCCGCCCCGGCGGCCCGGGAAGTTCCCGCCGCGGCATCGGATTCCGACGGCGACGCGAGCCCGGCAACCGCCTGAGCGTCGGTTGGTCAAGCCTCAGGAGATGCGCGATTCACCGGCCTCACCGCGGCTCCGGACGGCCCGCGCCGCCGCTCACCTCCCTGGGCGTTCGCCGGTGGCCGGCTGCTCCAGCTGGGAGGCGAGGACCGCGGCCTGGACGCGGCGCTGGACGCCGAGCTTGGCCAGGAGGCGGGAGATGTGGTTCTTGACGGTCTTCTCGGAGAGGTAGAGCTTCTTGCCGATCTCCCGGTTGGTGAGACCGTCGCCGATCAGGGCCAGGATGTCCCGCTCGCGGGGCGACAGGCTCGCCAGCTCGGGTGACAGGGCGGGGGTCTCGGCGGGGTCGGCGCGCAGCGAGCGCATCAGACGGGCCGTGGTCGCGGGGTCCAGCATGGACTGGCCGGAGGCGACCGTGCGTACCGCCGAGACCAGGTCGGAGCCCCTGATCTGCTTGAGGACATAGCCGGAGGCCCCGGCCATGATCGCGTCCAGCAGGGCGTCCTCGTCGTCGAACGAGGTCAGCATCAGACAGGCCAGCTCCGGCATCCGGCTGCGCAGTTCCCGGCAGACCGTGATGCCGTCGCCGTCCGGGAGACGTACGTCCAGCACGGCGACGTCCGGGCGCAGTGCCGGAGCACGGACGAGGGCGTGCTCGACGGAATCCGCGTCACCGATCACGGAGATGTCCGGTTCGGCGTCGAGGAGGTCGGTGATGCCGCGTCGTACGACCTCGTGGTCGTCGAGCAGGAACACCCTGATCGGGTCCTGCTCCGTGAAGGTGCGTGTCTCGGTCATGACGGCCCCTCGTCCCCGGTGGCGTGCGGGCTCTGCGGGTCACCCGTGTCGACGATCATCGCTCGCCGGGGCCCGATGTACTAGGGCCGACCGGCCCTACTGGGGTCGGGATGTGCCTCTGCCGCCCGTGTCTCGGTCTCGCGGTCGAGGGCGGCGCCGCGGTGGACGTGTCGGTTGCCGAGTCCGTGATCGTCCAGGTCGCCCACGACGTGGCCGACGCCTTCGTCACCCAGCTCGAAGTCCACGTCCACCACACCCTCGACGGCACGCACCAGGCGGGCGGCCACGGGGACCAGGGAGGTGTCCCGGACCCGGCCGGCCAGCTTCACCACGCCGTCGTGCCCCTGGACGCGGACCGATGATCCCGGCGGCGGGAAGAGGTAGGACACGACCTCGCGGCGGATCTCCTCGGCGAGGTCGTCGTCGGAGCGCAGGAAGACCTTGAGAAGGTCGGACCTGCTGACGATGCCCTCCAGCATGCCCAGTTGGTTGACCACCGGCAGCCGCTTGACCCTGGCCCGTGCCATGGTCCGGGCGGCTTCGGCGAGCGTGGCGTCGGGGCGCGTGGTGAGCGCCGGGGCGGTCATCAGCTCCTCCGCCCGCACGCCGCCGGCCTTCGCGAGGTCGAACAGGCGGCGCAGCTGTATGTACCGGTCGGGGTCGCTGTCGCGGAACTCCTCCTTGGGCAACAGATCGGCCTCGGAGACGAGCCCCACGACGCGGCCCTCGCCCTCCAGGACGGGCAGGGCGCTGACCTGCCAGTCCTGCATCATCCGCACGATCTCCTTGAAGGTGGCCTGGCGGCCGACCGCGGTGACCGTGTGGGTCATGACGTCGCTGACGATGTGCGGGGTGCCGTGCATCGTGGCTCCCTCCTCTCTTCTCAACCCTCGGTGCTGTGCTCGGCTCAGGCGTGAGTGCCGGCGCCGTAGGGGGCGTACAGGTCCAGCAGCCGGGTCCGGGCAGAGCGGAGGCGGTGGGCGAGCACGTCGCCGACCCACAGGGCGACGGTGGCGCCGAGGGCAGGATCGTCCTGGCACATCAGCCGGATGGCCGTGGCGTCGAACTCGTACGCCCGCACCGGGGTCGTCGCTATGGCACCCATGTGCCAGCTGTGCGGTCCGAACAGCCAGGACCAGCCCACGAGCTCGTTGTGACGGAGGCTCTCGATGACGGCCGCGCGGCGACCGGGCACCCGCATGTCGAGTTCGACGGTGCCGGTGCGGATGATCCAGAACCGGTCGGCCTTGCCGCCCTCCTCGAACAGGCGAGTCCCCTGAGGGACGGACACCTCGCGGGCGACGCGCATGAGCCGCTGCCTGTGCTCCGCGGGCAGGGCTCGCAGCATGCTGGGGGTAGGAGTGGTGATCACGGCGTGCCTCCCTGACGGGTACGGGAACTGCCATGACCAGCGTGTGCCCGATGCCGGGCGGCGGGCCATGGGCCACTCGACCCTCCGGCCGGGCCACTCGGCTCCCACGGGGAGACCCCCGGCACCCGGTGTCCACCGGTCGGACAACTACGGCCGCCTCACGGGCCGCCAAGTCGGCGTCGGCTGTCGGACGGCTCGAAACCGCAGCGGGTGCCGTGTCGTGCCGATTCGGCCTAGATCCCCTGACCAGGGCCCTGGTGGGGTTTCGCTCCGGTCCGGTTCTGCTTCGCGTCGGCCCAGTGGCGGTACGCGGACACCGCCGTCGGCAGCGTCGGGAAGATCAGCTCCGGCCCCACCGAGTCCGCGAGGCCGTACGCCTCAAGGTCGTCCAGGAGGTCCTGCTTCACGCGGGCGAGGGCGAACACGACGCCCCTGCGGTCGAGTTCGCGGCGCAGTTCGTCGACCGCGTCGAGGGCGGTGATGTCGACCTCGACGTTGGCCTCGGTGTTGAGGACGAACCACCGTACGGGCCCGGTCTGTTCGTCCACGGCGGCCAGGGCACGGCGACGGAAGTCCTCCGCGTTGGCGAAGAACAGCGGGGAGTCGTAGCGGTAGACGAGCAGGCCGGGGATCGTACGGGCCGTCGGGTAGTCGTCGACGTCGTGCATGCCGGCCACGCCCGGTACGACACCCTCGACCGCGTCGTGCGGCCGGGCGACCCGGCTCAGCAACTCGGCCACCGACAGGCCGACGGCCACGAGCACGCCGTAGAGGATGTCGAGGGCGAGCACCCCGGCCAGGCAGCCGAGCGCGAGCAGCAGCTCACGGCGGCGGAAGGACGCGAGGCGGCGGAAACCCGCCAGGTCGATCATGCGGACGGCGGCATAGACGACGAGCGCGCCGAGGACGGCGGACGGGGTGCGGGTGAGCAGCGGGCTGAGGAAGAGCAGGACGGCGAGCACCACGGCTCCGGCGACCAGCGAGTACGCCTGGCTGCGGGCGCCCGCCGAGGAGGCGAGCGCGGTGCGGCTGGCGCTGCTGCTGACGGGGAAGCCCTGCAGGACGCCCGCGCCCAGGTTGGCGGCGCCCAGCGCCAGGAACTCCTGGTTGGCGTCGAGCCCGGGGCCGTCGGTGTGGAACGCCCGCGCGGTGAGGATGAAGTCGGTGTAGGCGACGATCAGGACGCCGAGGGCGGGCAGGACGAGACGCGGCAGCTCGCTCAGGTCCGGCCGGGCGAGGGCGGGCAGGCCGGAGGGGATGTCGCCGATCACCTTGATGCCGTACCGGCCGTCGAGGTCGAACACGGCCACGGTGGCGGTGGCGAGGACGAAGGCCAACAGCGGGGCCGGCACACGCTTCGGCACCGTGAACAGGAGCGCCAGCGCGGCGGCGGAGAGGATCACGGTCGCCGCGTGGGCGTCGGGCAAGTGCCGGACGAAGGAGAACAGTTGGGGGAAGAACTCCGAACCGGTCGTCCGTACCCCGGTGAGCTTCGGCAGCTGGTCCACGATCATGATCAGTGCGACCCCCGCCAGATAGCCGATCAGGACCGGGCGGGAGAGCAGATCCGCGAGGAAGCCGAGGCGCACCGCCCGTGCGACCAGGCACAGGAGTCCGACGGTGACCGCGAGGGTGGTCGCCAGCGCGGCGTAGCGGTTCGGGTCGCCGGCGGCGAGCGGGCCGACCACGGTCGCGGTCATGAGTGCGGTCGTGGACTCGGGGCCGACCGAGAGCAGGCGTGAGGAGCCCAGCAGGGCGTACAGGGCGAGGGCGGGCAGGATCGCCCACAGTCCGGCGACCGGCGGCAGCCCGGCCACCCCCGCGTACGCCATGACCTGCGGCACCAGATAGGCGGCCACCGTCACCCCGGCCAGCAGATCGCCCTTCAGCCAGGTACGCCGGTAACCGAGGAGAACCACGGCTCCGGGTGCCAGGCGGCGCCACACCCGTGTGTGGGCTCCTGTGTCCTGCCTCATGAACCACCTTCCCGTGTCGGGCCTCAGGATCCACCGGCCCGGCCGCGACCGCGAGCCCTGTGGGGCGGAGGCCGCGCGTGTACCCCAACGGTCCCTGGAAACAGGGCCGTTCAGCCCAACAGCCATGGTCCATCGGCACCCGGCGGTCGTCGTCCCGCGAGACCAGAGTGAGGGGCGTCAGAAACCGAACCGGACCGCTCCTCCCTGAAGGGATCACCGCCATGGCCGTGCACGAGCACCCTCACCGGAGCTCTGGCTACCACCCGCCGTCCTTCCGCAGGAACCGGAACGCCTCCGTCTCCGAGTCCGCCGTGTCGGCACTCGGCTACACGCACACCGCGCGGTCCTACGTCCTCGCGTCCCTGCGCCTGCTCACCGGGTTCGTCTTCCTGTGGGCCTTCCTCGACAAGACCTTCGGCCTCGGCTACGCCACCTCCTCCGGCAAGGGCTGGATCGACGGCGGCTCGCCCACCAAGGGCTTCCTCAGCGGTGTCGCCGCCGGGCCGGTGGAGTCCACCTTCCACGACTGGGCCGGGGCCGCCTGGGCGGACTGGCTGTTCATGCTCGGTCTGCTCGGGGTCGGCGTCGCGCTGATCGCCGGTGTGGCGCTGCGGTTCGCGGCACTCGCGGGCACCTTGATGATGGCGCTGATGTGGGTCGCCGAGTGGCCGCCCGCGCAGCACCTCTCCGACGGCTCGCCGAGCATGTCGACGAACCCCTTCGTCGAGTACCACGTCGTCTACGCGGTCGTCCTGATCGTCCTCGCCGCCACCGCCTCCGGGGACACCCTCGGCCTCGGCCGGCTGTGGGCGAAGCTCCCGCTCGTCCGCCGCAGCCCCTGGCTGCGCTGATCGGCGGGAGGGGCGGCGAACCGGGCCGACGGCTCCGCCGCCCCGAAGCGCCCGGCCAATGGGGCCGGTCGGCCCCCCGGCAGGGACCTGCGGCCCCTGCCGGGGGCCTCGTCCGGAGACGAGGCTCGTATCGGAGCCCCCGAATCAAGAGGTGGAGATCATGACCCGCACCATCGCCGTCGGCCTCGACGGTTCGAGCGAGAGCCTGGCCGCCGCCGAGTGGGCGGCCCGTGAGGCCGGGCTGCTGGGCCTGCCGCTGAAGCTGGTGCATGTGTGGGAGCCTGTCCCGGCTCCCATGGCGCAGGCGCCGCTGCTCGGCGTCGAGACGCAGGCTCACTGGACCGAGCGGATCCCGCGCGAGGCGGCCGAGGGCATCCGGCTGCGTCACCCCGGCCTCGACGTGACCACCGAGCAGTTGACCGGCCACCCCGGCGACGTCCTGGCGGACGCGGCGAAGGACGCCGAGCTGCTGGTGCTGGGCTCGCGTGGAATGAGCGGCATCGGCGGCTTCCTGGTCGGCTCGGTCGGCCTGTCGGCCGTGGCGCACGCCGAGCGGCCGGTGGTCCTGGTCCGGGCCTGGGAGCAGGCAGCCGACGAGCACGAGATGGACCCGGCCGGCATCCCGTCCGCCGCGACCCCGTTCCGGCCCGTCGTCCTCGGCCTCGACATCGGGAGCCCGGACGAGACCCTGATCGAGTTCGCCTTCGCGGCGGCGGCCCGCCGTGGTACCTCCCTGCGGGTCGTGCACGGCTGGAATCCGCCCCCGTACTACGCCTACGGCCTCGCCACCGACCTCGAACTCCACGGCGCCCTCGCCCACCGCGAGACCGTCGCCCTGACCGAGTTCCTGCGTCCGTGGCGCGAGAAGCACCCGGACGTCGAGGTCACCGAGGAATGCCACTACGGCACCCCCGGCAGCCACCTGGCCGACGCCTCCCGCGAGGCCTCCCTGGTCGTCGTGGGCCGCCGGATCCGCCGCAACCCGTTCGGTGCCCACATCGGCCCGGTGACCCACGCCGTGCTGCACCACTCCGCCGCCCCCGTCGCCGTCGTCCCCCACGACTGACGTCCCACCCCGAAGTCTCCCTGAAGCCCGAGGAGTTGAATCCCATGAAGGCAGCGGTCGTACGAGCCTTCGGCGAGCCCCTGGTCATCGAGGAACGCCCCGACCCCGAGCCCGGCCCCGGCCAGGTCCGTATCCGCGTCGAGGCCTGCGGGCTGTGCCACACCGACATCCACGCCGCCCACGGCGACTGGCCCGTCAAGCCCAGCCCGCCCTTCGTCCCCGGCCACGAGGGCGTCGGCCTCGTCGAGAAGCTCGGCGACGGCGTCACCCACCTCGGCGTCGGGCAGCGGGTCGCCGTGCCCTGGCTCGGCAAGGCGTGCGGGCGGTGCGAGCACTGCCTGTCCGGCTGGGAGACCCTCTGCGAGCAACAGGTCAACACCGGCTACGGCTGCGACGGCGGGTACGCCGAGAAGATGCTCGCCTGGGCCGACTTCGCCCAGCCCGTGCCGGACGGCGTCAGCGCCGTCGACGCGGCCCCCCTGACCTGCGCGGGCGTGACGACGTACAAGGCGCTGAAGGTCGCCGAGGTGAAGCCCGCGCAGCTCGTGGCCATCTCCGGCGTCGGCGGGCTCGGGCACCTGGCCGTCCAGTACGCGAAGATCGCCGGGGCCACCGTCGCGGCGATCGACGTCACCGACGAGAAGCTCGAACTCGCCGCCCAACTGGGCGCCGACATCCTCATCGACGCCCGCAAGGACGACGTCGGCGCGGTCCTGAAGCAGCACGGCGGCGCACACGCCGCGATCGCGCTCGCCGTCGACGACGCCGCCTTCGAGGCCGTCAACGCCGGGCTGCGGCGCGGCGGAAAGCTGGTCATGGTGGCCCTGCCCGCGCACGGCACGGTCCGCGTGCCCATCTTCGGCACCGTCCTCAACGGCACCAGCGTGATCGGCTCGATCGTCGGCACCCGGCAGGACCTCGCCGAGGTCTTCCAGCTGCACGCGGCCGGCCGTACGGAGGTCATCTGCGAGACCCGTCCGCTGGCCTCCGTCAACGAGTCGATCGACGAGGTACTGCGCGGTGAGGTCAAGGCCCGGATCGTCTTCGACCTGGACACGGGGCGGTGACGGCGATGACGACGGACCTGCCGATCGTCGTCGGCGTCGACGGCTCCGAGCCCGCTCTGCGGGCCGTGGACTGGGCGGCGGACGAGGCCGCCGTTCGCGGGCTGCCCCTGCGGCTGGTGTACGCCTCGCTGTGGGAGCGGTACGAGGGTGCCCACCTCGCCGAGGATCTGGGCAAGCCGTCCGAGCAGGTGCTGGCCGAGGACATCGTGGCGACCGCCGCCCGGCGCGCCACGAGCCGACGGCCCGAGGTGAAGGTCGCCACCGACGTACAGGCCGAGGAACCCGAGTACGCGCTGCTGAGGGAGAGCCGCAGCGCCTCCCTCCTGGTGACCGGCACCCGAGGCCGTACCGGCCTCGCCGAGGCGCTGCTCGGCTCGGTGAGCCTGACCGTGGCCGGTCACGCCCACTGCCCCGTGGTCGTCGTGCGCGGCAGTCACGACGACCAGGCGCTGCCCACGGCCCATGGCCGAGTGGTCGTCGGCGTGGGCGAGCCGCCGGTGGCCTCGGCGGCGGTGCGTTTCGCCGCCGAGGAGGCGCGGCGGCGCGGGACCGGGCTGGAGGCCGTACGGGCCTGGCGGTGCCCCGCGCACGAGACCACCGACCATCCCCTGCTCGCCGGGGAACCCGCCCACCTGCACGAGCAGCAGGCGGTGGAGGCTCTGGAGAAGGCGCTTCAGGACGTCCCAGCCGGGGTCCCGGTGCGCCACCGTACGGTCGAGGGCCACGCCCGGACCGTCCTGGTGGAGGCCTCGCTCGACGCCGACCTGCTGGTCCTCGGGGCCCGCCGCCGGCAGCGGCACTTCGGGCTCCAGCTGGGCCGGGTCGCCCACGGCGTGCTGCACCACTCCGCCTGCCCGGTCGTCATCGTGCCCGAGCGGGTGTGACCGGGATGACCGGCTGTTCAGAGGCTCGCCGCGTGGTCGGGGACGTAGGTCTGCAGATCACGCGGCGGGCGCTGGTAGCCGGTCGACGGCGGGCGCGCGGGCAGTTCCAGCACGGGCGGCGGGACGTCGTCGTAGGGAACCGAGCCCAGCAGGTGCGCGATCATGTTCAGTCGGGCCCGCCGCTTGTCGTCGCTCTCCACGACGAACCAGGGCGCCTCCGAGATGTCGGTGTGCACCAGCATCTCGTCCTTGGCACGGGAGTACGCCTCCCAGCGGGTGATCGACTCCAGGTCCATCGGGGAGAGTTTCCAGCGCCGCAGCGGATCCTCGAGGCGGCGGCGGAACCGCTCCTGCTGCTCGGTGTCGCTCACCGAGAACCAGTACTTGCGCAGCACGATCCCGGCCTCGATCAGCATCCGCTCGAAGATCGGACACTGCCGGAGGAAGAGCTGGTACTCCTCCCTGGTGCAGAAGCCCATCACGTGCTCGACGCCGGCCCTGTTGTACCAGGAGCGGTCGAACAGCACGATCTCCCCGGCGGCGGGCAGATGTTCGACGTAGCGCTGGAAGTACCACTGGCTCCGCTCGCGCTCGGTCGGCTTCGGGAGCGCCGCGATCCGGGCGACCCGGGGGTTGAGGTGCTCCGCGACCCGCTTGATCGTGCCGCCCTTGCCCGCCGCGTCCCGCCCCTCGAAGACCACGACCAGCCGGGAGCCCGACGCCCGCACCCACTCCTGGAGCTTCACCAACTCCGTCTGCAGACGCAGCAGTTCCTTCTCGTACGTCTCACGCGGCACCCTCGCCGCCTTCTTGCCGGCCATGCCGCCTCCACCGTCCGATGACCCAACCCACGGAGCCATCCCATGTCCGAGGCCGAACGCGTCGAACACCAGGACGCCACCGTACTTACCGACGACGAACTGCGCACCCTGGACGCCCACTGGCGGGCCGCCAACTACCTCGCCGCCGGGCAGATCTACCTGCTCGCCAACCCGCTGCTGACCGAGCCGCTCAGGCCCGAGCACATCAAGCCGCGGCTGCTCGGCCACTGGGGCACCTCGCCCGGCCTCAACCTCGTGTACACCCACCTCAACCGGGTGATCAGTCGACGAGGGCTCGACGCGCTGTGTGTTTGGGGACCGGGCCACGGCGGGCCGTCCGTGCTGGCCAACTCCTGGCTGGAAGGCAGCTACAGCGAGACGTACCCGGACGTGCCGCGCGACGGCCGGGGCATGGAGCGGCTGTTCCGGCAGTTCTCCTTCCCCGGCGGGGTGCCCAGCCACGTCGCCCCCGAGACGCCCGGCTCGATCCACGAGGGCGGTGAGCTGGGTTACTCGCTGTCGCACGCCTATGGAGCCGCCTTCGACAACCCGGACCTGCTGGTCGCCTGCGTGATCGGCGACGGCGAGGCGGAGACCGGACCGCTGGCCGCCTCCTGGCACTCCAACAAATTCCTCGACCCGGTGCACGACGGTGCCGTCCTGCCGATCCTGCACCTCAACGGCTACAAGATCGCCAATCCGGCCGTGCTCTCCCGCCTGCCGGAAGCCGAACTGGACGCCCTGCTGCGCGGATACGGCCACGAACCGATCCACGTCACCGGCGACAACCCGGCCCAGGTGCACCGCGACCTGGCCACCGCCCTCGACGACGCGCTGAACCGCATCGCCGAGACGCAGCGCTCGGCCCGCGAACACGGCGTCGCCGAGCGGGCGCGCTGGCCGGTGATCGTGCTGCGCACCCCGAAGGGCTGGACCGGCCCCGCCGAGGTCGACGGCGTCCCCGTCGAGGGCACCTGGCGGGCCCACCAGGTGCCACTGTCCGCCGTACGCGAAAACCCCGAGCACCTGAGGCAGTTGGAGACCTGGCTGCGCTCGTACCGGCCCGAGGAACTCTTCGACGCCGACGGCCGCCCCCGCGCCGATGTCCTGGCCTGTGTCCCCGGCGGCCCCCGGCGCCTGGGCGCCACCGCGCACGCCAACGGCGGCCTCCTCGTCCGGGACCTGCCCATCCGGTCCCTGGACGACTTCGCCGTACCGGTGGAGAAGCCGGGCACGACTCTGCACGAGCCGACCCGCGTTCTCGGTGACCTGCTCGAGCGGGTCATGCACGACACCCGCCTGCGCCGGGACTTCCGGGTCGTGGGCCCGGACGAGACCGCCTCCAACCGGCTCCAGGCCGTCTTCGCCGCCAGTGGCAAGGCCTGGCAGGCCGAACACCTCCCGGTCGACGAACACCTGGACCGGCACGGCCGAGTACTGGAGATCCTCTCCGAACACACCTGCCAGGGCTGGCTGGAGGGCTACCTCCTCACCGGCCGGCACGGACTGTTCTCCTGCTACGAGGCGTTCGTGCACATCGTCGACTCGATGGTCAACCAGCACATCAAATGGCTGAAGACATCGAGGGAGCTGGCGTGGCGGGCCCCGATCGCCTCCCTCAACTACCTGCTCACCTCGCACGTCTGGCGCCAGGACCACAACGGTTTCTCCCACCAGGACCCCGGCTTCGTCGACCACGTCCTCAACAAGAGCCCCGAAGTCGTACGCGTCTATCTGCCGCCGGACGCCAACACCCTGCTGTCCGTGGCCGACCACGCCCTGCGCAGCCGCGACCACGTCAACGTCATCGTGGCGGGCAAGCAGCCCTGCTTCGACTGGCTCTCCATGGAACAGGCGCGGGTCCACTGTGCGCGTGGCGCGGGCATCTGGGAGTGGGCCGGGACGGAGGACGGCGCCCGCGAGCCGGACGTCGTCCTCGCCTGCGCCGGGGACGTCCCCACCCAGGAGGTCCTGGCCGCCGCACAGTTGCTGCGCCGCCACCTCCCCGACCTGGCCGTCCGCGTGGTCAACGTCGTCGACATGACCCGGCTGCTGCCCCGCGAGGAACACCCGCACGGCATGAGCGACTTCGAGTACGACGGCCTCTTCACCACCGACAAACCGGTGATCTTCGCCTACCACGGCTACCCCTGGCTGATCCACCGCCTGGCCTACCGCCGCACCGGCCACCGGAACCTGCACGTACGCGGCTACAAGGAGTCCGGCTCCACGACCACCCCGTTCGACATGGTCGTCCGCAACGACCTCGACCGCTACCGCCTCGTCATGGACGTCATCGACCGCGTCCCCGGCCTCGCCGTCCGCGCCGCCGCCGTACGCCAGCGGATGGCCGACGCCCGCACCCGCCACGCGGCCTGGATCCGCGAGTACGGAACCGACCTGCCCGAGGTCGCCGACTGGACCTGGAACAGCTGAACTGCCCTTCCTGTGAGAGGAGTCAACCGCCATGACCGTATGCCGTACCGTCCCCGACCTCGACGGCGTCGAGACCGGGCGGGCCCGCGCACTGGTCGAGGTGTACCCGGCGGCGCACTCCGACGGCGGCCGGCTCGACCCGCGCACCTGCGCCGCCCCGCTCGCCCGCTACGGCATCCCCCAGCTCCCGTGGGCCCGGGCCGAGACGGAGGACGACGCCGTCCTCGCCGCCGACCGGCTGCGTCCCGACGAGCCGGCCGTACACGGCGTGACCGACGACTGGCCGCGCCGGCTGTGAGCACGAGACCCTGAGGAGAGGAGGCGGACCGCCATGCCGAGCAGCGTGCTGGTTGCCTACGGAACAACGAACGGATCGACCGCGGAGATCGCCGAAGCCGTTGCCAAGGTCCTGCGCAAGGACGGGCTGACGGTCGATGTACTGCCCGCCGGATCCGTGGCGAGTGCGGCGTCGTACGAGGCCGTCGTGGTCGGCGGCGCCCTGTACGCGGGACGCTGGCACAAGGACGCCCGCCGCTTCGTCCGCCGGCACCGCCGGGCCCTCGCCGGACGCCCGCTGTGGCTCTTCAGCAGCGGCCCGCTCGGCGCCGAGGCCGTCGGGCGGGACATCCCGCCCGTGCCCGGGGTGAGGAAGGCCATGACACGACTGGGCGCCCGCGAGCACGTCACCTTCGGCGGCTGTCTGGAGGAGGGCGCGAAGGGATGGGTGGCCGGGATGATCCTGCGCTCCGGGAAGGGCGGGGACTTCCGGGACTTCACCGTCATCGAGGAGTGGGCGGGGCGGGTGGCCGCCGAACTGCGCCGACGGTAGGAAGGTGAGTGGCGTGCGGCTATGAGGGCACCACGGCGACGGGGCACAGGGACTCGCCTACGAGCCCGCGCGCGCCGCGCCATGTCCGCCCGGCCATCTTCGGCGCCGCGCCGACGGACGGTCCGGAAGGGCGGAACGGTCCCCCTCCCGCCAGGTCCAGTGGGCCCCGGAGCAGCCCCTGCTCGACAGACCGCGCCGCTGCCGTCCGGCCGGAGAGAAGGGCCCGGCCGGCCCAAGCCGCACCCGCGCACAAGAGCCACGCTGGACATGCGGGCCGATTCCGGCGTGTAGGCGCCCCGGGCCCCGGGCCCCGGGCCCCGCAACGCGACGAATTGGGTGAGGAGCGTCATGAAAGCCTTCGTGTTCCACGGTGCCGGACAGTTCGCCTGGGAGGACGTACCGGACCCGGCCGCACCCCGACGCCCCTGCCCGTCCGTTCCATCCGTTCCATCCGTTCCGACCGTTCCATTTGGCTGACGAGGAAGCAGAGCGATGTACGCCAACGACGGGTTCCGCGAACTCGACCGGAGCGAGTGCCTGCGCCTGCTGGCACGGGCGCCCGTCGGCCGCGTCGTCCACACACGCCAGGCCCTGCCGGCCGTGCTTCCGGTGAACTTCGCCCTGGACGGCGAGGCGGTGGTGGTGCGTACCTCGGCCGCCTCCGAGCTCGTCCGCGCGATCGACGGCGCGGTGGTCTCCTTCGAGGCGGACGAGGTCGACGCGGCGGCTCACTCCGGCTGGAGTGTCATCGTCACCGGTAGGGCGAAGCTGGTCACCGAACAGGCCGTCCACGAACGGCTGTTGCGGAACGGACCACGTTCCTGGGGGCCCTGGCCCGAGGAGGTTTTCGTCCGTATCGAGCCCGAGTTGGTGACCGGGCGGGAACTCACGGGCGGGGTCACTCCCTACGGTCTGGACCTCAGTCCCCTCAGTCCCCTCAGGCCTTGAGGGGCCGTGCGTGCGGGCCACGACGGCTTCGGCCAGGAACAGGCTCTGATTCCGTACTGCCGTGCCCCGCGCCGGTAGCGTGGTCCTTGACCGGAGCGGCCAGTGCCGGGCCGCCCCGGGGACCGGAGGAGACGCAGGTGGGAAGCCCCGAAGAGCCTCGGCGGACCGAGCAGGCCAGGGTACGGCTGCCGCAGCTGAGGCTGGACGAGCTCCTGGAGGAGCTCCAGGCCCGCCTGGACGCCGCCCGCGGCACCCGCGACCGGGTGCACAGCCTCCTGGAGGCGGTGCTGTCCGTCGGCCGGGAACTGGACCTGCAGCAGGCCCTGCGGAGCATCGTGGAGGCGGCGGCGGTGCTGGTCGACGCCGAGTACGCCGCCCTCGGCGTGATCGGACCGGACGGCAGGCGGCTGTCCGCCTTCCACACCGTCGGCGTCACGGAGCAGCAGATCGCCCGGATCGGCCCCTACCCGGAGGGCCACGGCATCCTCGGCGAGCTGATCGACCACCCCGAGCCGCTGCGACTCGCGAAGATCTCCGAGCACCCGGCGTCGTACGGCTTCCCGCCCAATCACCCGCCGATGAACACCTTCCTCGGCGTTCCGATCCGGGTGCGCGAGCAGGTCTTCGGCAACCTGTACCTGACCGAGAAGCGGGGCGGGGCGCAGTTCGACGAGGAGGACGTCTCGGTGACGTCGACGCTGGCCGTGGCGGCCGGGGTCGCCATCGACAACGCCCGCCTCTACGAGGAGTCCCGGTTGCGTGAGCGCTGGCTGCGGGCGAACGCCGAGATCACCCACACCCTGTTGTCCGGCGGGGAGCAGGGCGCGGTTCTCGCGCTGATCGCCGACCGGGCCCGGGAGATCACCGCCGCGGCCCTGGCCGTCGTCGCGATTCCGATGGACGACACCGACGCGCTCACCGTGGAACTCGCCGTCGGCCTGGACGCGGACACGCACCGGGGGGTGGTGGTACCCGGGGAGGGCAGCCTGATCGGCGAGGCCCTGGCCTCCGCCGCCCCCGTCACCAGCGCCGACGTGTCCCACGACGAGCGGTTCTCCTCCAGCACCCCTCGCGACGGTCTCGGTCCGGCCGTCGCCGTCCCGATCGGCTCGGCCCCCGGCGCGGTCCGGGGTGTCGTGCTGCTGGTCCGGGAGGCCGGCGCCACGGCGTTCTCCGGCAGTGAGATCGAACCGGTCAAGGTCTTCGCCGCGCAGGCGGCGATCGTGATGGAGCTGGCCCAGCGTCGGGCGGAGGCCGAGGAGGTCGCGCTGCTCAAGGACCGCGACCGTATCGCCCGCGATCTGCACGACCTCGCCATCCAGAGGCTGTTCGCCACCGGTATGACCCTCCAGAGCGCGGGCCGCTTCATCGAGCACCCCGAGGCCGCCGAGCGGGTGGTGCGCGCGGTGGACGACCTGGACGAGACCATCAAGATCATCAGGTCGACGATCTTCGGCCTCCGCTCGCGCGACGGCGTCGACGGGACCGGACTGCGGGCCCGTGTGGTGCGTATCGCCGGCGAGGCGGCCCCGGTGCTGGGCTTCGCGCCCAGCGTGCGGATGGAGGGCCTGATCGACACCGACGTGCCGCGCGGGACCGCCGACCACGTCGTCGCCGTCCTCTCCGAAGCCCTCACCAACATCGCCCGCCACGCCCATGCCGACCGCGCCGACGTCGCCCTCACGGTCGGCTCCGGCCGGGTGCGGCTCACGGTCACCGACAACGGCGTCGGCGTCCCGGCCGACGGTCGTCGCAGCGGGCTGCGCAACATGGCGGAGCGGGCACAACAGCTCGGCGGCGAACTGGAACTGGGCAGTGCCGAGGGCGGTGGCACGGCGTTGGTCTGGTGGGCGCCCGTCGCGTCGGCCTGAGCACTCCGCCGGATGTGCGGCGGGGCCGTCGTCCAACACCCTCGTCCCCCTCGTCGTCCGCCTGGTACGGGCCGTCGAAGGCGTGGGCCACCGCCCCGCCCGGACCTCTGCCCCGGCCTGCCAACCCCTTCACGAGCGGAGCGCCCGCGTCGAAGCGGCACACCGCCATGGGCGGCGCACTCGCCCGCCCCTACGAGCACCAGCGGGCGCGATCGGCACCCCGCCTCCGAACGCCAGCGCCCGCCCGAGCCCCGATCCGGTACCCTGTTGATCGAGCGCTCTCGGCGGGCGCTGCGGCGTGTCACGCGGTCTACCGCGCACCTCATCACCGCAGCATCATGATCCAGACGCTCAGCGCTTGACCGGGAGACCAGGGCACGATCTGTTCACCAGTTCCGTCCAAGGTTTCGCACAAGCCCCGCCTTCGTAGCTCAGGGGATAGAGCACGGCTCTCCTAAAGCCGGTGTCGCAGGTTCGAATCCTGCCGAGGGCACAACCTGCGCAGCAGGTCAGAGAGTTAGAGGCCCCCTGTTTTATTCGAACAGGGGGCCTCGGTCATGATCCACTGCCACATGGATGCCACATCCCCACGTGATCATGGATCTAGCGTCACCCGTACGGGTGACTGGACAACGTTCAATAGGCACGTAGAGTGGCGCGCACGAGGGGGGCAGGTGCGTCTCCCCACGCGCGCCTGAGACGCGCCTCTCGTGTGCCTGCGGGTTCCGGCGGGGAGGCCGGACCTACAGGAGGAGGCCCTCACCGGGTATATCGGTGAGGGCCTCTACACGTACCAACGTAGACCGCCCCGGGAGTTGACACTCCCGGGGCGGGACGCCTTGACCGAGTCGTAGCGTCTAACGGCCGAATCTCGCGGAGACGCGTACGCAAGTCCGGCCGCTCTGGTACCGCCGCTGCCCCACGTCACCGGCACAGCAAGCGGTGTCCCTTCACATGCCCCCAATCAAGATCATTAAATTTGCCTGGCCAGGCAAAGACACCAGGACATGATCAATCCACGGTGGGCGGGTGCCCCTTGACCCCCTCCCCGACTGGCTGATCCCCCGCCGACGGGAGGTCGGGGCGCGCCTCAGGGCCGCCCGCGATCACGCCAACCTCACGCAGATGGAACTCGGCAACCGCGTCGGCCGGGACCACCGCACGATCCACCGCTGGGAGCACGGCTACCGCGTGCCGACCCTTGACGATCTGCTGCTCCTCGCGGACGCTCTCGGCATCCAGCCGCGCGAGTTCTTCGAATGACCCGCCGCAGCCTGCACGGACAGACTGCGACGGGCCGAGGCCACCCCCGCATGGGGGACGTCGGGGGTGACCGGTCAGATGTCGCGTATCAGCCCGTCAGGATGGCCGTGCGCGAGGGCATACAGGGCATGGCTGTCGCGGCAGTGCTCCCACGGAGTGCAGCGCGCGCACGTTTCCCGGTGAGTACCGTGCCGCTTCTCCGCCACACCGACGACGCACGTCCGGCATGCGCGGGGGCGCCACCGTTGCAGGCCTCCGTCGGCGATGCGCAGCCGCGGGCCGAGGTCGACGCTCGCGATGCCGCCGCACCAGACGCAGCAGTGGCCGGCCGCCTGCTCCGTGGTGGGGGTGAACCTTTTCGCGACGGGCAGCAGGTCCGTCGCGTTGATGAGTGCTCGGTTCACTGGTCCGCCACCGGCACGAGGCCGTTAGCGTCGCGGCAGGGTCCGCAGGCGAACAGGTTCGATCCGGCGCCGACACCGGAGCCCTGCTCGATCATCGCGACCAGGCGGGCGTCATCGCTGTTTCCGTTGTGCCAGCTGCACCAGGCGAACGAACTGGGCGCGGGCTGCGGGGTGCTGGAGTCCTGCTTCATGGATCCACCTCGTCCTGTACGACGGCCCAAATCTCGGGGGTGTCCGTGGTGTCGCTGCTGCCCCAAAGGTCCGCAGCGCGTAGCACCTCCAGCAGGGCGTTCCATCTCTTGGTGTCACTGCCAGCCGGGGCGGGGGCCTGGAGGCGTATGCCGGAGGGGATGGCCAGTGCGTGCACGGGCTCGTCCAGCGCCCGTTCCAGAGCGGTGCGTAAAGCTGCTGCTCGCAGGCTGATAGGCATGCCCGATCCCTGCCCTTGCGTGAGAGGCTGACTCTTGCGCAAGAGTAGACCGGGGCTCGCTACTCTGTCACGTAAGTCACACGGAAAGGGGCATAGCGTGACGACCGATACGCCGCGGTACTTGCAGGTCGCCGACCAGATCCGCGCCAGGATCGAATCCGGAGACCTCGTACCAGGCAGTCGGCTTCCCTCCGTCGCCGAGATCTCCGCCGAGTGGGGCGGCAGCAGCAGCGTCGCCACCGCCGCATACCGGCTCCTCGTCGAGGAAGGCCTCGTCGTCTCCCGTCACGGCGCCGGCCACTACGTCCGCAGCCAAGACACGCCGGCGCTCCTCGTCCGTCAGCACCGCCGCCGTAGCGAGGACTCGCCGTTCGCGGAAGGTGCCGCCAAGCAGGGCGCCGTGGGCACGTGGCGGCACGAGTCCACCACGGAGGCGGCGACCGCGGCCGTGGCCGCGCGCCTCGGTCTCGAGCTCGGGGACCCGGTCATGCACACCTCGTACGTGTACCTCGCCGACGACAAGCCGGTGCAGCTGGCCGAGTCGTGGGAGCCCCTCGTCCTTACCGGCCAGTCCCTGATCGCGCTCCCCGAGGTCGGCCCGTACGCGGGCGTAGGCGTGGCCGCGCGGATGCGGGTCCTGTCCATCGAGGTAGGTGAGCCCGTCGAACGGGTGCGGGCGCGGATGTCGTCGCGGCAGGAGGCGCAGGCCCTCGGCCTGGTCGCCTGGCCCGGTCCTCGCGGTCGAGCGGACCTACTACGACCAGGCCACCGGCCGCCCCGTAGAGACGGCCGACATCGTGATGCGCGGCGACCGGTGGGTGGCCGTGTACGGACAGGCCCCCGCCCGGCACTGATCAGGCAGGCTCGGGCCCGATGTTCTCCAGCCGCAATTTCCACGGGTACAGCGGATGCGTGTACACCTTCCCGGGGCTCGTGCCCTGGTGGTACAGCCCGACAGTCACGTTGCCTGACCCGTCGATCTGGCCGGCCCCCACGGTGAACATCTCGTCGCCGGTCGCCTTGGAGAAGGCGGTGCTGGGGTACAGGGTCGGGTTGCCCTCGGCCAGCGGGGTGGACGTTCCGGAAGCCGCGTAGACGGCGGGCGCGCCCGCACTGTTCTCAAGTGCCCAGTCCAGGTAGTGCGCGCCGGAGTACATGAAGTTGCCGCACACGCGGATGCGGTCACCGGCTGATGCCGCGATGGAGCATTGCAGGGGTGTCGACGCTGACGAGGCGGCCTGTACCCACGTGGCTGAGTTCGGCAGATCTTGGGGTGCTCCTGGGTCGTCGGCGATCCGGGCGAAGGCGACTCGCACCTGAGTGCCCGCGTCGCCTGCCGGGCCCTGCGGTCCGGTATCGCCGGTGTCTCCTTTCGCTCCGGCAGGTCCCTGCGCGCCAGCCGGACCCGTATCCCCGGTGTCACCCTTGGGCCCCTGTGGTCCGGCGTCGCCTTGTTCTCCCGGTGCGCCGGCCGGTCCTGTCGCTCCGGTGGCTCCGGCCGGGCCCGTGGCGCCGGTTGGCCCGGCGGGTCCAGCCGGGCCGGGTGGTCCGGGTACGAGGACGTACTCGCCGTCGTCGGCTGCGCCCGGGATCAGCTCGGACAGGTCGACCTCGCCGAGGCTGTGCGGCAGCGACACGAACAGGGCGTCGCCACCCGTCTCTACGCGGTACGTCCACCCCGTCGGCGTGAACCCCGCCGCGTCCGTGGCAACCAGCACCTTGGACCACTGGCCTGCGTCGTTTGGGTCGACGACGACGGGATCGTTCTCGACGACGACGCCCCACTCAGCACCGACGACGCGGCCCGGCACCGGCCGGATCCGTACGGGTAGCGGGCGGCCGTTGCCGTCGGCCAGGGTCTGGTGTCCGGTGAGGGTGACGGTCTGTACCCCGGGCGGGAACGGCATCTCAGGCTCCTGTGTGCATGTGCTCGCGCACGCGGTCGTGGATGTCTTCGGGCTCCGGAGTCACGCCCCGATCCCTCATACGGTTCATCAGCCGGTCCACCGTCCAGGAGTAGGCCAGCACCAGCCCAGACAGTCCGTCGATGCGCCGGTCCTGCCGCTCGATCTTTGCCTTCATCTCGTCGCGGATCTCCCGGAACGCGGTCAGATCCGCCTGACGCTGAGCGGGCTCAGCCGCAGCCTCGGCTGCCGCCCGCTGCGCCTCAGCCGTCGTACGCGCAGCGGCCCGCGTCGCCCGGGCGGCGAACAGCCCACTGCCCAGCAACGCGAGCGCGCCGAGGACCGAACCTATGACCCCCGCAGCAACCCCCCACGCTCCGCTCACGGTCTCTCCTCAGGTGGTGCAGGGTGGGGCATCTCGTACTCCGGCACGGACGCAGCCCACAGGATCATTCCGAGGTGGCTGGTCGCGTACCAGCCGAAGATCGCCAATCCGCGAGGGAAGTCTCCCGACGCAGCCCCCCACAGGAACGCGGCTCCCCACACGAACGGCGGGACCAGAGCGGCGATGAACCCCCACCGATCCCGGCCGATTCGCAGCCACGCCGAACCGAAGGTGACCGCACCGCACACCACCCAGAGCGAAGCCCAGCAGCGGATGTCCGCGACCCGCGTGAGGAGTTCCAGTCCGCGCGGGTCGGGCGCGTCGGTGAGGATGTAGCCGAGGCCGAAGCACACTTTGCCCGTGCCGAGCAGGACGAGCGCTGTACCGCGGCGGCCCAACCGCTTGCCCAGCCGCCGGGCCGCCGCACGCATCAGACCCCCCGCGCCAGGGACGCGCTGTTCTTCACGCCGCCGAACGCCCGCGCCAGCATCCCCTTCAGCAGAGTTCCGCCGGCAGCGATACCCGCCGCGGCCATCGTCTCCCAGAAGCTGGCGTGGAACATGTCGGCGGGCCCGGCCGCGATGGCAACGCCGCCGGCAGCAACCACCGCCGTGGCGAGGGTCCGCTCGGCGAGGTCTCTCGCGTACGTCTTCGCCGTCTCCACCACGGTGTCGGTGTCGGGCAGGTGCAGGTTGGACATGGGGATCACTCCTTCTCCAGGGCGGCGATGCGCGCGCCCTGCTGCGTGACGGTCTTCTCCAGGGCGGAGAGCCGCTGTTCGGTGGTCGGCACCGGCGCGGGCTTCGGTGGCGCGGGCGGCTTCGGCGCCGGCGGCTTGGCCGGGGACCACGACGCGGGATGCGCCAGGCGTTCGTCGATCCGCACCCGGGTGCGCGGCATCGACACGTCCGCGCCCCCGGGGGATGTGCGCGGGTCGACCTTCCCGGGCTGCCACTCAAGGTGGCCGATGACGGACTCGCCCTTCCAGCCGTACGCCCGGCAGATCGCCGCCGAGGCCCGCACCATGGCGTCGGCCTGCGCCTCCGGCCACGGGTCTTTGCCGTCGCCGAGGTTCTCGCACTCGAAGCCGTAGAAGTGCCGGTTGCCGTCGGTGTTCGCCTCGTTGTCGACGGGCAGCGCCTTCTCGGCGACGACCGCGTTGAGGACGTCGTCATCACCCAACCCGGCGTGGTTGGCGCGGCCGTTGCCGACGAGGTAGAGGGTGCCGTCCTTGGCTATGACGCCGTGGCACAGCGGGCCGGGCAGATCGGAGTGCCCGGTGTAGCAGAGCGACACGGTGGACGCGGTGCCCTTGGTCACGGTGTGGTGCAGCATCACCCCGTTGACCGGCCCCCACGGGCCCTTCGCGTTGCGGTTGTGGGTGCGCCAGCTCTTGTACTCGACGACGCGCACGCCCTCCGCTTTGAGAGCGGCGACCAGTCTGTCCGCAGTGAGTGGTGTGGCCATGATGGTGTGCCTTTCAGAGGAGTCGGGCGTAGCGAGGTGAGACGCCGATCGAGCCGCCGCCGCCGAACTTGCCGCCGGTCGACGCGCCCGCCGTACGGCGCACCTGCACCTGCACCTTCAGCTGCGTCGCCGCCCGGTACGGGGTCAGGTCGAGAGTCAGGGCCGGGAAGACGTACGAGAACGTGGCCGGCACGGAACCGTTCGCGACGACCGTGCTGTCCAGGAGGACTTGCCACTCCCCGCCCGTGTTCGTCGACGAGACGACGTCGCCGATCAGCACCAGGCCGAGCGACAGGCTGGCCGTACGCGGGCTGAGGATCGTCTCCCACAAGGTCGCGAACGAGGTGGTGTCCTCGTACACGAGGCCATGCAGGGACGTCGGGTAGAACGGCAGCTCGTCCCGCTCCCACCCAGCACGCCGCAGCGCGGCCACCTCCTCACGCAGCACGGCCAGCTGCTGGAGGAAGTTCGGAGACTTCAGCACCTTCGGCATGTCACACCGCCACGCAGGTCAGACGGATACGTTCGGGCCCGTTCACTGCGGTGTTCTCGATGTTGACGATGCGGAGCGTGCCCTCGCGGCCGGCCGGTGACTGCGGCTCGGGGTCGATGACGAACAGGGCCTCGTCGCCCACGGAGTACGAGCCGAACTCCGGGTCCGTGTCCGCGGACACCTCGAACGTGGGCTGCACGGTGGCCTGCGACCGGGTCTGAAGGTCCGCGTTCGTCAGGCCCTGCACCTGCGCCTCGTCGATGACACCCTCGTACGTGGCCACTCCCTCGAGGAGCGGCCACCCCGAGTTCAGGAGATCCGTCGCAGCGGCCGTCTTCACGATCCTCGCCTCGCCCGTTCCCTCGCCGAGCCCGGACATCTCCGTCACCAAAGCGGTGCCGTCCTCCGGCCAGTCGTACGACAGGATCGACCCGTTCCCGCCGCCCTTCGAGAACACGAGACCCGACTCCGAGGCAGGGCGCCCGCGGCGCGGATACCAGGCCCGCGCCTTCCGGAACCTGCTCGGTGCCACGTTGTTCGCCGAGGACGTCCAGCCCACCTCGATGGCGAAGTCGAACCCGTCATCTGCGGCGGCCAGTTCGGCGATCGACTTGTAGATCTCCGGCCGCTCGTACGCGAAGTAGGTGATGGTGCGGAGGATGCCGTGGCCGGGGGCGGTCAGGGGGTTGATGTCGACGCCGATGTTCCCGCCCGGCTGGTCCGTCGCGTACTTCAGCAGCGACCACACGATGAACTTCTGGTCGGTGAACAATCGCTGCCCGCCCGCGTCCACGTACGCGGTGTCGATGATCAGGCTTGTGTCCGTGGACAGGGTCTTCTTGACGTAGCGGTGCTGGTAGTACGAGAGGAACTCGGCGGCCTGGATGGCCTTGCCGCCGGTCACGCTCTGCCGCGTCCACACGATGCCGCCCCACACCAGGACCCCATCGCGGTCGACGTACACCGCCGTACGGCCCGGAGTCGACGCGGTCTCCGGGTCCAGAGGGATCGTCTCGTCGCTGTACGGGATCGTCCCGGACAGGGTGCCGACACCGTTCAGTTCGTACGAGTACGAGACGTCGGCAAGCGGCAGCTCGGCCAGCAGCTGATCGGTGCGCAGGTCGCAGAACAGGTAGGTGTACGTGTGCTGCGGCTGCTGCGCGACCGCCTCGGCGAGGGCCATCATCGCGGTCGTCACGACACCACCCCGGGCGGGTCGACGATGGAGAACTGCCGGAGGGCGATCGAGGTGACGGTGCCGGACTGGCCGGTGATCCCCAGGTTGCCGCTCGTGGACAGGAAGGCGCGCAGCGGTGCGGCCGAGGGGGCTGCGGCGCCACCCCAGTTGATCTCGGCGACGGGCCGCCACGACGCGTTGAAGTTGAAGATGCTGAACGCGGACGTGCCGACGCCGGTGAGGTTGATGACGCCCCGGAAGTACCGGATCCGCAAGCCGCCGATCACCACGTCCTGCACCTCAGGCACGTTCGGCGAGGACGCGGCCGAGGCACCGGACAGATACGACCCGATCGTGGTAAGCGCCTTCCACCCTGACGCCGTCACCGGGTACGTGTCCGCCGTCGCCCCGGCCGCCGTCCCGTACCGCCACCGCTCCAGATCGGTCAGGTACAGCATCTGCCCGGGGTGCAGCCGGTCCGGCGCCACCGACGACGCCACCGGCAGGATGCCGCCCGCAGCAACCGAGTACTGCCGGACGTCGGAGATGTTCCCGGCGGCCACGCTCGTCTGCGAGGGAGCGATCGCCAGGTCCGCGAGGATCTGCGCGTTGGCCGGCAGAGTGCCGCGCACCGTCGCCCCGGCCGACGCGGCGTATGGGCCCTGGATGATCTCGAGCCGCCACTCGGAGAGGGCCCCCGCGTACTCGGCGTCGTACACCGAGGCGACGACCGTGTCCTTGCGGAACTGGCCGGCGCCGCCCGCGGGCTGGACGGTCAGCGTGACGTCGGCGTCGTTGACGCAGATGTAGGTGCCGGAGCCGCCCGTGTCGTGCTGGTCGACGTAGGCGAACCCGGCCGACACGATGACCGTCATGTTCGGGGTCAGTGCCGGGCGCACCTTCAGCTGCTGCTGGGTGTAGCTCGGCTTGACGCCCTGCCGAATTCGCATCGGCGTGGACTCGTCCACCAAGAACCCCGGGTAGGACAGCAGCGACGTCAGCGCGAGCCGGTCGTTGCGGGCCGGGTACGAACCGGCCTGCTGCCACGCCGGGGGGTTGATCACAGCCACGATGGATCTCCTCTCTTACAGGCTGGTGTCGCGCCATGTGACGGTCAGAAGGGACGGCACGCCCGACCCGGACGGCAGCGCGCTGCCCCGGTAGGCGATCTCGTTGGCGCCCGGCACGAGCAGGGGCCACGTCGACCCCGCCCGCACCCAGGAGCGGCGCGGGCTGCTGCCCTGGAAGAGGACGGCCCTCGTGCGGGTGTCGATGAGGAGGTACTCGCCATCGTTCAGCGTCGCGTCGATGATCAGGGTTTGGCCCGTGGTGACCTGCTCAATCGACGGGTCAGCCACCGGCCCGTCCACGCGCAGCACCGGATACGCGTCCGAGGCGCCGTTGTTCACGGCGAGGACGCGGCCCGACTCGCCCGCCGGGCCGTACGTCCGGTCGTGCGTCAGCGGGTAGGTGCGGCCGGCGGACGGGCTGTAGGCCGTCGTCGATGTCGACTGCTCGGTGAGCCCGTACAGGTAGGGGTCGGCGCAGTACAGCTCGAGCGCCGCGTCCCCGATCGACCAGAGGTGCTCGGCGTCGTACGGCAGCGACCGCTTACGGACCTTCGCCCACACCAGGATGTCCTGGTCAAGGAACTGCAACGCCGACGGCTGCCGTTGGGGCTGGGTGTGGTTGCGCAGGGCGATGGTGAGGGCGCGCAGGTCGTCGGGGGTTTCGCCCCGCAGGCCCAGACCGAGCTGGATGACGCGGGGTCCGGTGTAGTCCGGGCCGCTGTAGTCGCCGTGCTGGCCGGGCCGGGCGACGTCCTCGGCGCGAATGTCCGGCAGATCATCGAGGCCTTCGAGTGCGGTGACCGCGTACTGGGATCCGGGACCGAACGTCAGGTCCCCCCACTGGATACGGCCGAGCTGCTGCTGTGCCACCGTCACCGCCCCCCGACCAGGCCGCGCCACGACAGCGCGCGCAGGATGCCGTCCGGGCTCGCCTCCGAGCCGTACAGGTTGAACGTGTTGTGCTGGTCGCCGCCGCCACCGCCCGCGTACACGGTCGCGAGCTGCGCGGCCGAGGGCGTGCTCGTCAGCGCGGCGCTCACCCCGGTACCGACATCGAGTGCCGCGCTCGCCATGGTGCGGGCCGCTGCTCGGACCTTGCCGCTCATCGCCAGCAGTCCGCCGCGCAGGCCTTCACCGTCCATGACCCCGATGTCGCGGAACGCACGCGACGGTGACTTCGTCTTGTGCACGGCCTTGACCATCTTGAGCATGTTCTCGGCGATCTCACGCATGACGTTCTCGATCGCCTTCTGCTGCGACTTCAGGCCGCTGACCAGGCCGCGGGCCGCCTGGATGCCCGCCCCGTACAGGGCGTCGCCCACCGTTTTCCCGGTCGACGCGGCCGACTTCGCGAGCTGCGCCTGAAGGTCGTTGATCTTCTTCAGCTCGGCGGGCGTCGCCTTCGCCAGAGCTGCGGCCGTCGCCGAGCCGCCCTCGACACCAGCGTCCGCGATCTGCTGCAGCAGGTCGGTGCGCAGCCCGGCCTTCCGCAGCTTCGCGATGTTGGCCTGGAACGCCTTGGCCGCCTTGAGGGACTGCTGAAGCCCGACCGTGATCGCGGTGACCGAGTTGACCTGCGCGTTCCCCGTGGTGATGTTGGCCTCGGCGAGGATGCCCGTCCGGATGTCGGAGACGGCCTTCGACCGGGCCCGGACCAGGTCGTCCAGCTTCTTCTGCGCGGCCGCCAGCTTCTTCAGCACGGCGTCGCGCTTCGTGACCTGCTTCTCCAGCGTGGCCGTGGCACGGGAAAGCGCCCACTCGAGGCCGTTCCGCACGTGCGTGGGCAGGGCCTTGGTGATGGACTCCAGCCTCTGCTTCAGCCGGGCCGTCGACCCGGTGATGCCCTTGATGAACCCCTCGATCAGCAGGCGCCCGGCGGGGGTAAGGATCTTGGCGTCCTTCTGCTTCGGGCCCTTCCAGTCCGGCAGTCGCCGTGTGATGTCAGCCAGCACGCTTTGCACGGTGGGGATCTTGCTGACGATGCCCGCGACGAAACCGGCGATCAGGGTGGCCCCGGCGACGAACAGCGTGCTGTTGAGGTTGCCGAGCGCCGACGTCGCACGGGAGGGCAGGCGACCGATCTCGGTGACTGCGTTCGCGATGCCGGCGCGCGCCCCGTCCAGCAGCCGAGCCGAAGCCTCCAGCATCCGCTGCTGCAAGACGACGGCCAGCGACGCCACCGCTGCACTGATCTGGCCAGGCAGTTTCGCAAAGGCGGTCACCGTCTCGGCAGCGAGGTGAACGGCGGCCTTCTTCGCCGTGTCGGCCGCTTCCGTGAAGTCGCCGCGGAACAGGTCCGCGAGGATCTGCACCGCAGGCACCACGACGTTCGAGATGAAGCCAGCCAGCTGGTCGGACAGCACTGTGGCCAGATCGCCCACCAGGCCGATCAGGGGGGTGAGCAACGGCATGAGGCCATCGAGGAGTTGCACGACCAGATCGGCGACGGCTTCGATCAGCGGGGCAACGGCGACGAGGAGTTCCCCTACCGACTCGCCCACCGTGACCAGGATCGGACCGAGTTCGACGAGGATTTCCCCGAGGAGTTCCAGGAAGAACACGAGGCGTTCGGCGAGCAGCTTGGCGAGGGGTTCGATGATGCCGGGCAGGGCGGCCAGGATCGGCGACAGGGTGTCCGTGAGGATCTCGGCCACGTCCGCGACGACGGGGGCGAGCGCCTCGAAGACGACCTGGCACGCCTCCAGCAGGGGCGTGAGTGCGGGCAGCAGGGCCGCGACGAGGTCACCGATGACGGGCAGCAAGGGTGCCGCCGCCAGGACGAGGGCTCCGACCGCGCCCGCCGCCGCCTCCAGCACAGGGCCGAGCGCGTCGATGATCGGGGAGAGCCCGGCGCCGAGGTTCTTGATGAGGCTCTGGATCGGCGGACCCAGCTTGACGAGGATCGGTGCGATCAACCCGAGGGCCTGGCCCAGCAGCGGAGCCACAGTCTTCGCGACCGTCGACATTGTGGTGAACAGCGCCTTCAGCCCGGCCTGCACCTCAGGCGACGCGAACGCATCCGCCAACGATCCGGTGATCTCATGCAGGGTCCCGACCAGGCCACCCCCGGACGTTTGCGCCGCCGAGAAAACGGAGCCGAGGATCCGTCCGACGTTCATCGCGACGTCGACCAGATCACCGATCAGGTCGATCGCGTTCTGGATCGCGTCCTGCATCCGGCCCGACTCGAAGGCCTTACCCAGCCGGTCACCGATGTCGGCGCCGATGTGCGCGGCAGCCGCAGTCAGCCCCTCGAACGATGGGCCAGCCGCCGCCGCGATCTGGCCGAGCGCCGTGACGACGATGCCCGGCAGACCCGACAGGTTTTGCAGACCGGAGCTCGCCGAGTGCAGCGCATGGCCGAGGGTGCCGGACTCGCCGAGATCCCGCGCCGCACCGAGCACGCCGGCCGACATGTCGCCGAGCGCCGTGGCCGTGCCGAGGAGGTTGCTCCGCAGCACCGGCAGCACGCTCTTCGAGGTGCGCTCCAGGTTGTCGGACAGCCCGCGGAACACCTCGTCCTGTACGGACTGCTGCACCTCGCGCAGCGCAGGCGCCATGTCCCGCACCGTACGAGCCACGTTCGCCGCAGCCGGGGACAGCTTCTTCAGCGCCTCGTTGAACTCCTCACTCTTCGACGGGTCCAGCGCCGCCCCCAGCGCATCCTCCATCCCCATCGCCGCAAGCTTCACCGTGCCCGAAGCCAGCTTCACGGCCACCAGCCCGGTCACCGCGACACCGGCGGCCGGCGCAATGTTGGCCAGCGTCGTGACCACCGCGCCCGCGGCAGGCACTGCGCTGCCGATCATCGCGGCGCTCTTCGCGAACCCGGCCGTGATCGACAGGCCCGCCTGCGCCCCGGACCGACCGAGGCGGCCGAGGATCCCGGCGAGCCGGTTGGGCCGGTCCTCGTCGATGTCGACGTGCACATCGACTTCCGGCTCGACATCGTCCACGCGGTGCGCGGCGGCGAGGAGTTCGTCCAACTGCCGGGCCGCCGCGCGCGTGGACGCCTGCACGTTGATGTTCGGATGCGAGTCCGACAGCCGCTGAAGATGCGGCGTCAACTCGTTGATCCGGCGGATCGCCTGGTCGACAGGAATGTCGATACCGATCCGCTCATCGGACAGGGCCTGCAACTGCTCGCGGACGCGGGCGAGGTCGCGGTCGACCTGGTCGGAGTTCGCGTCGATCGGAATCTCGGGCAGGTTCGCGAGGAGGCCGTGCAGTTCCCGCTGCACGCCGCCGCCGAGCGCGGCCCCCACGCTGGAGCCCTGCCGGGACGCGTCGGCGACCGTGCCGTTCAGGCCGTCCAGGTTGACCGCTAGGTGCGACACCAGGTTCGGCAGGTTGATGTCGTCAGCCACGGGTCACACCTCCTCGGTTACTGCATGGCGGCCATGGCGAGCAGGCCGGGTCCGCTGGTGGATTGGGCAGGGCGGTTGCCGCCGGTCTGGTGGGCGGCCTGGTGTTCGTCGGCCAGCGTCATCAGCTGGCAGAGCGTCATGTCCCAGAAGGCGTCGGGCTGAATGCGGAGGGCACCGACGGCGAGGTAGTAGAGCTGAGACCAGGGGAAGGTGTCGTCTCGGGGGCCCCGTTCTGCTCCGGGGCGTCGCCGTTTCCCAGGGACTCCAGCGCCTTGGCGAACGCCGTCTGCCAGGCATCGACGTAGTCGCCGAGGTGGCCCGGGTGCAGCAGGTCGGCGAGGTCGGCTCCGTCCGTACGACGCCGGTAGGTGATGTCTCCAGCGATCCGCCGCTCGCCCTTCGCGTCCTGGTGCTCGCGGAAATGCGGCTCGAACCCGCCCGGGCCGAGGCATCCCGCGCCGATGAGCTGGACGATGGGCCCGTAGGCGGCGCCCTTGCCGGTGGTGTCGATCGCGCCCTGTACGGCGACGACGGATCCGTAGCGTGCTTCGAGGAGCGCGATGGCACGCATCGGGTAGCGGAGGCTCACCGCGGTGCCGTCGGTGAGGTTGATCGATGCGCTGCTTGCGAGGAGGTCGAGTCCTGCGGTCATGGTGGTGGTGTCCCTACGTGAGTGCCGGGGTTCGGCCTGCGGGTGAGGGGTGGCCGGGCGGGCGCGCTGAGCGAGAACGCGCCCGACCCGGGGCTTACGCGATCGCTGCGGCGGTCTCGTTGAGGACGATCGACACCCACTTGTTGTTGGCCAGCAGCGGGTCCGCGTCGGCGGTGAAGCTCGCGATGCGGTAGTCCTCCTCGGCGAACCCGAGGTCCGGGAACGCCGAGATGGTCAGCTTGTGCAGCACGACGTGCATGTCACCGCCGACGATGTCGACGCCGTTGGGCGGTGTGACCCCTTCGAGCTTGAACGGGGGCATCGTGGCGTTGGCGCTGGTCAGGTCCCAGGTGGACACCTCGGTTGAGCCTGTGCCGGAGTCGGTGACCGCGCCGCCGAGGATCGCGACGAGGACGTCCAGACTGAGCTTGGCGTGGGTGATCGCGACCTGAATGTTCGTGATGCTGGAGTTGGTGGCCAGCTTGGTGTTGTCGCCCCGGAGCTGCTTCACCTCTACGTCGCCGGAGATCTCAAAGCTCTTGATGCCCGGCACGTCGATGAGAGTTCCGTACGTGGCGGTGCCGCCGGCAGGGTCGGCGGTCAGGGGCGCGATCTTCGCGTCCTGGATGGCGTAGACCTTGGTCACTCGGGAGATAGGCATGGTGTTCCTTCCTGGTGCCGGGGTCCGGCCCTACTGAGTGGGGAGGAGGCTGTTCGGGGGTGATTCGGGATCGTCCGGTGGGAGGGTCTCCAGCACGTCGCCGTCCAACTCAGGCAGTGGACCCGCGTCCTGCGGCACGATCAGCCCGTCGACCACCCACCACGTCGTCCCCGGCTGGCTGCCGCTCTGGACGGACAGGGCACCGTGGGCGAGTCCGGAGAGAAACGCGACGTGCTCAACGGTCGCGCCGGGCTGCGCCGGCCACCTGCTGCTGAGGTAGCTGACGGCGTCCGCGCGGGGCATCACCGTGAACGTGATGGTCACTGGGGTACTACCTCCTGGCGCAGCAGCTCCCGGTGCACCTGGACGGTGATCGAGTGCCGGACGCGGTTGTCGGCGATGGGGATGCGGTCGATGTCCTGCACGCGTACGGCGTGGACGGGTGCGGGGTGGGCTGGGAGGGTGCAGCCGTGCAGGGCGTGGGCGATGGCCTCGGCAAGTCCGTACCGCTCGGTGTTCTTCGTGGTGCGCGCTCCGGTCTTGACGCGGGCCAGCTGGACGAGGTCGACGGTCACGGTCTCGATGATGTTGACCTCGGCGTTCGGGTCGCCGAAGTCCCCGTTGGCCGTGGTGTCGAGTCCGGCCGGCATGCCTTCCTGCACGACGACGAACGGCGGCGCCTGTCCTTCGCGGGGGCCGTCGCGGAACACGGGCACGCCGAAGGCGAGGGATTCGAGGCGGGCCTTGATGGCGCCCGACGTGGACGCGGCCATCACGCCCCCGTCCACTGGCCGTTGCGGACCCAGCCGTGCAGCCCGCAGCATTCCCACAACAGGGACGGTTCGAGGTGCAGGGGCTCGCTGGAGACGAGTTCGTGCTTCCACGTGCCTGCGGCGACCCAGCGGCCTTGCGTCGGGCACCAGTGCCAGAACGTGGGGTCAGCCGTGTTGTCGATCCAGCCGTAGTAGATGTCGTCCGTGACCTTGGTGATGCCTGCCTCGGCAAGGCTCTCCCACTCGGAGGGCGGCAGGTTCCGGTCGTGGCCCATCAACGCCTCCCGATCTGTGAGGCGTGCGCCCGCCAGAAGATCTCGGTCATCTCGATCGCCGGGCGGAGGAACGGCTGCGCGCGGGTGCCCGGGTGGTTCACCTGCGCCACCGGACGCGCAGCGCCCGGCCAGTACAGGGCCTGCTTGTACTTCGGCTTGATGACGTGCGGTGCGGTGCCGAACTCGACAGCCGCCGCGTAGTTCACGTTCGAGCCGACCACGTAGCCGATCGACCGACCCGACGTCTCAGCCCGGGACACAACCGAGGACCGCAGACGACCGGTGTCGACCGGGGCCCGGCGGCGCGCCTCGTTCTGCACGTCCATGCGCGTACGGTCCACGGCCCGCTTCACGTCGTCCGACATGCCGCCGAAGAACCGGCGCAGGCCGCGCTCATAGGCGCGGGTGTTGATCTGAGCCGACACCTGCGCGCCCATCCGCAGCCTGACGCGGGACCGGAAGCGCGCCATCACACACCGCCGATCAGCGACGGACGGTTCAGGTAGCCCACCAACAGGGCGTCCACCTGCGTCGACCCGGTAGACGCCGCCGGAGAGACCGGCTCCGACGACGCGTCGTCGTCGCCGTCCTCGATGGCCACGTTGTTGCCCTCGTCATCCACCTGAAGGCTCGGGTCTTCGGCGGCGTCCGCGTCCGACGGCGCGGCCTCAGCCTGCAAGTGCGCGGCGAGCAGCGCGTTCGCCTGCCCCACCAGCAGCGGCGCCGAGGCGTAACCGAAGCTCCCGGCCACCTTCACCTGCTGCGCGCCCCACCGCTCCCACAGACCAAGCCACCCACCGTTGTACGACTCGGCCCCCACCACCAGATCGTTGTAGCCACCCCACGCCAGATGCACGGCGTCTACCTGTCCGAGCACGTCAGACGAGGTGACCCGGTACGCAGACGACGGGAGAGACGGGGCGTCGTCGGCGGCCGGGCTGGGTGTGACGCTGGTGACGGTTCGGACGCGGCGCGGGAGGATGACCAGTCCCCCCGCGCCGACGTCCGCTACCACCGCCAGGTCAGTTGGCTCGAATACCTGCTGGGTGTACCGCTCGATCCGTTCGCGGCCAGCCTGGATCCACGCGGCGACCTCGGCGTCAGTGCCGGTACACCCCGCGTCCCTTGCGGCCTGGATCGAGCAGTACGCCACGTCGTCAGCCCTGCTCGCCCTCGGCCGACTTGTCGCCAGCCTCCAGCTCCTTCTTCACGCCCTCCGTGATCAGCCCGCCCTTGGCGACGATCTGCCGGGCGTAGCCGCCGGGGTGGACGTGGACGACCGGACCGACCTGCTCGCCGGTGCCGGCCGAGTCCAGCGCGCGGAACGCATCCTCCGGTGCGGACTGCCCGACGTCCCAGCCTGCGCCCCCCGAGTACTCGCGGGTGGACACGACGGCCGCGTTCGGCTGCTCTGCGGCGTCCTCTGCGGGCTTACGTGTTGCCATGATCAGGTACCTCCGATGACGCCACGCGTACGGAGCGCGGCCAACAGGGCGTTGTGCGCGGTCGCCGCCGCAGTGAGGTCGGCGAACGGCACGGTGACGTTGTTGATGACGGGAAGCGTCGTCCCGTTCATCAGGGCCGGGGCGCTGCCGATGACGCGCAGCACCTCGGTGTCCTGGTTCTCCGTGCGGGCGACCGCCGACTTGGTCAGCGTCACCTGCTTGACGACGCCGCCCACTACGGCAGCGCCGCGAACGTGATCTTGACGAAGGCTGCGGGCGTGTGCACCGCGACGTTCGCCCTGCGCTCCGCCAGCACCACAAGGGTGTTCGCCGTGAACAGCTCGGCGTGCGAGTCGGTCATGAGGATCGTGATCCCCTGCCGCTCCCACAGTGTGGCGCCCATCCGGTACCCGCCGAGGAGCGCGGTGCCGGCCGCCATCGCCACCGAGGTGACGACCGTCAGACCCCAGATCCGCATGGGCGCGCCCGAGTCGGTCACCGTGGTGATGACCCGGAACTGGCCGTTGGCGTCCGTGTCCAGCTCGATGTCCTGCCAGTCGAGCGGGTTCATCACGATCGCGTCCGGCGGGTACAGCGCCAGCTCGCCCTGCGTCTTCGCCTTGCGGACGGTGATGAGCTTGGCGTCCGTGTTACCCGACGGCGGCTGGTAGGTGCCGATGCCGGACGTCGTGAGGATGCCCTGCATCTCCGTCGTGCCGTTACCGGTGAGGATCTGCCGGTCGAGCTTGTACTCCAGCCCGTACGTCAACCTGCCGTTGATGTAGCCCATCAGCTGGCTGTTGTCGTCGGCGGCCTGCCTCGTGACGGGCACCCAGTGGGCGACCGTCTTGAGGCTGGTGCTGATCAGGTCGAAGGTGAACGGCCCGGACTTCGGCTTGTCCGCGCCCTCGGCGACGACCGCCGCCGCGTTCCACGTCGACTGCGGGCCGGACGTGTCCCGCATGTACTCGAGCGTCGTCCCGTCCGACGTCTGCCGGTCGAGGAGGTTCGCGATGAGCAGGGGAAAATCGGGGTTCTGGGGGATGATCCCCGGAACCCTCGTATTCTGCGGCAGCGTCGTGCCCGTGGTGACGGTGCCGGCCGGAGCCGCGCGGAACTCGATGGCTCCGGACTCGCCCCGGAAGCCGCGCTCACGGAACGCCTGGAGGGCTGCGGAGCGGACGAACGCTTCGGCGACAGTGACCGGGTCCTGGTTGCCGTTCTCGTCCGGTCCCGCGCCGGGCTGCTGACGCTGCTGGCCAGGCTGAGGCTGCGGGTCGCCCGGGGGCACCGCGCCCTGGAGCGCCCGGAGCCGAGACGCGCGCTGCTCGGCGAGGTCGATCTTCGCCTTGATTTCGTCGGCGCGCTGGATCAGCTCGTCGAAGTCGCCGTCGTAGTTGGGGTCCTGGAGGTGCGCGATGATCTCGTCGCGCTGCTCCAGCAGGGTTGGTGCCTTCGGGGGCATCTGCCCTCCTCGGTCCGTGGGGCGGGCCAGCAGCCCACCCATGGGTCATGGGTGTCTGCGGTCCGTCTTTCACGGCCGGTGGATCGCGCCCGGCGGTGCTCGCGGCTTTCACGTCCGGTGCGAGCGGCCCGGATGGGTGGAGGGTAGATCGAATGCGGGTGTGCGTGTTGGTGGGGGCTGCAATGCACGCGGTGACGGGCGTCTACCTGCGTCGTCCGCCCCCACCGATCACGCGCCGCCGATGCTGGTCAGCCGCAGGACGGCCGCCCGGCGAGCACGTTCGACCACCTTCCGCTGCTGCTCCTGCTCGTGCGCGACCGCCGAGTCCCGGCCGTGCTGGCGGTCGTAGTCGGCCAGCCGCTCGGCCAGCGTGGGCTCGCCCGTCTCGGTGTAGAGGGCGCCGAGCGCGGACCGTACGGTCTTCAGCTTGGAGCCGGGGACGGCCGCCATGCGGGCGGTGATCTGCGAGACCTCAACGAGCCGCGCGCTGCGGATGTTCTCCAGCAGTTCCTTGCGCGCCTCGTCCTCCATCTCGTACAGCTTCTTCCAGTCCGGCAGGTCCGTACGAACAAACCCCACGGACAGCTCCCGCGCGCTCCCGGACCGGGCCATCACGCGCGCGTCCCGCCCGGCCGCCGTGTCGTCGTACTTCCCCTCGATCCACAGGTGATCGGACTTCTCCTCGGCCCGGAACGTGCCGACGGGCTGGTACGGGGAGTGCATGAACAGCAGGGCATAGTCGGACTTGTCGACCCCCTTCTTGAAGACGCCGGGGTGGAAGGTGGTGCCGTAACTGTCCTTCTTCCCGTAGCGGCATGCGTACCCGCCGAACGTGCCGTCTCCGGCGTCGTCGACTCGCCATTCCACGTCCTCGAGGGAACGGAACTCGATGTCCATCACTGGCCTCCCTTGGCCTGCTTGAGTGCGTGCTCGGCGTAGACCTCGGCCACGCCGTCGATAACCGCCCGGTGGGACGGCGACAGCAGCGGCGAGTACCGGTACACGGCGCGGCCCTGCTTGTCGCGTCCGTCGTACTCGTAGACGACTCGGCCGCCGCCGAACGTCATGTGACGGGGCAACTCCCCGTCGGCGTCGGGGCGTACGCCGATGTCGGTCTTGCCGTCGAACGGGCCCCGCCGGACCTCGGCGAACGGCACGCCCTTCGGGCAGTAGGCGCCCTTGTACTGGGCTGTGCCTGCGGGCTGGAGGATGGCGCGGACCTCACCGCGCAGCAACGTCGCCATCAGACCGTCGCTCCCTTCTCGACACGCTCGAGCGCGGCCAGCGCGTTCTTCCGCCGCTGCGTTGGGATCCCCGTGTCGCAGCACGCCTCTCGCCGGATCAGACCGGGCGGCGGGGCTGTGTCGTCCCCGTGGTAACGGCAGCGTGAAGGCAGTCGCTCCAGCGCAGCACGGATCGTGGCGAGGTCGGATGGCTCCATGGTCAGGACTCCTTCGGGGGTGGGGGCGGCGGGTGGATCGGGCTCCGCTTGGGCGGCGGCGGGTACGGCGGAAGGTGCGGCACCTCAGGACTCCTCGAACAAGTAGGTCAGCGCACACCGGCACTGGATGGACTGCGCGGCTGGTGCGGTCGGATCCGCCGGCCACCGAGACTTGGTGAGGGTGAACCGCTTGTTCATCGCCACGGCCTTGCCGTTCTCCTGCCGGTGCGTCTCCCGCGTCCGCTGATCCCCCGTAGCCAGCCACGTCTTCTTCGTTGCCCCGGCATCGAGCGCGGCCAGGAACGAGGCCGCCGAGTAGCCGCCGACAGACTCCGTGCGCGCGATCAACGTTGCCCGGTAGTCCGACAGGTTCGTGAACACGCGCTGGATCCGGGCCCGGAGCTCCGGCACCGACTCGCCTTGAGCGATCCCGTGCGCGAGGATCTGCGACCGCAGGACCTGCTCCGTCGTCGCCGTCACCTGCCCGGCCAACTCCTCGATCCGGTCGTCCAAGGCGCCCGACACGTCCGGCTCGTCCAGGTCGAAGCTGCCGGTGATCGACGCGCCGCCCCGCTTCCACGCCCGCTCCACGAACGGCCGCAGGGACTCGGCGGTCTTCCGCCGCCAGTACCGCGGGTCGAAGAAGTCCCGCGCCTTGATCCGCTCCTCCCACCCCTCCGGGCCGGACGCAATGTCCATGTCGGTGAGGCGGGCGGCCGGCACCTGCTCGGGGTCGGGCGGGGCGAGGACGAGTTGCTGCTCGCGGGCGAGGGCGCACGCCTCGGTACGTACCTCGGTCAGCCACGCCGCCGAGCGCTCCGGCTTCTTCATCAGCCGGTCGAAGTCCCGCAGCACGCGCTCCTGCTGCTCCTTCGCGAGGGCTTGCACGGCCCGGCGCCCGGCACGCTCCAACTCGTCGTATGCCGCGTTGATGTCCGTCAGGGATGGAGACGACGGGGCGTCGTCCGCGCGCTCGAGACGGGGCGTCGGACGGTCGCCGACCTGCGGCGACGGCCCGCCGAGGAGACGTGCGAGCGCAGCCTCGACAGCGCGCTCGACGACGGGCCCGACGTCGGGCATCAGACGGGAGAAGTCGGCGTCCCACGACCGCGCCTCGTCGGTGCCGGCCGATCCCTGCACTGGGGCGAACTGCGCCCGGTACGGAGTGAGGGTGTTCTGGCCGATGCCCCCCGGCAGCGGGTCCAGGCCGAGAGCCGCGCGCGCCTCGTCGACCATGGTGATGTCCGCGTACATCGACGCCCGCGCCCGGTTCGCCACCGAGTCCTGCGAGTCCTGAAGCGCGTCCACCCCGGACAGGTCGAATACCGCCTCCTCGGCGTCCAAAGGCAGCATCCGCAGGTCGATCTCACTGGACACCATCTCCAGCTTCGGCCGGATCGTGTCCGACCACAGGGTGGCCTTCGCCGCGGTGCGGTTCTCGTACGTCGTCCCGCCGAGGAGGTAGTCCCGGGGCACGCCGAACGCGAGCATGACCTCGTCCGCGTTGGCGACGCGCGACTCCAGGTACTCCATCTCCTGCGGGGTGAAGGTGAGCCGCTCGAAGCCGATGCCCTTGCTCTGGCCGTTCTGCCCACCGCCCGGCGACGATCGGACCAGAAGCGTCTTCCCCGCGTTCTCCGGGCCCTGCATGCTGTTGCGCCACGATGCCTTGACCGCGGTGAAGTCGGTCTCGCCCATGTCGCCGAGGTAGACGACGCCGGTCGGACGGGCGCCGTTCTTGTAGGACTGGCGCTGCCACTCGCGGGCGTACGCGTCCATGTCGACCGCGTGCCGGGCGGCGCGCCAGGGGGCGAGACAGCCCAGCGGATCGAACGGATGCGGATAGCGGAGCCAGATCATTTCCTCAGGCAGCACGGGGACCTGCGTGCCGTCCGCCCGCCGGATCATGAACCCCACGATGTTCGCGGTCGTGGGGCGCTGCGCGATCGGCTTGTCCACCACGACGTCGACCTGATCGAAGACGAGGTGAATCTCTGTCGGGTCGCTGAGGCCGGTCTCGCCGCGGTCCTGCCACACGAACGACTGGCCGGCCAACTCGGCCTGCATGAACGCCAGGTACTTCAGGGCGCGGGCCGACATGAACGTGTTCGGCTTCTTGTTGAACAGGTGGGCGACGGGATGCCCCTCGATGAACGAACCATCGGGGCGCGCCACTTCAAGGGGGACGCTGGAGGCGTTGCTGGCGATGGCGTCAACGCACCGGTACGCCACGGCGCTGTTGGCAAACCCGCGGGCCTCGGCGTCCAGGGACAGCGTGAGGGACTGCTGCCCGCCGATCGCGGCGACCGTGATGGGCATGCGGTCCCGCAGCGTGTCGAGACCGAGGGCGGACCGTGTCTCGGCTGCTCGACGCAGCGCGCGGTTCCGGTTGTGGCTCACGTCGTTCCTCCTAGGCGACCGCGGCAGAGTTGCCCGCGGGCGCGAGCATGAGAGCAGTGAGGGCCCACACCATGGCGTCAAGGCGGTCCGGGCTGTCCTTGCCGGGGATCCAGGTGGTGAGTTGGGTCTCCAGCTCCGGCAGGCTGTTGATGATGTGCGCGGCGTTCTGCGAGAACACGGCGGCCACCGGTTCCGCGCGGGTGGCCTTACCTCGGGTGGCGGTGACGGTGTCGTAGTTCACCGAGGCGTCGATCTGCCGCAGCGTCGTGCCGATCCAGTCGCCGCCGTTGTTCGTCTCGGCGATGACGACGTCGGCCTTCCACGCGTGGTACGCCTCGGCCGCCTTCCGCATGCACTCCTCGGGAGACATGCGGCCGGACAGGTCATCGAGGACGTAGCCGTGCTGGCGGACGAACCCGTTCTTGTCGGGGATGTAGGCCTGGCCGAGGCCGGCCACGATGATGCCCATCTCGTCGGACTCGTCGCCGTCCTTCGCTGCGGGGTCGATGGCGACGACGATGCGGACGAGGGGCGGGGCCGCTCCGACGCGTGTGCGGTCGAGGACGAGGCGCTTCCACAGGGTGCCCTCGATGTCCTTGAGCAGCTCGCCGTCCAGCTCCTGCTTCTCGGTGGCGGTGCCCGCGTGGCGGCGGATCAGCTTGTCGCGCTGCTCCTGCGGCAGGTGGATCGCGTCGCGGGTCCGGCCGCGGGTCATGATGACGTCGGCGCGCTCGGTCAGCTCGATGATCTCGGTGCGTGGCTTCGGCGTCGTGCTGCCGATGTAGTGCGGGTTCGGGCCGATGCGCAGGCCCATCTCCGAGTGCGTGATGGCGTCCTTCAGGCGGCGCTGCGCGGCGACCTCCTCCATCCAGACGAGGCACCGGTTACCGCCGGCGCGGAGGCGTTCGACGTCGTCGGGGGTGTGGCTCCCGAACAGCTTGGCCTCGGCGCCGCTGGGCCACCGGGCGAAGGTGCCGCCGGCCGTGGTGCGGAGGACCACGCGCGGGTCGTGTGCCTTCAGCCCGGACGGCCCGTTGACGCAGGCCTCGACAGCGTCGCCCTGCGTGGGCGCGATGATCGCCATGCGGTGCCCGCCCTTCAACCGGGGGTCGCACGGTGGGCCGTTGACGTGGGCGACCATGTAGCGGGCGCAGCCGTCCGTCTTGCCGGTGCCGCGCCCGCCGAGCTGCAACCACCAGCCGAGCGTCTCGATCTCCGGGGGCGGGACCTGCCACGGGTACGGCTTCCACTTCCCCCACCGCTTGTGCCACAGGCGGTCCGCGAGTTCCTTCTCCAGCAGCTCGATCTCGGCGGGGCTCATCCCGGCGAGACGCGCGTCCAGGTCGATGACGCTGCTCATGCGTCGTCCAGCGCGGCCAGTTCGTCGGCGAGCGCTTTGACCCGGGCGGTCATCTCGTCGGTGATCTGCACGTTCTGCTTGACGGGCGCGTACAGGCCCAACAGTTTCGCCTCGTGGTCCATGGCGCGCACGATCGCCGTGGCAGCCATGGTCCCGTTCATGCCGCCCGCACGGAGGATGGGCATGAGCCCGTCGACCACGGCCTTGCAGGTGGCGAGCTGCTCGCCGACCATCGCGCCGAACGACTCGGACGCTTCCTGGTGGAGGCGGGCTCGGCCGCGCTTCCAGGCCGCGTACGTGTTCTTGACGTCGGCGTCGATGCGGTCGGCGATCTGGCGGAAGGTGAGGCGGTCGCGGGTGTACAGCAGTACGACTTCGTCTTCGCGCTGCCGTGCGATCGCTTCGTTCTTCTTAGTCGCCATGCCGTCACCTCCCGCTGGTGACGGTACGGATTTCGGGCGCGGCCGGATCTTGGGGGCTGCAATGCGCGGGCATGACTAGGCCCCTGCCGCCCGGAAGTCGGCAGGGGCCTGTGCCGGGCGCTACCCGGCGCGAGCTTCGAGTGTCGCTCAGCAGGCGTCGTACTTCCAGGCGCCGGCCTCGCGCGACCACGGCTGCTGCGTCTGGTTGAACTTCGGTAGCCCGGCCACCTTGTAGGAGACGCGGGCCAGCGCGCCGGACACCTCGGCCTTCACCTCCGTGGCCGCGTGTCCCTGCCCGTAGTCGGCGGCGGCCTGCTTCACCACGGCCGCGTACGTCGCCTCACCGACCTTCCCCGCGCAGCGCTTCGACAGGGCCCCGTACGCCGTGGTGGCGTCGCCCGCGAAGTAGGCGTCGGTGTAGGCCTCCACGGCGGCCGTCAGCTCGGCGGCGTCGGCCGGCGTCGGAGTGGTGGTCGGCGTCTCGGCCGTTGTGGTCGGCGTGCTCGCGGTGTCGGTGCCGTCGTCGCTGGACGAGCAGGCGGTGAGTACGAGCAGGAGTGCGGCGGTCACGGTGATGGTGGCGCGGGTGCTCATGGGTCCCCCCGGACGATGTGGTCTGAAGGGGGCATCGTGGCACAGGGGTATGACATCGGGCATGGGTGAGGCCCGCGTCCCGGGGGAGGTGGCGCGGGCCTCTATGACGGTGCCCACTGTAGGGCGAGGGTCTGACAGCAGGTTACGCCTTGGCTTCCTCGGCGCCCGTCCACGCGTCCACGGCGTGCTGCGCCGCCTCGGCTCCGGTCCACAGCGGGCTCACGGACGTCGGCGCGGGGCGCCCGGCGAGGAGATCCCGTACGACGATCACGACCACAGCCGGGTCGACCCATCGCGGCAGCGAGGTCAGGAACGTCGGGTCGTGCTGGAGGTGGCCGTTCTCCTTCCGTGGGGCCCACTGCCACTGTTCGGCGGGGTGGTCCCACATCAAAGTGATGCCGTGCCGGTACTTGCTGGCGTCCAGGGCGGGGTGGTCGTCGTCCCAGTTGAGAACGGCGTTCAGCATGCAGGCTGCGCCGGACAGGTCGTCGTCTCGGTAGCGGTCCAGCTCACCATCGTCGGTCCAAGACTCGGTGGGTTCCAGCCCGGCGGCGGCGAGCGCGTCGGTCACCTGGCTGAGGTACAGGTCGTGCGGCAGGGTTGGCATGGAATCAGGTTCCTCTCTGGGTCTGACAGTGGGCGGGTTCAGTGCCCGCAGTGGGGCCGGGTCCACCATCCGCAGGTGGCGCAATACTCGTAGCCGAGGGCGCCGAGGAGGCGTCGGATCATGGGGTGTTCACCTCCCCGGGTGCGAGGTGGATGTGGGTGTGGGCGGGGCGGTCGGGGGGCGCTGTCTTGTAGATCAACATCCCCTTCTGGCCTTCGAGAGGGGTCACGCTGACAAGCTCGTGACCAGCACATTCGCGGCAGGAAGGACGCCCCTTTTGCGGTGGGGGAGTGGCGGACGAATCGGACACGCGGCGGCGGGCCGAGCGCCACAGCGCGGCCGTCCCCGACACGATGACGAAGAGCACGCCCGCCGCCTCGTCGATGGCGAATGCGACCGCCACCACCACCCCGCCGAGGACGACCAGAACGCACGCCCCGGCGAGCGGGGAGCGCTCCTCGTCCGGCTCCTTGGCGGCGGTCACCGGAACACCCCGTACACGCTGTCGCCGAGCCAGTTCGCGGCCTGAGCCAGTGGGACGGCCGCGAACCCAGCAACGCCGGCGGACGTGCCCAGGGTGATGCCGCACCAGGTGCCCACGAGGAGGTCACCGCGGTACTTGTCGCCCCTCTTGATGGCGGCGGTCATGGTCACGGTCAGGATCAGGACGACTCCGCCCCCGGCCTGTGACAGGGGAAGGTAAGCGGCCCTGGCGCCGCGCACGCCGGACTGGCCGCCGACGCCCCACACCAACGCCACGTCGCCGAGCCAACTGGTGATCCATAGGGCGGTGTCGGCGATCCAGCCGATGATTCCGCCGACGGTGAGGACTGCGAGGACGCCGTACGCCCACGCGGTGAGGAAGGGCAGCAGGCGGCCGAGGTGCTGTTGCGGGCGTTTCTGGAGGGGCTTGAGTCCGGGCCACCACTTCACGAGGGTGGCTAGGAGGATGCAGATGCCGACGGTGACACCGCCGAACGTCACGTACGTCATGGGGGTCCTTCAGCGGTACATGGCCACGCCGAGCGCGGCGATGGTGAGGATCAGGGCGCACGTGCCGCTCACGGGCGGGACGGTGCGGATGTCGACGAGGGCCAGGCAGACGAGCCCGAACCCGGCGGCGAGTACGAAGAACACGGCGAGCAGCACGGCTCAGCCCGCGCGGTGCAGGGGCGACGGCCGTTGCGGCAGCGCAGCGAGCGCGGGCTCGTGCTCCTCGATCTCCTTGCGGAGGGTGCCGCGCAGGGTGGACGCGCCAGGGGCGGTGAGGTTCGCGGCCTCCAGGGCCGCCTTCATCTCGCCGGTGGTGGGCCGGAACCCGTCCTCGTACAGCGGGCGGATGATGGCGCAGCGCGGATCTGCGTACCGGATGGCCGGCTGCTGCTCGGCGGGGAGCGCGGGCGGCTGTGCTTCGGCGGGCGTGGCGGCCGGGAGCTGCGGGGCCTGCGCGGGCTTCGGCGGTACGGGCGGCGCCTCGACGGGCGGCACGACACGTTCGACGACGACCGGAGCCCCAGGAGCAGCCTCGGCTGTCGTGGTGGTCGGCGTGGCCGCGAGGTGCAGCAGGTGGGCCAGCACGGCGGGCGGCACCATCGACGTGACCGCGATCAGCCACGCCTGGTCCTGGTTCATGTGCCCGGTGTTGACGAGGTGGGCGACGACCTGCGCGGCGAGCGCGAGGACGATGGCGAACGCTGCGCCCACCGTGGCGGAGAACCGGCCGCGTGCGCCCTTCGGCCGGGTGGCCGCGACGACGGCGGCGATACCGGCGTACGCGCTGAGGGAGAACGGCATGCCGTACGCCCATGGGTCGGACCATCCGGCGAACTTGGCGACGTGGTATTCGCCGGGCATCGACATGATGAGGGTGGCAGCGAGGACGGCGGGGCGGCCGGCCGAGGTGGCGAGTCTGGCGTACCAGGGTCCCGTGGGGGTGGGGGATGTGCGAGGCTTCTTCCAGCCCATGGAGGTCACTCTCCGGTGGTCAGAGCCCCGTTCGGTGTTAGCGCACCTGCGGGGCTCGTTCAGTTGTGGGGCGTCGTCGGGGTCGTCGTCGGCCCGTCCGGACGCTCGTGTCGGTTACCCGACACCGTGAAGGCTACCCGACACGGGGGCGCGTGTGCAGACCTACGCTCCGGCGGGGAGGTGACGGGGTATGGCCGAGGAGACGGACGAAGCGCGGGCTGCTGCTGATGCGGTGCTCGCTGGGGTGCGTGCCGCGCTGCGCGGGCTCGAGGCGATCCCGGATGCGACGGTGCGTGCGCGGGCTGCTGGCCTGGTGCTGCGCGAGTGGCCGGGTGAGCGCGGCTTGGCGAAGGAGATCCGTCAGCAGGCGGTCAACACCCTGCACGAGGGCGGGATGGACTTCCCGGAGATCGGTGTGGCGATCGGTACGGACCGGTCGCGGGCGTGGCGGATCTGGAAGGGCATGAGCTGACGACGACGCCCCGTCTCCTGCCGTCGTCGTGACGGGGTGACGGGGCGTCTGAACTGCGTCAGTGCGTGGACATCACCTTGTCGCCTGTCCACTGCGTCTGTGCCGTGAGCGCCCTTCGGGTGTTCTGCCGGAGCTGCGCCATCCCTTCGACGAGGGGCGCGAACGCGGGCGGGACGAGGATGAGGCCGCGTCGGGGGTCGTGGCGGTGCAGCTGGCGGAGGGCGCGGCCTCGGTTCGGGTAGGGCCGGTGGTTCATGGTCTCCCCCTTCGGTGGCGAGTGGCCAGGATGGCAGACGACGGGGCGTTGACGTGCGTCGTCAGCGCTTGTAGCGCTTGTCCCGGCGTCGGGCGATGGCCCGGTTGACGATGTCGCAGTACCGGTTGAAGGCGATCGCGAGCCATGGCATGGCGAGGAACAGGGCAGCGAGCAAGCCGAGGGTGATCGGGTAGTGCATGGTCATGCCTCCGTGGTGGGCTGCGGGTCGGGCCGGGGCCCGGCGAGGGCGTCGCGCACTTCGACGAACAGGCGGTGCGCCTCGGAGTGCGGGAGCACCTGGTGCTCCCAGTTCTTGGTCACGGTGCGCACGCGGCGCAGGGTGGCGGTGGCGTGGTCCAGCTTGGCGCGCAGGGCCTCGTCGTCGGGCTTCTCGGTGGGCTGCTCGGCGCCATCGAGGGCGGCGTAGATCAGGCTGGCGTTCGCGTAGTCCAGCTTCGTCATGCACGCTGCGCGCACCCGCTCGATGGCGGCATGCGCCTGCTCCCACTCGGCGTGGACCTCGGCCACCTGCTCCCACCACGGCCGCTCCACGGTCGGCGCGACCATGCTGCGCCACCGCTTCAGGACTTCGACGGGGACGTACGGCGTGCAGACGTGGAGCCCGTCGAGGTCGGCCTCGATCGTGAACCTGTCGAGCACCTCCCGGAGTACGGCGGCGTGTTGGTCGCGGTCACGCTGCACCTCAGCCCGGATGCGGTCGGCTGTCTCCAGATCGGCAGCGATCACGTCCCGCTCATGCCCGGCCTCACGCGCCCGCGCCTCGGCTTTCGCCACCGTCTCGAGCATCTCGTCCACCAACGTGGTGTCGCCGCCCTCCTCCTCGAGCATGCTGCGGAAGGCGCGCGCTTCCCGCTTCGCCTCCGCCCACTGCCGGTTGCGGAGGCGGAGCTGCGCCCACAGGTTCTGGATCTGGGTGGGGTCGCCGCCGGAGGCGCGTAGGCCGGTGCGGAGGGTGCGGAGGTCACGCTCGGCAGCCTCGGCGCGTTGGACTGCGTCGGCGACCAGGTTGGCGTTGTGGTTGGCGTCGGCCTCGGCGCGCTCCAATGCGGGCACGAGGGTCTGCACGTGCCGCTTGTTCCCGGCCGCGACCGACCGCGCGGTGTCGGCCTCCCGGATCTCCGTCTCCACATGCGTCCGCAGGGTGGCCGCCTCGGCCTCGGTGACCGGGCGCCCGCGCTGGAGGCGGGAGAGGAGCACGAGGAGGGACTCGCGGCGGAGCAGGCGCAGCGTCTGCTCCTCGTCGGCCGCGCGGCCGTGCTGCACCTGCGCGTCGATGAACTCGTCCACCATCCCGGCCAACTCCCGCCGCTCCTCGGCGAGCTGCTTGCTGGCAGGGTGCCAGTGGGCGATCCTCGCCGTGCTGTCGGCCAGGGGGTACACGGCCACGTCGTCCCGCCAGTTCCACGAGCCCCCGTCGGTGTGGAAGGGGTGCTCGTGGTGGGCGGCGCGGATGCACTCGGTCCGTGGGTTGTCGGGTCCGGTGTACTGCGCGCTGCACGTCGTCGCGGGCGTCGTGGCCTCGGCCGCCCGGCAGATGCTGACGACGCCCATCGCTACGTCGGCCATGCCCGCGCTGTGCTCCTCGGGGCTGGCGACGATGCGTTCGCGGGCGCGGCGGTAGTGCTCGGCGGTGAGGGCGTCGGTGAGCATGCGGCGTAGGGCGTCGTCGTCCACTGTCGTGGCCGCGTCGTCGGTGGCGTCGGCGCGTTCGACGACGGGCGTCGTCAGGGCGTCGGCGATGCGTCCAACCTGCGTCGTCAGGGTGGTGAGGGCGCGGACGACGGCCTTCACATCCGGGCTCGGAGTGCTGCTCACGTGGTCTGGTCCTTTCGGGTGCAGTGCTGCGGGTCGTGCTGGGTGCCGGCGGTCGACCACCACACCTCGCAGCAGGCGGCGGCGAGGGCCTGCGCGACGGTGGCGTCCTGCCGGGTGGTGATGCGGGTGGGCGTGGCGGGCTGGTCAAGGCGGGCGAGGACGTTGCGGTACTCGTCCAGGAGCCAGGAGGTGTGGACGATGGCGAGGGCTGCGCCCATGGCGGCGGCGCCGTAGAAGAGGCTGTAGCCCCACGCTCCGGCCTGGTAGGTGGCGAGGGCGCAGCGGAGCAGACCGAGGGCAAGGAGCGCGTACAGGACGTCGATGACGTGGGTGGTGCGTCTCATCGGCTGACCCTGATCAGTTGGACGGGCGTGTGGTCGCGGAGTTGGGCGCGGAGTTGCTGCTGGCGGAGGGGGGCGCGGCGGTCGCGGAGGGCGAGGCGTCCTCGGGTGGATGCGGGGAGGGAGCGCCAGCAGGCGGGGCAGAGGCGGTGCCTGCGGTCGCGGGTCTGGTCGCAGGTGGGGCAGTTGGGATCTTTCATGGGGTCCTCCATGGGTCAGCTCGCGATGGGGAGGGGCTGTGTGCCCGCTGGAGCGCCCCGCAGCGCATCGGCGACATCGGAGGCCACGGAAGCCGCACGCGGTCGCGTACGCCCCCGCCGAGCCCGCGCTTGACGGCTGCTCGCCTGCTGCGCCAGATACGCCCCATGGCACTCACCGCACGCCGGCTGACCGAGACGACGGTGCAACCAGAACCCGACCGACGAACCGCCAGCCGCGTGCTCCTGCTCCAGCCGCCCCAACCGCTCCGCCGTGATGTGCGCCTCGTGCGCGGCCACACAGTCCCCGTCCACGCAGTCCGCGCCCGGCGTCTCCCGGTACTTGAAGTGGGCCCGGTACGCCTGCTCGCTGCCGCACAGGCGCCGCAGGCGGCCCTGTTCGTCCAGACGGCACGGCTCGCCGGTTCGGAACCCGCGCCGGTCTGCGGCCGTGGTTCCGCCCCACACTCCCCGCAACTCCGGGTGGTCGAGGGCGTGCTGAGCGCACGCCGTACGGATCGGGCACTGGGCGCACAGGCCCTTGGCGTACTTCCGTTCGGTGCTGCTCTTGCTGAAGAAGATCTCGGGGTCGACGGTGCGGCAGGGCAGGTGGGGGGTGGTGGCGGTGAGGGTGGCGAGGCTGGTCATGGGTACCCCCTGGGGCGTTGGTCGTGGGGCGGTTGGTCTGCGGTGCAGGTCAGGCGGCTGGTGCGAGCGGGAAGGCGTGCATGCTGCGGCCGTCGGGGAGGGTGATGGTCCAGGGGCCGCCGAAGAGGCCGTAGGCGGCCCAGTCGCAGCCTCGGCCGGTGTACTTGCCCTGCCCCTTGGCGAGGGCGCCGAGGGTGCGGCCGATGCACTCCTGGCCGACCACGTCCGAGGCGATGACGTCCTCGCCGGAGCGGCGCTTGCGCGGGTTGGCGGCGAGGGCCTCGCGGAAGTCCTCACCGTTGGCGATGTCACCGCAGGTGGGGCAACGGAACGCCCACTTGATCGGGTCGGCTCCGAAGCGCTCGGTGGCCTCGGCTACCAACTCGGCCTGTGTGAGCTTGCGGGGTTCGGTGGTGGTCATGCGCTGTGCCTTTCGTGGTCGGTGGTGGTGTGGTCGACGAGCTGCTCGCAGCGGGCGTGCACGGTGCGGCCGGGCCGTCGGGGGTCGGGCATGACGCGGCGCTGGCAGGCGGGGCAGATCGGCCACGTGGTGTGGTCGTTGGGGTCTGGTTCGTGGGATTCGGCTTGATCACCGGAGCGCCCAACTACCTGAGGTTGGAAACCGACCTCTGCCCCGTCTTGGGAACCCCATGGGAAAACCCCTGGGTTGTTCGGGGGGCGGTCCCCCGTTCCATTCGGGGGGCGGTCCCCCGTTCTCGGTCGGGGGGCGGTCCCCCGTTCTTTCTCAGCCGTACCGTCGGTAAGTTCGGGGGGCGGTCCCCCGTTCTCTGGACCGTCAAGTTCAGGGGGCCGCCCCCCGTTCTCTCCGGCTCCGTCCCCCGCCCACGGAGCCGCCTTCCGGACCATCCGGCCCTGCTTCGCTTCCTCCCGCATCGCCTTCACCGTCTCGAGATGAGCGACCGCAGCAGACCAGTCAGGGCGGGGCGCCAAGACGATCGCGTACAGGGCACGGATGCCCCTGCGACGCTCGCCCTTGACCACCACGACACCGGCCCGGATTGCAGCGTCCAGACGGTCCCGTGCGTCCTTCTCGTCGCATCCCGCAGCACGCGCCAAGTCCTTGATCCGCATGGGCTTGTGGTCGCCGTGGAAGCGCAGTTCACCGGACGCGTTGGCCATCGAGCGGAGCGCGTAGAGCAGCGTGTGCACGTGCGCGCGCTTCAGCGCGGCCGGCATACCGGGCACCCACTTCCAGGCGAGGGCGTTCCCGTATGCGTGGGGGACGCTCCCGCTCGCGGGGCCCTGCTCGTCGATGCTCAACTCGGTGTCTTTCTCGTGGTGTTGCGGAACCGTTGCTGCAAGATCCGCCCGGGGCGCCGGTGGTGGGCCCCGGGCGGCCGGGTCAGCGGGCGAACTCGTCGCGGCGCGCCTGCTCCAGACGGGCCTTGTGCGCCTTCAGCTCGGCCTCGGACGGCTTCGACGCGGTGAGGTCGCCGAGCTGCGCGTCCGGGTGGATCGGGCCCTTGCCGACCTCGTCGAACGTGCCGTCGATCTGGCGGCCCCGGTACATGGCGCGGCGGGCCTCGATCAACGCCTTGGCGTCCTCGTCGCTGCGGGCGACCTCGCAGCCGGTGACGCGGAGCTTCACGTTGGGTGCCTTGTCCTCGCCCTCTGCGTGCCCCGTGTAGCTCTTCGAGGAGAGTTCGACGATGGCGTAGACGACGGTGCCGGGCTTCTCGAAGAGGCCGCGTCGCTGCTCGCGGGACATGGAGGCCTCGATGGCGACGGCGGCCGAGTCGAGTTTGATCTCGGGGACGTCGGCGGGGGTGAGCTTGGGCATGTGCTGGGTTCCTTTCGTGTGGGTGGTGCGTGGGTTGGGGGTCCCGGGGCCCGCTTTGGGGGGTGTGGGCGGGCCCCGGGGTGACGGCCGCAGCGTTGGGGCGCCGGGGGTCCGGCCGTCGGCCAGGTGGTCAGTCGCTCGGGAGGTGCTTCGCGATCTCCATGGCGATGCCTTCGACGAGGGCGTTGCGCATCGGCTCGGGCATGTCGGGGCGCACGGCGAAGTGGACGCGGACGAGCGGCCCGGTGTCGGTCTGCATGGAGAGGACGGAGTCGAGGGGCTCCAGCTCCTCGGCGCCGATGTCGACGGCCCACCGCGTGACGTGTGCGGCGTTCTCGATCAGCGCGTGGACCTTGGCGGCCACCTTGCCGAGCCCGGTCTCGTTCAGCAGGTCGCCCCACGTGTGGCCGCTGCCGTCGTCCTCCCGGTGCGAGTCGATGTAAGCGCCGGGCAGCCAACGGCGGATGTCGGCCACGCTGGGCGACTTGCTCAGGGCAAGCAGGCAGATGGCGGCCTCGGTCCGAAGGTCATGGTCGGTGTAGAGGGGCGGCGGCGTCATGTGGTCTGTCCGTTCTGGTGGTAGGCGGCGGCCGCATCAGCGACCTGTTCAGCGAGGGCTTGCTCGGCGCAGACCTTGTGCGCGTGACTGCCGTGGGAGTCCCGGAGCTGGGTGGGGACGGTGCAGTACCGGCAGGGCTGCGGGCCCGTGTAGTCCCAGTGGCGGGAGTCGTTCCAGTTGAGGAGCGTCCCGGGCACGTAGTCCGGCTCGGCAGGCGGAGCGCGGCGCCGCTTGCGGCCGGTCACGACAGCACCGCCTTCACGCGCTCGCCGAGCCAGCGGGCCGCGTTCACCGACACCGCGTTGCCGATGCCGAGGATCTGCTGCTCCTGGCTGGCGTCGGGGAGGATGTAGTCCGCCGGGAACCGCTGTGCCTGCGCCAGTTCTCGCGGGCTGAGCATCCGCAGCGTGCACTCATCGACCTCTGGAGCCGGGCGCACCAAGCTGTGGTGCGGCTTGCACGCCACCGTGGTGAGCGGCTCGGCGGTCGTACGAACGGCGCCCTTGCGGCCGTTGGGCACGATCAGCGCGTGATGCCGGCCCTTCGCCGAGACAGTCGGGATGGGGCCAGTCGTGGCGACCGCGGTGCTGTTCTGCCGGAGCATCGCGACGTGCGGCTCATGCCCGTACTTCGCCAAGCCAGCAGCGACGCGCTCCCGGGTAGAAGCGGCGTACGGCGTGAACTTCTTCCGGTCCGGGCGCCCATCCCCGATCCGCGTGCCCGGCATAGACCAGTCGATGACGTCGCCGATGGGCCGCACGGTCGGATCGAGGATGAGGTGACCGCACTGCCGGTTGGGACAGCGATAGTCGTACTGCACACCCCAGCTGCCGACCTTCCGGCGGCGCGGGTTGCGCCACACCTGCCGCGCCTCGACCGGACCACACTCCGGGCAGAAGGCCCGGGGCCGCACCTCCAGGTCAGGCAGCGGGATGCCCTCGCGGGTGAAGACGACGTAGCCCCGGTTGCGGTGCTGAGGTGCGGTCTCGTTGTCGTCATCGCCGAGGTGCGCGCTGGACGCGCACACGATCTGGTGGTTGTAGCCGAGGATCTTGAAGCCCCCGAGCCACCAGTCGAAGAGTTCCCAGTCGGTGAAGAACTCGATGACGTTCTCGCAGAGGACCGCGTCGTACCTGTGGACCTCCGTGGCAGCGATGATGTCGAGCGCGGTCGCCCGGGTCCGCTCGAATCCGGGCTGGATTGGGTTGCCGTACTCGTCGACACGGACTTCCTTGCCGTCCGCTCCCAAGAGGTAGGTCTGGCCGTACGTCCTCTTCCGACCGCCGGCCGGGGAGATCTCGGTGCAGATCGGGGACGCCCACAGAACGCGTGTCTTGGGCAGGCTCCGCTTGTCGTAGGCGTGGATGTCCTCGCACAGGTGCTCCACGTCCGGGTGGTTGGCCTGGTGCGCGTCGACCTGAATGCGGTTGTGGTTCATCACCAGGCGCGCCCGCATGCCCGCTTCGACCAGGCCGCGGGTGGAACCGCCGAGGCCGCAGAAGAGGTCCGTGAAGTCCAAGTCCCAGTCGTGTTGGAACGTGCCTCTCATGAGCCCACCGCCTGGTAGCCGAGCGGGTCCTCGTCGGGCTCCAACCCGCGCACCACGAGGACGAGTTGCCCGCGCTTCACGACGCGGCCGAGGCGCATGTCTGGACCGACGACGCGCGTGTGGTCGTCGTCCTCGAACAGACCCGCATCGACGAGCCCGTCCACGGCCGCCTTGAACGACGGGTACCAGTTCGCGGGGTCGCGGCGGCCCTTGTCGTGCGGGTGGAGGACGCCGAGGATGTGCGCGCGCTGGAACAGCGGGCCTGGCCCGGCAGCGGCCAGCGCGTCCATGAGCGCAGGGCACTCGCTGACGGCCGACATTGCGGCGGCGCGCAGCTTGGCCGTGTACTCCATGCGGCGCTTGTAGTGGAGTTGCCGGTTGGCGTTCAGCAGGTGCAGCCCGGCGGGCAGGGTGATGACGTAGGGCCGGGGCCCGGCCACCACGGGGGTGGCCGGAACCTCGGGGTCGAACAGGGTCGGCGTCCTCACGCGGCACCACCCGGCGGAGTCGGATCGGTGGTGACGGTGCGGCAGGTCCAGCAGACCCGACCGCCCGTTGTGAGGAAGGCGTGCAGCCGGTCCGTGGCCTCGACCGGGCACCAGGCCCAGTCGCTCACCATGGCTTCGGTGGGCCGCAGCAGGTCGTCGGTCGGGTCGGCCGACTTGGTCGGCGCGTCCAGGGTGGGCTTGGTGATGCGGTGGTGGCCGTTGCCCTGCGCGACCATGCGCCGCAGGTAGGCGAGCGGGCTCACGACTCCGCCCCCGACTCCGACTCGATGGCGGCCGGGCCGATCAATCCAGGCACAGACAGCACGCCCGCCTGCCAAGCCTTCGCCACGTCGTCGCGGCCCGTCGGCTTGAAACGCAGCGAGTGGTTCCTCGATCGAGTCGCCTTCACCTCCACGCCCGGCACGTCGTGCAGCTCGCCCGTCTCCTTGTCGACGACGCGTGCGACACCGGCGGCGGTCATCTCGCCGAGCACCTTGTCCAGGAACGCGGGCCGCACCTCGGCGACGAAGCGTCGCTCGATCTCGCCGGGAAAGGCGGCCATGACCCACGCCTGGAAGGCGTCGGTGTCGGTCACCTTGGCTTCGGGCTTCGGGTCGGTCAGGGAGATCGTGGCGATCGGGGTGCCGTCGGGCAGGGTGGCGGCTACCTGGCGGGTACCGGTCTCCTGCTCGGCCGAGTCGAGGGCGCCCTGTGTCTCAGCGCGGACGGCCTTCAGCCGCTCGGTGACGGCATCGGCCAGGGCCTTCAGCGTGGCCTCTTCGCGAGCCAGTTCACGGAGGTTGCTCATGCGGCGGCGCTCCCGGTCATGAGGTCGCGGGCCTGCCGGAACTCGGCGGCGGTGCCCTGGTCGATGGGGTGGCCGAACGCGGTGACGAACTGCTCGGCGAGTCCGGCCTCGAAGGCGACGGCGCGGGCGGCGGCCCACATCGATTCGAGGGCGGACTGCCGCTCGGCGTCGGCGACGGCGGCCGGCATGGCGCCGGGGCGCTGCTGCGGCGGGTCCGGCACGGCGGTGGGCGCCGACGGCGCGGCCGGGGCAGGCGCAGGGGCGGGCGGGCTCGGCTCCGGGTCCGGAGTGCTTGGCTTCGCGTCCGGCTCCGGCTCGACAGGCGGGTCCTCCGGGGCGGCCTCGTTCTGCCCCACGACCGGACCCCTGATCGTGAGGTGCGGATGCGCTGCCGACCACAGGACGACGGGGTTCGTCTTGCCACCGTTGTAAAGGGACAGCCCGAACGCGTCGCCGAGGTTGACGGCAGCCCGCTTAAGTGACTGCGAGTCGGCTTCCTTCACGGCGCCGTCGTGGGCGTCGCCGAGGCTCGGCTGATTCTGCGCATCGCCCGTAGCCACCCCGTCGAAGGTGGCGATCGGTCGGCCCGCGACGTCCTTCACGGTCAGCCGCTGGTGCACGCGGTAGGCGACGGTCCAACGGGGCTTTCCGCCCTGGTTGCTCGCCGGGTGCTCGATCTCGCGGATCAGGTCGATCGACACCAGCTCGGTGTCGTAGCCGCCGAACCCGAAGACACGGATCAGGAAGCGGCGTACATCCCACTGCTGGACGTGGGCGAACCCCTTCTGGTTGAAGCCGACCCGGTCGTTGTGCAGCCCGGAGTACAGCACCTTCAGTTGCTGGTCGGTGAGCCTGCTGGTCAGTTCGGTCACGACGGGTTCCCCTTGGTGGTGCGGAGCGTGTAGTAGCGGGCGTTGGGCTTGTCGTGCAGGCGCATCACGCCCTGGCGGGCGCGGCGGGAGAGGAAGGCGCGGGCGTCGTCGCGGTACAGGCGGCGGCCATAGCGGACGAGGTACAGCTGCTGGACGCGGGCGGTGTCCCACTTGCCGCCCCACGTGCGGATCGCGGTGTCGAGGACGCGGTCCCAGTCCGGCGGCCAGCCAGGGGCCGGGCCGGCGGCCGGGGCTTCGGCCCCGGCCTGCACGGTGGTCGTCATCAACGGCCGCCTGTCGATCCGAGAGCCTCGGCCCACTCATCGATGGCGGTGCTGTTGATGTCGTGGGCAAAGGCGGTCACGCTGGCCTGCTCGGCGGACGCGGCAGCGAGGGCGAGCGTCGCGTGGACCTGCGCGACCGCGATCACAACGTCGTCACCGCTCTCGCCCCGGACACGCCCGCTCTCCGAGGTGACCGTGGTGAGGAGGTGCTGTGCCCTGAGGTAGTGCTCGGGTCCGGTCATGAGCGGCTGTCCTTCCTGCGGAGCGTGTAGTAACGGCCGTCCCCCGCGCCGTGCTTCGCGAGGTGCCCGCGACGGTGCAACTCGTCCAAGTCGCGGCGTGCGGTCCCTCGCTGCACCGGGCCGCCGGTGGTCCGGCGGACCCCCTGCACGAGGCCGGTCGTCCACTTCCCGGGGCGGGTGCGGATGGTGTCGAGGAGCTGCGCGAGGCGGGCCTCACGGGAGGTGTCGGGGGTGGCGTCGGCCTTGGACCTGCCGTTCTCCCGTGTCTCCTTGTGTGCGGCGGTCTCGTCGGAGGCGTGCTCCCACAGCAGTCGCCGCACCTCGGCCAAGGTGTCGTTCTCGCGGACGACTGTGCGGAGCGTGCGGACCAGGCTGCGGAGCATCGCCAACTCGCCGTCGTACGCCTGCCCGTCAGCGGCGAGCACCTCGCGGCGGTGCGCGTCGACCAACTGCCCGGCGGTGGTGACGTCGTGCAGGGTGGCGATCCCGCCGAGACGGTTCTCGGAGAGGGCGCTGATGATCAGGCGGCGGGCGCTCATCGTTCGGCTCCCTTCACCACGGCGATGGAGCCGAGGACGTAGAGGGCCATGAAGGCGGCGAAGAAGAGGAGGGCGATCACGACGCACCACCGGGATCCCCGAGCGCGGTCAGCGTCGGGCACGGCCACCGCTCGTAGTCGTGTTCGCAGTGCTCGGAGTCGTCGCACTTCACGTGCAGGGCCCGCGCCGCCTCGATCAGGCCCTTGAGCCGCTCGATCTCGGCGTCCCGCGCGATCACGTGCTCGTGCAGGGTCTGCGCCCGCAGACCCCGGGCGGTCTGACCCTCGTACGGCAGCCCCGCGCCAAGCGCCTCGGCGACCTGCTGCCATGCCCCCCACTCAGCGGCGGACGCTGCGAGGTCGTTCGGCAGGCCGTACTCCTGGCGCGGCCCGGTCGGCAGCATCGCCAACAGCCGCTGCTCGAGGTCCTCCAGCTCAGCCAGCCGACGGGCGGCCTCCGGCGACTGGAGCAGGCGCGCCGACTCCAGCGCCATGGCGATCCCGGCCGCGGTACGGTTCTGCGTCAACGCCGCGTTGATCACGCCCGCAACGCTGTTCACCAACTTCGTGTTCACGCCGCCACCGCCGGGGCCGTCAGGATCCACGCCGTGAAGGGGACACCGAGGAACTCGCCCACAGCCGACGTGTAGATCCGGCTGTCGGGGTCGTTGCGGTGCGGGCGTGAGGTGACGTTCGCGCCGAAGTGCTGGCCGAAGGCCTCGACATCGGCGACGGAGTCGCAGTGCAGGTGCAGACTCGGCGAGGCCGGGGCGAAGGAGTAGACCCTGACGTCTACGGTGTCCGGCATCGCGGGCGACGTGCTGAGCATGTGCTCCAGCGCGGACACGGCGGCCATGTAGCTGCGGAGCTGAGCCGACGGTCCGGGCTCACCTTCCTGTACGACGGGTTCGGTAATCTGTGCGGTCACGGTGACCTCTTCTTTCTCTGTGGTGGAGGCGCCGAGTCGTGGGGTCGCCGGGCCTGCAAGCGGGCGGCCCTTCGGCGCGTTCAGGGGTGGTGGATCAAGCGGAGCGCTGTCGCGGGGCGACGAACTCCGGGGCGGGCGGGGCCGACGCACGGTCCGCGGACTCCACCTGCGCCTCAACGGCCATCCACTTGCGGACCACGTCCGGGTCAAAGCGCCGGCCACGGAAAGCGGTCGGCTCCACCGGGCATCCGCGCTTGACCCACTCGTTGACCGTCCAGTTGCTCACGCCGTAGCGAGCCATGAGCTGGGCGGTGGTGAGCAGGGGGGAGAGTCCGGTGGGGCGGAGCGTCTCGATGCGCTCAGCGAGGGTCTGAGTCGCCATGGGGGTTACACCTTTCCACTGTGTCAGTAGAAACTGAGGGCATGTCGAAGTGCTGCTGGAGGGGTTCATCGAGCGCCGTGGCGATGAGCCACGCCGTCCGCAGCCGGCACTTCTCGGCGGCCGTCTTGCCGCGTCCGGTCACCTTGATGACGGTCGCGACACTGACTCCCCTTCCACGTACGTCCACCTCCCGGGTGCGGGCGGCGAGCTGGGTTTGGGTCAGCCCTGAGCGCTGCATTGCGGCTCTGAGCGGCTGGCCTTTGCCCTTGCGGATGAGGTCGGTCATGAGTGCCTCGTGCCTGTTGGGGACTGCGTGACGCCTTGCGGCGCCGTTGACACATTTCTACTGTGTCAGTGTCAGTGAGGTCAAGTGAGTTGCAATGAGTTTCGGTGAGCGTGGCGCTATTCGAATGTGCGTTCTATGCTGGGGGCACATGCCAGCGCCAACGGCGCGTGACGGGGAGGTCGCGCGGCGCGCACACATCGCGCCATGCTTCTACTTTGGCTTGCAAAAGTAGAAGATCAAAGGGCACCCTTAGCGCGTGGAAGACCAGGAGCGCTCCGAGGATTTCGCGCAGCTTCTCGCCCGACTCAAGGCCACCTACGGCGTCAACGAGTCCGAGATCGCGCGCAGGATCGGCGTTGCCCCCGCCACCGTGAACAGCTGGACCAACAGAACTCGCGGCGGAAAACGGGGCGTACGACCCAGTAGCATCCGCGCCCTCGCCGGAGCCTTCCCGAAGTTCACCGAGGAAGAAATCTTCCGCGCGGCTAACCGTGTCTCGCCCGGTCCCCTCTCCGCTGACTCAACGAAACGGGTCGTCGAGATTTACGAACGACTGACCGCTGAGCAGCAGAAGAGCTTCGAAGCACAGATGCGTGCGGTCGACGAGCTGAACCGAACCGGCCAGTAGCGCAACCCTCCATCTGGCTCACGAGTCCCAGCCCCTCGGCCCGCTCACTAGCGGTGAGCTTCGATCAACAACACGTTCAACAGTGGTCGCAAATTCCACCGGTTGGGGGTACGGTCGACGGCACGGCCGATGCCCTCCCCCTTCGGCGACAGGTCCCGTTCACCTGCGGCTCCGGGGGTATCCATGTGTGTCCGTATCCAATTCACTCCACGAGAAGTCGCTCCAGCCTTCGATGCTGAAGCCCGCACGATCAACGTCCCTGGGCACCTCGAACCGGCACAGAGGGTAACCCTCGTCCGCGCCATCCTTCGCGAACTCGTCGTCCCACAGCCCCAGTTGGGTGCACGCTGTTGGTGCGGGGAACCCGTCGACATGACACCCCGCATCCCCCAACAGCGAAGGAGCGAGCAGGTGGTGAAGCATGGGGCGTAGGGCCTCGAACAACCCACGGCAACTACGAGCCAAGTCGTGCGGCTGCCCGAAGTGCATGGAGAAGTACCCACCCGAGGAACACGGCGAGCGCAACCGGCGCCGCGACTGCACCGGATCGTGGCAGGCCCGGTGGCGCGACCCGCAGGGAAAGCAGCAGCAGAAGTGCTTTCCGATCGAGGACGGCGGGTTCAAGGCAGCCGAGGCACACCTCGATGCGATGCGCGACCGCGTCCGCAGCCGCACGTACTCCGACCCCAAGCGCGGCCAGATCACCCTTGACCAGTGGTGGGACAAGTGGTGGGCGGCGCAGCCGGAGCGGGCGATCGCAACGAAGAACCGGAAAGAGTCGTGCTGGAAAGTCCACATCAAACCCAAGTGGGGTGATTGGCGGATCTGCGACCTGGAGTACATCGAACTCCAGGCGTGGATCACGAAGGAGGTGAAGGGCTACCACTCGCGGAAGAAGGTGCACGAGGTCCTCAACACGATGCTCCGGGCTGCGGTGAAGGACGGCCGGCGGATCCCTTTCAACCCGGCTGCGGACCTCGACATCGGTGAGGCCCCGGCCAAGCATCCGGACGACGTCCGGCCGCCGACGCGGGAGCAGGTCGCGCTCATCGTTGAGCACCTGCCCATGTACTACAAGCCGTTGGTCGTGTTCTTGGAGCACACCGGGATGCGGTGGGGTGAGGCGACTGGTCTGCGGTGGGAAAACGTGGACCTGGACGCTAACCACCTCAAGGTGAAAGAGGTGCTCAGTGAGGACCATGGGCGCCTGTTCCGGAAGGACGCGCCGAAGTCCGTCGCGGGGTTCCGTACGGTGCCGGTGACTCCGCAGGCTGCTGAGGCGGTGCGGAAGCAGGTTGCTCGGTGGCGTCCCCCGGAGGGTGCGACGCCTATCGGTGATGACCCGTACGACCTCGTCGTGGACGAGCTGGTGTTCCGCGGGCCGCAGGGCGGCGCCCTGTCGCGGCACAACTTCAGGAGGGTGTGGGTGCCGGCCATTCAGGCCGCGGGCTTGGCGAGGGAGGTGAAGAACAAGGAGACGGGTCGGAAGGAGTGGTGGCCTCGGGTGCACGATCTTCGCCATGTGTTCGCGACGTGGCTGAAGGATCTGGGGATCGATGAGAAGGACACGCAGACGATCATGGGCCATGAGCGAGGGTCCAAGGTCACGTGGATCTATCAGCACTCCCCCGAGGATGTGGCCGCGCAGGTCCGTGCCCGGATGGCGCCTGAGGCGGAGGGTGTTCGAATCCTGAAGGCGGTGTGAGGCCGGATGCCACGCAGATGCCACATGGATGCCACAACACCCCCTCACTGAGACGCATCGAGACTCACTGAAACCGCAAAGCGCAGGTCACGCCCTCGTAGTTGGAGACTCACGGACGTTCACTGAACCTCACTCAGGCTCATGATCGTCTTACGCTCTCTCCTAAAGCCGGTGTCGCAGGTTCGAATCCTGCCGAGGGCACAGGGTAGATCGGTGAAGGCCCAGGTCACAGAGAAAATTCTCGGACCTGGGCCTTCGTTGTCGACAGTCTCGGCTCGTGCTGCGGTGCTCCCACCTGGCCTCGACCGCGGAACAGCTCAGTAGTGTCAGCGCTCACGGAATGTTCCCGTCGGGGTGTGATCCGCTCACGGAATGTTCCCGCGGGCCGCTCGTCGGTTCCCGGTAGTGCGCTCGTGATG
>NZ_JBEYVP010000048.1:0-79848 GCF_040644035.1 Streptomyces sp. NPDC047042 | reverse complement strand
GGGGCGCTGCCCCCGAACCCCCGCTCCTCAAACGCCGGAGGGGCTGAGTAGTGCGGGGGGTCTGGGGGCGCAGCCCCCAGGGATGGGAACGGGTAGGGGCGGCGGGGGCGAGAAACTCAGCCCGCCGGCGTGTCCAGGCGGCTGATGCGGATCGCGCCCCGTTCCTCCCCCGGGTAACGGCTCGTCAGGTCCAGGCGCACACCCGTACCCCTCGTCGCCGCGAAGGTGATCACCGTCGGCGTGTCGGAGGTGTCCGCCCACTGGATCATCGCCTCGGGCACCCCTACGCAGCCGTCACCGTCCCGTACCGACACCGCTATCGACGCCGGCAGCGTATGCGTCGCGTCCACCGTGAACGAGACCTCGAGACGGGTGAAGTCGCGGACCCGTCCGAAGTCCACCGACACCCAGTCCTCGGCCCGGGCCCCGTTGAACGCCGGCAGCAGCGCGGTCGGCGCCTTGTGGAACGCGTTGGACCAGCCGGTGGTCGCCACGCCGTCCAGCATCGCGGCGGGCAGGGTGTCCGGGCGGCCGGAGTAACTGGCGTCCGCCCGGGGGTAGGCGGGCGCGCCCGGGCCCGGGTCGGGTGCGAAGTGCGGCGCCGGTGTCAGCGCCTCGTCGCGCGCGGGCGTCGTACGGACCACGACCGTGCCCGTGCGCAGCCCCGCCGAGCGGGCCGTCACCTTGAGGCGTCCGGCGTCGGTGCCCGACCGGACGATGGCGAGGGCCTTGCCGTGGAAGGCGGTCCGGGTGCTCGCCTGATAGCGCTCGGCGCTCTCCTCGCGCCCGTTGTCGAGGCCGGCCAGGGAGCCTCCGTCGACGTCGAAGGCGAGCAGGTGCTCTGCGTCGGGCACGACCACGCCCCGGGCGTCGACGACGTCGGCGGTCACGAAGACCAGTGAACGGCCGTCCGCCGCCAGGGACTTGCGGTCCGCTGTCAGGCGTATCGCGTGCGCCGGTCCGGCCGTCCGCAGGATGTCCGTCGCCACGACCCGGCCGTCCTTGCGGGCCACCGCCTTCAACTCGCCGGGCTCGTACGGCACATGCCAGGTCAGATGGAGTTTGCCCGCGCTGCCGTTCGGGCTGGTGTAACTGCCGGGCCAGGCGCCGGAGGTGATGGTCTTGTCGTCTCCGGTGGCCTCGGTGGTCTCCAGGTAGGTGCGGCCGTCAGTCGTCTTCTTTGAGTCGAACCGCCTGGTGCCCAGGGACTTCTTGTTGAGGAACAGCTCCACCGTGTCCACGTTCGCGTAGGCCCAGACCTCCACTGTGTCGCCCGGCTCGTGGTTCCAGGTCATCGGGAGCAGATGGACCATGGGTTCGCTCGTCCACTGGCTGCGGAACAGGTGGTACATGTCCTTGGGGAAGCCGGCCGTGTCGACCGCTCCGAAGAAGGACGCCTTGACCGGGAACACGTTGTACGGGGTCGGTTCGCCGATGTAGTCGATGCCCGACCACAGGAACTCGCCCGCGAACCACTTCCGGTCCCGGTCCTTCTTGAGTCCGTACTCGCCGCTCATCGTCCAGGAGGCGAGGTTGTTGTCGTACGACGAGACCGCGCGACCGCCGGGGGTGTGGTTCTCGCCGGTGTTGAGGTGTTCCGGTTCCTGGTAGGTGCCTCGGGTGGAGGTCTCGGACGAGGACTCCGACTCGAAGAGGAACAGGTGCGGGTAGGCGGCGTGCAGGACGTCCACCGACTTCGCGGTGTTGTAGTTGAGGCCGAGGCCGTCGAGCTTGGCCAGCATCAGGTCGGCCGCCGAACCCTTCGCGGGCGGGTTGCGGTACTTGTCGGAGCCGATGACGAGCGGGCGGGTGTCGTCGGCCGCCCTGATCGCGGCGATGATCCGGTCGGCCATGGCCAGGCCGGCGGTCTGGGTGGAGTCGGGGATCTCGTTGCCGATCGACCAGAGCAGCACGGCGGGCGAGTTGCGGGCCGCGAGCACCATCTCGGTGGCGTCCCTCTCGCACCACTCGTCGAAGAACCGGCCGTAGTCGTAGCGGGTCTTGCCGGTCCGCCAGCAGTCGAAGGCCTCCACCATCATCACGATGCCCAGTTCCTCGCAGACCTGGATCATCTCTGGCGAGGGCGGGTTGTGGGAGGTGCGGAAGGCGTTGACGCCCATCGACTTCATGATGGTCAGCTGCCGGCGGATCGCGTCGATGCTGACGGCGGCCCCGAGGGCGCCGAGGTCGTGGTGGAGGTCGACCCCCTTGATCTTGTGATGGGTGCCGTTGAGCTGGAAGCCCTCGTCCGGGTCGAAGCGGAAGTCGCGGATGCCGAAGGTCGTGCGGTGGGTGTCCGTGGGGGTGCCGGCGACGCGCAGCTCGGTCTTCAGGGTGTAGCGGTTCGGGGCCGCGATGTCCCACAACTTTGGTTCGCGGACGGTGAGTTCGTGGGTCTCGTCCGCCCGGTCGGTGACGGTGACCGTGGAGGACGTACGGGCGACGGTACGGCCGCGGGGATCGACGATCCGGGAGATGACTTCGACGTCGGCGGGGGCGCCGGACGCGTTCGCCACGGACGTCCGCACCCGGACGCGGGCCCGTTCCGCGGTGATCTCCGGCGTCGTGACGTACGTACCCCAGCGCTCCACATGCACCGGTTCGGTGACGACGAGGCGGGCCTCGCGGTAGATGCCGCTGCCCGAGTACCAGCGGCTGCTGGGCAGCCGGTTCTGCACCTTGACCGCGAGCACGTTCTCGGTGGTGCCGTCGGTGTGGAGGAGGCCGGTGAGGTCGAGTGCGAATCCGGTGTAGCCGTAGGGGTGGCGGCCGGCCTCCGTGCCGTTGCAGTAGACGTACGAGTCCATGTAGACGCCGTCGAACTCCACCGAGATCCGCTTGCCGGCCAGCGCGGCCGGAAGGGTGAAGGCGAGGCGGTACCAGCCGAGGCCGCCGGGGAAGAACCCGGTGCCGCTGGTGGTGCCGTGGTCGGTGGTCGGGGTGAGTTCGATGCTCCAGTCGTGGGGGACGGCGACCGCCCGCCACGCGGAGTCGTCGTAGGCGGGGTCGGGGGCGTTCGTGTACTCGCCCGTGGGGTCGGTGATCCCTCCCGGGTCGACCAGCGCGAAGCGCCAGCCGTCCCGCAGCGGGACGGTTCGGCGGCCGCCCGGGCCGGTCGTCGCCCGCGCGTCGGCGGCGGTGCCCAGCAGGGCTCCGGCGGCGGGGGCGGACGTACCGGCGATCAACACCGATCTGCGAGTGACCGTCATCGCGGCTCTCCCTCATCAGGGCCCAGAAGTACTCACAACTGATCGTTAGCAAACAGATTCTGACGGTGTGGCACATGCGCCCGTCAAGAGTCCGGTGACGTACTTCGGCCTCACCTGTCACAACGGCCTGAATTCCGCCCCGCGCGGCGGCCTTTCCGACGGCCGGGGGCCGTGGTGTTCCTGACCGCTCATGAGCAGGACGCACTAGGGTGGAGCACCAGTGACGTCCCCCTGCTCACTGTGCGTGTTCACGATGGAGTGGCGCTGATGAGTCCGGTGTACCCGTTCGACGATTCCGCCTCGGCACGAGCCGTCGTCGACGCGCGGGGCACACTGACCGGCTGGAACGAGGGCGCTCGTCGGCTGCTGGGCTGGTCGGCGGCCGAAATGCTGGGCCGCCCCGCCGCTTCCCTGCTGGCCGCCGACGGCGCGGACGGGCCCGGACTGCCGACGGAGCACATCTGGCACGGCACCCTCGCTCTGCGTCACCGCGACGGCCGTACGGTGTCCAGCTGGCTCCTCGCCCACCACCGGCCGTCCCCGGACGGCGGCGGGGGCGACTGGCTCGTCGTCACCCCCCTGGAGAGCGGTGCCCGGGCCGCGGACGACCAGTTGATGCGGGCCGCGCTGGACCAGGCACCCTGCGCGACGGCCGTCTACGACGACCGGCTGCGGCTGCACGGTGTCAACGACGCCATGGCCGCTGTCATCGGGCTGCCGCTGGAGCGCATCCGTGGACTCAGACTCCCCGAGATAGGGGGCAAGGAGCGCAGCGCGGAACTGGAACTGAACATGCTCGACGTCCTGACCAGCGGCAGGGCGAAGGACATCCAGACCTATCTGCGCACCGGCGGCGAGGACCACGCGCACGCCTGGCTGGCCCGGCTCGCGCCGCTCAGGGACGCCGAGGGGCGGGTGCGCGGGGTCTGTCTCGCGGCCCACGACTTCACCGAGCAGTACCTCGCCCGGGAGCGGCTCCAGCTGGTCAACGAGGCGAGCGTACGCATCGGCACCACCCTCGACGTCACCCGGACGGCGCAGGAACTCGCGGACGTCTGCGTCCCGGCGCTCGCCGACTTCGTCAGCGTCGACCTGCTGGACCCGCCGCAGCACGGCGGCGACCATCATCCGGCCGAGCTGACGGCGCCCCTCAGCCTGCGCCGGGCCGCCCACCGGTCGATCATCCCGGGCAGCCCCGAAGCAGTCGCCAAGCCGGGGCAGTTGGACGAGTACCCGGCCTTCTCGCCCCAGGCCGACTCCCTCCTCGCGGGCCGCACCATCGTGGCCGCGGTGCCCTCGGGCGATTTCGAACAGTGGATGACCTGGGACAAGGCGCGCTACGACCGGGTCAAGGAGTTCGGCGTCCACTCCACGATGTCCGTGCCGATCACGGCACGCGGTACGACGCTCGGCGTCGCCGTCCTGACCCGGTACCGGCGCCCCGACCCGTTCACGTCCGACGACGCGCTGCTCGCCGAGGAGGTGACCGCCCGGGCCGCCGTCTGTATCGACAACGCCCGCCGGTTCTCCCGCGAACGCGAGACCGCCCTCGCCCTGCAACGCAGCCTGCTCCCCCGCACCCTGCCGCGCACCGCCGCCCTCGAAGCCGCCTCGCGTTATCTGCCCGCGGCGCGGGCCGGGGTCGGCGGCGACTGGTTCGACGTGATCCCGCTGTCCGGGATGCGGGTCGCGATGGTCGTCGGGGACGTCGTCGGCCACGGTGTCCAGGCCTCCGCCACCATGGGCCGGCTGCGCACCGCCGTACGCACGCTCGCCGACATCGACCTCCCCCCGGACGAGCTGCTCACCCACCTCGACGACCTCGTCGTACGGCTGTCGGCCGAGGCCGGCAGTGAGGGCGGCCCGGGTGAGGTCGGCGCCACCTGTCTGTACGCGGTGTACGACCCGGTGTCGCGGCGCTGCGCCCTGGCCCGTGCCGGGCATCCGCCGCCCATCATGCTCACGCCGGGTGGTACGCCCAGGCAGGTGCGGATGCCCGCCGGTCCGCCGCTCGGTCTGGGCGGTCTGCCGTTCGAGTCCACGGAACTGGAGCTGCCCCAGGGCACGGTCCTCGCCTTCTACACGGACGGGCTGATCGAGAGCCGCGAGCGGGACATCGACGCGGGTCACCGCCTGTTGTGCGACGCGCTGGCGGCGTACGCCGACTCGCTCGACGAGATGTGCGACCGCGTCCTGCACACCCTGCTCCCGCCGGGCGGCGCGGCCGACGACGTGGCCCTGCTGCTGGCCCGCACCCAGGGTCTGCCCGCCTCCCGGGTCACCACGTGGGACATCCCGGCCGACCCGGCGCTCGTCGGGCCGATCCGCAGGCAGGTCGGTGAGCAGCTCGACGTCTGGGGGCTGAGCGAGGCCGCGTTCACCACCGAGCTGGTGGTGAGCGAGCTGGTCACCAACGCCATCCGCTACGGCTCGCATCCGATCCGGCTGCGCCTCGTCCACGACACGTCCACCCTGATCTGCGAGGTGTCCGACGCCAGCCACACCGCCCCGCACCTGCGGCGCGCCCGTACGTTCGACGAGGGCGGCCGGGGCCTGCTGCTGGTCGCGCAGCTCACCGAACGGTGGGGCAGCAGGCACACACCCGAGGGCAAGACCATCTGGGCCGAGCTGTCACTGACGGACGAGATGTAGGCCCGGACTGTCCCTCGCGGTGCATGAGACGCGCTCGTCGGAACACTCGCTCTTCTCGGAGTGACTTCGAGGAGTGAGTGAGGGCATGTCGATCTTCCGTACGTCCCGCCCGGTGCGCCGGGCCGCGCTGTTCACCACCGCGCTCGCGTTACCGGTACTGCTCGGGGCCTGCGACAAGGGCGGTGAGAGCGTCTCGCCGAACACCGTCCCGTCCGCCACCACCCCGTCAACGGGCGACACGCGCTGCCGGACCGCCGAGCTGCGCGCCTCGGTCGGACGCCTCGACTCGGGCGCCGGACAGCGGAACCTCCCCGTCGTCCTGACCAACGACTCGGACCGCACCTGCACCGTGCGCGGCTACCCGGGCGCCGTCTTCGTGGACGCGTCGGGCAAGCGGCTGGGCCCCGTTCCCCAGCACTCCGAGGCCACACCCACGCCGGTCGAACTCGCGCCGGGCGACAGCGCCTGGGCCGGGCTGAGCTTCACGAACCCGGAACTCAGCGAGGCAGAGACGGCGACACCGGCCGAGCTGCTGGTGACCCCGCCGGACGAGGGGGACGAGCTGGAGGTGGCCTGGGAGGCGGGAGAGGTCCCCGTCGGCGGGAAAAAGTCGTCGGTGTTCCTGACGGTCCTCGCCCCCGGCACCGGACCCTGACCCGGCCGGAGGGACGACGAGCGGCGCCTGCTTTCATGGACGCGTACACCTGTTCCTGTCCCGGAGGACCGAACCCTGAACGCCCCGTCCGCCGAGGCCCTGTCCATCGTGCTGCTCGTCGCCGTCCTGGCCTGCGCCGTCGTACGCCCGTTCGGGCTGCCGGAGGCGGTCGTGGCGGTTCCGGCCGCCGGACTCGTGGTCGTCACCGGCGCCATCTCGCCGGAGCACGCGTGGGAGGAGGCCGAGCGGCTCGGGCCGGTGATCGGTTTCCTCGCCGCGGTGCTGGTGCTGGCCCATTTCTGTGATGTCGAGGGCCTCTTCCGGGCCTGCGGGGCCTGGATGGCCCGGTGGGCGGCGAACCGGCCCGGCCGACTGCTGACCTCCGTCTTCGTGCTCGCCTCGGCGATCACGGCCGTACTGAGCCTGGACGCGACCATCGTGTTGCTCACGCCGGTGGTGTTCGCCACGGCCGCCCGGTCGGGGGTCCGGCCCAAGCCGCACTCCTACGCCTGCGCGCATCTGTCGAACACGGCGTCGCTGCTGCTGCCGGTCTCCAACCTCACCAACCTGCTGGCGTTCAGCGCGAGCGGGCTGAGCTTCACCCGGTTCGCCGCGTTGATGGCGCTGCCCTGGCTGGTCGCGATCGCCGCCGAGTACCTGGTGTTCCGGCGGTTCTTCGCCGCCGACCTGGCCGCACCGGCGTCGGCCGAGGTGGCCGACCCGGACACGTCCGCCGCCGACGCGCCCGCGTTTCCCCTGTTCGCCCTGGTCACCGTCGCCTGCACGCTCGCCGGGTTCGTCGTGGCCTCCGCGCTGGGCATCGATCCCGCGTGGGCCGCGCTCGCGGGGGCGCTCGTGCTCGCCGGACGCGCGCTGGTGCGACGGCACGCGACCCCGGTGGACGTGGTGCGGGCCACGGCGCCCGGGTTCCTCGCGTTCGTGCTGGCGCTGGGCATCGTCGTCCGCGCGGTCGTGGACAACGGGCTCGCCGACGCGCTCGGCCGGGTGCTGCCCGACGGGACCGGACTGGTCGCGCTGCTCGGGATCGCCGCGCTGGCCGCCGTACTCGCCAATCTGATCAACAACCTGCCCGCGGTGCTCGTGCTGCTGCCGCTGACCGCGACGGCCGGACCGGGTGCGGTGCTCGCCGTACTGCTCGGGGTGAACATCGGTCCGAACCTGACGTACGCGGGATCGCTGGCGACCCTGCTGTGGCGGCGCATCGTGCACCGGTACGAACACGAGGTCGGCATCGGGGAGTTCACGCGGCTCGGGCTGATCTCCGTGCCGGCCGCGCTGATCCCGGCAGTGGTGGCGCTATGGGGCTCGCTGGCCGTCCTCGGGAGCTGAGGGACGGCCCGACGCGGGCCCCCGGGCGTCAGCGGGGTGCTCCCCAGGCTCCGTACGGGCCGTAGCCCCCGTAGCCGTACCCGTAGGGGTATCCGTAACCGGGGCCGTAGTTGCCGCCGTTGTTCGGGTTCGGGCCGTTCCCGGCGCAGTTGGGGTAACCGTAGGAGCAGGGCCCGGTCGTCGGGAACGGGGGCGGGGGTGTGGGCTGGGCCGCCGGCGGAGTCGGTGTGGGCTGCGCCGGTGTGGGCGTGGGGGCCGGCGCCGGGGTGTTCGCGGGCGCGGGGGCCTTCTTGACGACCGGGGGGCTCGACTCGTCGGCCGCGTCCCAGTTGACGGCCTCCATCTGGAGGGACGGCGAGGAGGAGTCGAAGACCCAGTGCTGGTCGGCGTCCTCCTCGCGCGCCTTCAGGACGAGCGGTGAGCTGCTTTTCGCGTCGGCGGGGGTCAGCGCCAGGTTCTGGTCCCAGCGCGGGACCAGGGTGCCCTGGAGGGTGAAGTCGTAGCGCACGTTCTTGGTGCCGGGCTGGGAGGGGCCCGTGCACGGGGCGAGCTGGACCGAGTAGCCGAGGTGGGAGTCGAGGCAGAGATCCGGGGCGGCGACGTTGCGCAGCAGCCCGTCGGTCTCGTACGACCACTCCTGGCCGGGCGCCGACGAGCAGCCGGTCAGCTCGGCCTCCGCGCCCTTGACGGACTTGCCGCCGGCGATGCCGATGCACAGGCCGGACTCGACGTTGTGCAGCCGGCCGCGCAGGTCGCCCTTGGTGGTCTCCCCCGAGCCGACCCAGGAGGAGTCGCTGCCCGAGCCGTCGGTGGCGGAGTCCGAGGGGTTGGCATCGGCGGTCGAGTTGTCGTCGTCGCCCTGGTTGAGGGCGGACCACAGGACCAGCGGCACGAGGACCAGCGCGCTCACGGTCGCGACGGCGAGAGTGCGGTTGCGTCGGCGGACCCGGCGCCGGGCCGCCTTGTGCGCGGAGCGGTGGGATCCGGGGCGGACGGCCAGCTCGGTGGAGGAGGGAGGGGTCGTGGGCATGGGCGGGGCCTGGGCCAGGATCCGCGGGACGGGGAGCAGACTCTCGGTGGTGGCGACCTCGATGATCGGGGCCTGCTCGACCTCGACGATGGCGCTCTCCGCGGCGCGGCCGGGGCGGGACTCGAGATAGGCGCGCGCGCCCCAGCCGAGCACGCCCTCGGCGAGTGCGAGGGCGAGGTCGCCGTTGAACTGGTTCAGCTGGTCGGCGGCGTAGCGGCAGGTCTTGCAGTCCGCGAGGTGCTTGGCGAGATCGGGGTCGATGTCGAAGCTGCGGCGCCGGCACGTGACGTCGATGAGCCGGATGTAGCGGCGGCACTCCTCCTGGGGCACGACCTCGCGGTGGACGTGCAGGCATTCCTCACGCAGACGGCCGCGGGCCCGGCCGAGTTCCACGGCGGCGTCCGCCACGCTCAGACCCAGCAGGCCGGCGGGTATCTCGAGCGGTTCGGCCTCGACCTCGGCGTGCCAGAGCAGGCAGCGCGCGGACTGCGGGAGGTTCTGGAAGGCCCGGGAGAGCAGCCGTCGGTCGGGCGCGGGCAGCAGTCGGGCGGCGACGCGGTTTCCGCCGCCGGGCGTGGCGCGCAGCTCGGGGTGGAGCATCTCGTGCCGGTGGTCGCCCTCCCACTCCGCCGCCAGTCGGCGCACGGTGACCAGCAGGTGGGGACGCCAGGCGGAGGTGGGGCCGCTCTGTCTCAGGGACTCACCGAAGATGCGGGTGAAGGCGGCGGTGGTGAGCATTCCGGCCGGGCGGGGGCCGCTGGTGCACAGACGCGCGTAGGCGAAGGCCGCTTCCCAGTGCCGGTCGAGCAGTTCGCCGACAGGATGGAGCGCGGGCGTCGTCCCCGTCCACTTCTTCAACTCGGCGCTGAGTTCGACATCCGAGGCGTCGTACGCGGGAGTTGGGGCTGGGGAATTCGACAGGCCTGCGTCTTTCACGTCTGTATTCCTCCACGGACAACGCGGGTTCTAGTCCATACCTAGCGGTATGCGACCCTGCCGACGAAACGACAGGATCCGACCAAACGGGGATCGGCATCGCGAACGCCCGCAGCGGACAGCTCTTTTGGAGCGGGGACCCAGCGGGAACGTCGCGTACGTGCAGAGGAAAAATGATTGTCCACACGGCGACGTGCACACCTTTGCACAGCTCAGCGAGCCGTAACAAGAGATCACGCCGTTTTCCGCATTCCAGCACGGCTGAATGCGGTAGACGAAGTGTCAATGAGGGTGCGCCTTTTGGGATTGCTACTGTATCAAGATCCGCATTGCAAACGGTATTCACTTCGCTCGGCGCAGTTTGCCAACCATTGACGGACAACCTCCGCCCGAGTCGCGAAAGGGTCCGCCCGGGCGGTCCCGCAACCACGGGCCCGGGTGTTTCCGCAGCTCATGTTCCGGGTATGGGCGGGGCCGCCGCAACACACGGGGACGTCACGGTAGTTGGCCGGTTCCTTCACATCTGTGTCCGGAACCCGCCGTCAAACCAATAGGAGAATCGGTTACCGCCGGTACGCGTCTGCACAGTGCCCGGTACGCGCCCGGCGGTGTCCCGTGACGCTCCCGGAACACCCGGTTGAAGTGGAACGGGCTGGCGAAACCGGAGGCGACGGCCACGCGTTCCACCGGCAGATCGGTGGCCTCCAGCAGCCGGGCCGCATGCCGCAGCCGGGCCTCGCGCAGTGCTCGCATCGGGGACCGGCCGAGCTGCTCGGTGAACAGGTGCGCGAACCGCGAGGGCGACAGCGCGACCCCCTCGGCGAGCGACCGGACGGTGTGCGCGGCGGCCGGGTCTGCGGCGATGAGGGCTTCGGCCCGGCTCACCCGGGCGTCGACTCCCGGCCGCCCCGGAAGGGGGCGGGCGGCCGCCGAGGCGAGCAGGACGATTTCCTCCAGGGAACAGAGGGCGAGTTCCTGGGCGGCGGTGCCGTGCGCCACGGCTATCGGGCCGTTGGGCACGGCGGGGGAAGCGGAATCGGCCGGGATGCCCGGCGGCCGTGCCCCGCCGCCGGGCCAGCGGGCGTCCGACAGCATGCGGGCGAACGCCGTCGCCATACGGTCGTGCAAGGTGGCCGGGACCGGGGCGACGACGTACAGGCCGTCGCCGACGGCGTAGGGGCTCAGCCAGGCCGTCCAGGAGGGGCGCGCCTGGCAGTGCGCCCACCAGAACCGCCAGTGCCGGGCGCCCGGTCCGACCCGGTAGTGGTGCGGCACTCCAGGGCCGAGGACGACCAGGTCCCCGGCGCCGGCCCGCGCCCCGGCCGCGCCCTGGGTGAGCAGACCGTGGCCGTCCGTCGTCCAGGTAAACAGCCAGCTGTCCGCGCCCTGCGGCCGGTTGACGGCGTACCCGGGTCCCTCGTCGTAGCGCCCGACGGTCACCAGTCCGGGCGGTGGTGCGGGGGTGGCGGTCTCGGGCAATCCGTCAGCGTTCACGGGCATCGTCTCCAGAGTGCGTCGGCCCTAGTGTGGCGGCCGGTGACAGCGGACCGAGGGAGTGGACGATGACAGTCACGGGCATCGGTGCCGCCGGCGCCTCCATCCTGCCGCAGGAGGAGCGCCGACGGTTCGAGGAGGACGGATTCACCGTCGTACGGGGACTTTTCGGGGAGGAGGAGATCGCCGGGCTGCGCGCCGAGTTCACGGCGTTGCACGCGGCCGGTCCCGTGCCGGGGCATTTCGAGCCCCGCCCGTCGGGCCAGGACGGGCGTCCGGCCGACCCGCTGGACGCGTATCCGCGCGTGATGCAGCCGCACGAGTTCCACGAGCCGTCGCTCGGCTGGCTGCTGGACCCCCGGCTGCGCGCGGTACTGGAGATCCTGCTCGGTGAGGAGGTGCTGGCAGCGCAGAGCATGTTCTATTTCAAGCCACCGGGCGCCCGGGGCCAGGCGCTGCACCAGGACAACTTGTATCTGCGGGTCGAGCCGGGCACCTGTGTGGCCGCGTGGATCGCCTGCGAGGCGATCGACCGGGACAACGGCGGGCTGGAGGTCGTGCCGGGCACGCACCGGATGGACCTGTTCTGTCCCGAACAGGCGGACGCCGGGCTGTCCTTCGCCCGGGAGTACGTGCCCCCGCCGCCCGGTCTGAGCACGGTGCCGGTCGACATGGCCCCGGGTGACGTCCTGTTCTTCAACGGCAGCCTGGTGCACGGTTCGCAGCCCAACCGCAGCGCCGACCGGTTCCGCCGCTCCTTCATCGGGCACTATGTGGGCCGCTCGGCGACGAGCATCGGCCACTTCTACCGCACGATCTCCATGAGCGGTGACCGGGTCCGGCTGCGCGAGAGCGAGGGCGCGGGGCCGTGCGGTACGGAGTTCGGGCCGCTCTCCGGACCGCACTGACGCCCTGCCGGGCAGGCGCTCCCCCGCCCTCGCCGACGGTCAGTGACCGCTGATGGGGTGCGGGGTGTACGCCTCCCCCAGTTCCTCGATCTCCTTGTCGGTCAGCTCGAGGTCGACGGCGGCCACCGCGTCGTCGATGTGGTGCGGCTTGGTCGCGCCGACGATGGGGGCGGTCACCGGGCTCTGGTGCAGCAGCCAGGCAAGCGCGACCCGGGCGCGCGGCACATCCCGCTCGGCCGCGATGCGGGCGACCGCGTCGACGATGGTGCGGTCGCCCTCCGGGTAGAGGGTGCGGCCGAAGTCGTCGGTCTCGCTGCGCTCGGTGGCGGTGTCCCAGTCGCGGGTGAGCCGGCCGCGGGCCAGCGGGCTCCACGGCAGGACACCGACGCCCTGGTCCGCGCACAGCGGCAGCATCTCGCGCTCCTCCTCGCGGTAGAGGAGGTTGTAGTGGTTCTGCATGGACACGAACCGCGTCCAGCCGTGCTCCCGGGCCGTGTACTGGGCCTTGGAGAACTGCCAGGCGTACATCGAACTCGCCCCGATGTAGCGGGCCTTGCCCGCCTTGACGACGTCGTGCAGCGCCTCCATCGTCTCCTCGATCGGGGTGACGGAGTCTTGACATCCTCGCCTGCGTGAACGCAGGCGATTCCGGTCAGCACCGCTACGCGATGCTCCCTCGGGTTCCTGCTTCATCGGCCCCTGCCACCCGAGGGTGGTCTGACAAGGTCTCCACAGGCTTGACGTCCCGCCAGTCCGGCGGTAGGTCCGCCAACTACGTTGTCGGACAAGGCGACTTTAGCAATGGCGCTGCGGCCCTCCGGGCCGCGATGGGCAGGATGCCCTTCACCTCCACCCTGAAGGGTGGAGCACTGGGCAAGTGTTCGGTAACTCATGCAGCCCAGACAGATCCGCGACACGTCCAGGCCCGTCGAACCGAGCTTCACGTACTGCATCGTTGCTGCTCCTGCCTTCGGGTGGGATACCGGTACGCGATCGAGCGTACGCCTGACGTGATCAAGGAGCCGGGGTCCCCTCCAGCGACGGGGACGACTCGGGCAGCGCGTCGCGCAGTTGGGCGCGGCCGGTGATGCCGAGTTTGGGGAAGACGCGGTAGAGGTGGAAGCCGACCGTGCGGGGCGAGAGGAAGATGCGTTCGCCGATCTCGCGGTTGCTGAGTCCCGCCGCGGCCAGCCGGGCTATCTGGAGCTGCTGCGGGGTGAGTTCGGCGAGGACGTCGCGCGGTGGGGTGCTGGTGGGGGTGACGCCGGTGGCCCGCAGTTCGGCGCGGGCGCGCTCGGTCCAGGGTCGGGCGCCGACCCGCTCGAAGGCGACGAGCGCGGCGGTGAGCTGCGGGCGCGCCTCCACCGAACGGCGTCTGCGGCGCAGCCACTCCGCGTAGTCGAGGCGCACCAGTGCCCGCTCGAACAGCCACTGTTCGCCGGCCGGATCGGCGAGGGCGGCCGTGAAGTGCTCCTCCGCCTCGTCGCCTTCGCTCAGCAGCGCCTGAGCCCGGTGCAGTACGGCGTCCAGCCGGGCGGAGACGCCGCCGGCGGCGAGGCGACGGCGGGTCGCGTCGACGATCCGGCGTGCCTCGTCGGCGCGGCCGGTGCGCACGGCCGCCGCGGTGAGATCGGCGAGGTAGTAGTCGGAGGCGTGGAAGTGCAGCGGCTGGGGCTCGGCGTCCTGGGTGTAGACGGCCCGGAAGCGGGTGTAGGCGGCGGCGTGGTCGCCCTCGGCGAGGGCGGCGGCGCCGAGGGCGTAGTGCCTGCGTACCTGCAGGCTGAGGGAGTTGGGCAGATCGACCCCGTGGACGGCCCGCTGCACGGCGGCGCGGGCCGCCTCGGTGTCGCCGCGCCGGGCGAGGATGGTGGCGCCGACGACGGGTGAGCCCGCCGCCACGATCTCCAGGCCGACCTCGGCCGCCGTCCGGTACGACGCGTCGAAGACCGCGTGGGCCCGGTTCCAGGAGCCGCTCTCGTACAGGGCGAGCGCCAGGGCGTTGGCGACGGTGGCGTTGGCGCCGGCCGTCGGGGAACGCCGCAGATGGTCCAGGGCGGCGCCGAGCAGCCGGACGGCTTCGGCGGTCTCGTCCAGGATCCAGGCGGCGGCCCCCACGACGACAAGGCGGGTCAGCCTCTGGTCCTGGGCGGCGGGCCCGGGCGGGAGCCCCGGCGGGTCTCCGGTCCAGTCGGTGCCCCTGAGCAGTGCGAGGGCCCGCTCACGGTTGCGTACGGGATCGCAGCCGGCCAGCGCCCATACGCGGCCCGCCTCGTCGTCCTGGGGCGGCACGCTCGCGGTGATCCGCTGGATCCGCTCGCGGAACGAGGGGTCACCGGAGTGGTAGGCGGGGGTGGTGGCCGTGCTGAGGGCGTCGAGGGCGAGAGCGGGATCGGTCTCGACGGCGGTCTCCGCGACCGGCAGCAGGAGGCCGAGCGAGTCCTCGAAGCGGTTGGTCACGGCGAGCGCCCAGCCGGCCAGGAGGGAGGCCTGGGCGAGCACGGCCGGGTCGTCGGTGAGGGTGAGGACGTGGGAGGCCAGCTCGCCGACCCAGCGCGGGTGTCCGGCGTGCATCGCCATGTTCGCGGCCCGGACCAGCCGCCGGGAGCGGACATCGGGGTCGGGGCTGAGCCGGGCCGCCCGTTCGAGGGCGGCAGCCGCGCCCGCGTAACCGCCCCGGCGCTGTGCGCGGCCCGCGCTGTCGTCCAGTCCCTGGGCGGCCTCCTCGTCGACGCCCGAGACGGCGGCGGCCCGGTGCCAGGCGCGCTGGTCGGGGTCACCGGCGAGGACGTCCGCCAGGGCTGTGTGTGCCGCGTGGCGTGCGGCGTAGGTCGCGGACTGGTAGACGGCGGAGCGGATCAGCGGGTGCCGGAAGTGGAGGCGGCCGTCGTCGATGCGGACGAGTCCCGCCTGTTCGGCCGGCCGCCAGTCGGCGGGGGTGGCGGTGGGTCCGGCCGCGGAGAGGATGACGGGCAGTTCGGCCGTCTCGGCGGCTGCCGCGAGAAGCAGCAACCTGCGGCTGGGTTCGGGGAGTTCGGGGAGGTCGGCGGCGAAGATCGCCTCGAGGCGGTCGGTGAGGGGCAGTACCTCGGTGGCGCCGTCCCGTCCGGCCTCGGGGTCGCGGCTGACGGCTCGGGCGAGTTCGACCAGGGCGAGGGGGACGCCGGCCGCCTGGTCGAGGATGCGGGAGCGGGCGCGGCCGACGGGCGGTTCGGGCTGGAGGTCGAGGACGCGTCCGGCGGCGGACGGGGGCAGCGGCTCGACGGTCAACTGCTGGTGTTCGCGCGCGAATTGAGGAGGCAGGGAGTTGTCCCGGGCGGCGAGCACCATCGCGACGGGTTCCCCTTCGAGGCGCCGGGCGACGAAGGCGAGGACGTCGAGGGTGCCCACGTCGAGCCAGTGGGCGTCGTCGATCACGAGCAGCAGTGGTCCCCGGCTCGCCGCGTCGGAGAGCAGGGTGAGGGCGCCGAGGGAGGTGAGCAGCGGGTCGGGGACCGTGGCCTGCTCCTGCTCGGGGTCGAGCCCGAACACACCGAGCAGCGCGGCCCGTTGGCGTACGGGCAGACCGTCGGCCAGGTCCAGTACCGGGCGCAGCAGTTGATGCAGTCCGGCGAACGGCAGCCCGGACTCGCCTTCGCAGCCTCGGCAGCGCAGGACGCGCGCTGTGGCCCGCAGGGCGGTACGGCCGACCGCGTCGAGCAGCACGCTCTTGCCCGCGCCCGGTCCGCCGGTGAGGACCAGGACGCCTGGCAGCGTCCCCGGGAGGTCGTCGGGTTCGGCCGTGACCTGGTTCACCAGCTCGGTGAGGACGGCGAGTTCGCTGTCGCGGCCGACGATCCATTCCTCGCCGGGACGGGAGGGGCTCATGAGGGGGTCCCTGAGGAGCGGACGGCTGCTGGAATCGCCCTGGGTGGCCGGTCGGCGCCGGCCGACGAGTCACGTAAGTCCGACGGGATGCGCTCTCCAATCATGTCCTGACAATAAACGGTGAGTTGGCTCCAGGTCGTCCCGAAGGGGTCTGGTGCGGCTCACGGTTCAGGGCTGGAGCAGCAGACCGGGGGTCGACAGCGGTCCGCCGGGAAACCGCTGAAGGCGGCCCCCGACGGTCAGTCGGCCCAGGCCGACGGCCGACCGGCCGACCGGCCGCCATGCTCGGCGAGCCGGGCGACCCGGTCGTGGGCGCCCGGGTGATTGCCGGAGAGAAAGATCACCCGGCGTCCGGCGGGGGTGCGCGGCTCGGCGGCGAGGACGGCAGTCGCCAGGGGGTGTTGAACGCCTTCGCCAGAGGGGCCCCGGCATCAAGCAGCCGCGACCGCCTCGGCCAACTGCCGCCAGGGCACGGCGAGTACGCCGATCTCCTCACCGGCCTCCTCCGCCACGGTCGCCGGGACCGAGCCCCGGCCCGATCGTGCCGGCGAGACCAACGCAGGGCCCGGGGCCCCCGGCTGTCACCGAGGAGAACCGTGCCACCGGCACCCAACAACCGGGCCGCGAGGGCCTGTCCGAGGGCCCGTGCGGTGATGATGCCGACGCGCATGATGTGTCTTTCTCGACTCGGCGGGACGAGCGGGCGGGGGCGCGACCTGGTCATTGCCGGGAGGGCGGGGTGCGGGCTTCTGTCAAGTGGCCGGCACCGCCGTCGGCTTCCGGGTGGCGGTGCGCATTTGACTGCGCGCGTTCAGGGCGCTTTGATCCTGACCGTGTCGGGCCGCGTGCCCGGTGCGCAGAGGTACGCACAGTCGGTGGTGGCCGTACCCGCGATCGATGGAGCGGACATGCCCGCCGAGGGTGCACACCGCGTCGGAGGCTTCCGGACGGCGGCGCTCGTGCTGGCGGCCGTCTGCGCGGCCGGATGGGGACTGACCGCGTGCGGCGGCTCGTCGCCGGAGCCGGGGGAAGCGGCCGAACCCGGGTCGACGCCCACGCCTCCCGCCTCGGCCGAGGTCCGACTGCCGCCGCTGCACGCCGGTTTCGACTACCAGATCGGCGGCGCCTATCCGCCCCCGGCCGGCGTGCGCATCGTCAGCCGCGACCGTACGGCGTCTCCCGCGCCCGGCCTCTACAACATCTGCTACGTCAACGCCTTCCAGGCGCAGCCCGGCGACGAGAAGTCGTGGCCCGCCGATCTGCTGCTGCGGGACGCGAACGGCGAGACCGTCATCGACGAGGACTGGGACGAGGCCCTGCTCGACATCGGCACGGCGGCGAAACGGAAGCGGATCGCGGCGCGGGTGAACGAGTGGATCGACGGCTGCGCGGACAAGGGTTTCGACGCGGTCGAGCCGGACAACTACGACAGCTACACCCGCTCCGACGACCTCCTCACCGCCGACGACGCCACCGCCTTCATCACCCTTCTCTCCCGGCACGCGCACGCGCGGGGGCTGGCCATCGGCCAGAAGAACACCGTGGACCTGGCCGGGCTGCGGAAGAAGACCGGACTGGACTTCGCGGTCGCGGAGGAGTGCGGCGAGTTCGACGAGTGCGGGGAGTACGCGGCGGCGTTCGACGACCGGGTGGTCGTGATCGAGTACACCGACAGCGGGCTGCGCAAGGCCCTCGCGGGCTTCGGCGACCGGCTGAGCATCGTCCGCAGGGATGTCGACGTGTCGACACCGGGCAGCGCCGGGTACATCCGCAGGACGCGCTGAGGCGGAACTGGGAGATCGGCCCCTGCCGGGGTGTCGCCCCTGCTTGAATCAGAGGGCTTCACGGAACCTCCACACGTTCGCTCTCGGGCCCAACTGGGGTCCCGCTGAAGGGTGTTGGCTTGATCCTCCAAGGGCGCACGGTGGAACGTGAGTTACTCGACCACCTCGTCAACGACCTGCGCTCGGGGCTGAGCCGGGTCGCGCTGTTGCGCGGCGACGCGGGCATCGGGAAGACCGTGCTGCTCGACCACGCGGCCACCGAGGCCGCCGGGTTGCGGGTGCTGCGGATCGCGGGTGTCGAGGCGGAGGCGGGCTTCCCGTTCGCGGCGCTGCACCGGCTGCTCGTACCGTTCCTGGAGGGGCTCAAGGAGCCCGGGCCGCTGTCCGCCGTCCAGCGCGAGGCGTTGCGGGTGGCCTGCGGGCTGGCCGAGGGGCCGCCCGCCGACGGCTTCCTGGTCGGGCTCGCGACGCTCACCCTGCTCGCGGAGGCGGCGAAGGCCCGGCCCGTGCTGGCGCTCGTGGACGACGCCCAGTGGCTCGACGAGGAGTCCCTCGGCGTGCTGGCGTTCGTCGGGCGCCGGCTGCACGCGGAGGGCGTCGGACTGCTGTTCGCCGCGCGCACCGGCTTCGACGTACCCGCGGGGCTCCCCGTCACCGAAGTCACCGGGCTGGCCGAGCCGTTCGCGCTGGAGGTGCTGCGGGCGGCGGTCGCCGGGCCGCTCGACACGCGGGTCGCGGCCCGCATCGTGAGCGCCACCGCCGGAAACCCCCTGGCGCTGGCGGACCTCGGCCAGGAAATGTCCGCCGAGCAGCTCGCGGGCGGCCTCGCGCTGCCCGAACCGCTGCCCGTGGGCGGGCGGTTGGAGGCGCACTACCTCCAGCGGGTGCACGCGCTGGCGCCGGACTCTCAGACCTGGCTGCTGCTCGCCGCCGCCGAACCGGGCGGCGACCTCGGCTACATCACCGCGGCGGCCGAGCGACTCGGGATCGGCGCCGAGGCCTCGGCTCCGGCGGAGGCGGCCCGGCTGGTCGTGCTGCGGAGCGCCGCCGTGTTCCGGCATCCGCTGGTGCGTTCCGCGGTGTACGGGGGTAGCACCAGCGTGGAGCGGCGGCGCGTCCACCTCGCGCTCGCCGAGGCCACCGACCGCCCCTTCGACAGCGACCGGCGGGCCTGGCATCTCGCCTCCGCCGCGCTGGGACCTGACGCCGAGGTCGCGACGGAGGTGGAGCACGCGGCGGACCGGGCGGGCGCCCGGGGCGGGTTCGCGGCCCGAGCCACCTTCCTCACCCGGGCCGCCGAGCTGACATCGGACGACAGCACGCGGGCCGGGCGGCTGCTGGCGGCGGCCGAGGCCGCGTTGCGGGCCGGGGCGCCCCTGCAGGCGGAGTCGCTGGTCGACGCGGTGGACGTCGAGCGGCTCGACGCGGTGGGCCGGGGCCGGATGCTGCTGGTCCGGGCGTACGCGGTACTGGCGCTCGGCGACGCGGACTCGTTCTCGCGGGCGCCCGCACTGTGTCTGCGCGCCGCTCTGCTGCTGACCGACGGGGCGCCGGATCTGGCCCGGCAGGCGTTCCTGCAGGCCATCCTCGGCGTCATCACCGCCGAGCACCGCATCCGGGACACCTCACCGGCCGAGATAGCCCGGGCCATCGAGACGCTCGTCCCGCGTTCCGGACAGGTCACCGGCGTCGATCTCGTGCTGCGCGCGTTCGCCGTACTGGCCCTTGACGGCTACGAGAGTGCCATCCCTCATCTGCGGCGGGCCTGCGCGATGGTGCTGGATCCCCACACGTCCCAGGAACACGTACTGCGGGCCTTTCTCCCGGCCATCACCATGTCGATGATCCGGTGGGACGAACGGACCCAGACCGCTGTGATGCGACGGGCAGCGGAGGTCGCCCGGGCCACCGGCGCGCTCACCCAGCTGGACACCGCCCTGTACTGCACGGTGATGTCCGAGACGAACCTGGGCGAACTGGCTGCCGCCGACGCCCTGCACGCGGAGGGGAACCAGATCCGCGCGGCGATCGGCGCGACCGACGACGTGTGGGCGATCTACCGGCATCCCGAACTCCGCGCCTGGCACGGCGAGTCGGAGAATCTCGACGCCGTCCTGCACGGTTCGATGGAGGCCGGGATCTGGCTCGGCAACGGCGCCGTCGAGTCCATCGCCCGGATCGGGATGACCGTGCTGGCCCTGAGCCGCGGCGACTACGCGACGGCACGCGACCACTCCCGGGCGCTGGTCGAGCACGACGAGTACGGCATCCACTCCCGTCTCCTCCCCCACCTCGTCGAGGCGGCCGTACGCTGCGGCGACCGCGTCCTCGCTCAGACCGCACTGGACACGCTCACCTCCAGGGCGACGGCCGCCGACACGCCCTGGGCGCTCGGTCTGCTGGCCCGCTCACGGGCCCTGCTCTCTCCGGCGGACGAGGCCGAACCGCTGTTCGCCGAGGCGATCAGCGTGCTGTCGGACACCCGCGCCCGGTCCGATCTGGCGGTCGCCCACCTCCTGTACGGCGAGTGGCTGCGCCGCCGCAGGCGACGCCGGGACGCCCGGGAGCAGCTGCGTACGGCGGTGGACCTGTTCGACGCGATGGGCGCCAAGGGCTTCGCCGCACGCGCCGCCCAGGAGCTGGCCGCCACCGGGGAACACCCCCGGCGCGGACCCGCCGGTACGGCGAACGCGCTCACCCCGCAGGAACTCACCGTCGCCCGTCTCGCGAAGGGCGGCGCGACCAACGCCGAGATCGCCGCCCAGCTGTTCATCAGCGCGAGCACGGTCGACTACCACCTGCGGAAGATCTTCCGGAAACTCGACGTGACCTCCCGGCGACAGCTCGCCCAGGCCCCCGGGCTCTGAGCGACCCCGCGCGCGGTAACGACTACGCGCCGCACGGGGTACGGGGCCCACCGCACACCACGGATGCTCAGGAGGTCGGAAAAGTCCCGCAGACGGGAGCACACCCATGCCATACGTCACCGCACCGGACGGCGCGGAGATCTTCTACAAGGACTGGGGGCAGGGCCGCCCGGTCGTCCTGAGCCACGGCTGGCCGCTGAACTCGGACAGCTGGGAGGCACAGCAGCTGTTCCTCGCCACCCACGGCTACCGCGTCCTCGCGCACGACCGGCGCGGCCACGGCCGTTCCTCGCAGACCTGGCACGGCAACGAGATGAACACCTACGCCGACGACCTGGCCACCCTCATCGACACCCTCGACCTGCGTGACGTCACCCTCGTCGGCTTCTCCACCGGCGGCGGCGAGGTCGCCCGCTATGTGGGCCGGCACGGCACCGGGCGCGTCGCCCAGCTCGCGCTCGTGTCCGCCGTACCGCCGTTCATGCTGAAGACGGACGACAACCCGGGCGGGGTGCCGGGCGAGGTGTTCGACGCGATCCGGGCCGGGTCGCTCGCCGACCGCTCACAGCTGTACCGGGATCTGGCCGACGGGCCCTTCTTCGGCCACAACCGGCCCGGCCAGAACGTCTCGCAGGGCATCCGGGACGCGTTCTGGCGCCAGAGCCTGCAGGCCGGGCACCGGAACGCCTACGAGAGCATCGCGGCCTTCTCCGCTACCGACTTCCGCGCCGACCTGGACGCCATCGACGTACCCACGCTGGTCGTGCACGGCGACGACGACCAGGTCGTACCGATCGACGTCGGCGGCAAGGCGTCGGCGTCCCGCATCAAGACGGCGACGCTAAAGGTCTATCCGGGTGCGCCGCACGGCATCACGGACACGCACAAGGACCAACTGAGCGCGGATCTCCTCGACTTCCTCAACTCCTGATCCCCCGAAGGGACTTCGTGAGCATGCGACTCCACCGCACCCTGGGCACGGTCCTCGCGAGCTGTGCCCTGGTCGTCGGTCTGACCGGCGCCGTCGCACACTCCTCCTCCCCCGCGGCCTCCCCCGAGGCCTTCTCCTCGCAGAAAACCGCGAGCAAGCCGACGGTCGTGCTCGTCCACGGCGTGTTCGCCGACTCGTCCGGCTGGAACTCCACGATCAAGGCGCTCCAGGACCTGGGCTATCCGGTGATCGCCCCGGCCAACCCCCTGCGCGACCTCGCGGGCGACTCCGCGTACGTCTCCAGTGTCCTCAAGACGATTCCCGGCCCGGTGATCCTGGTCGGGCACTCCTACGGCGGCGAGGTCGTCACCAACGCCGCCCGGGGCAACGCCAACGTCAAGGCGCTGGTGTACGTCGCCGCGTTCGCGCCCGACCAGGGCGAGACGGCGTTGGGCCTGGCCGAGAAGTTCACCGGCAGCAGGCTGCCGGAATCGCTCCTGGTCAGGACGTATCCGCAACCGGGAGCCCCCGACGGCCACGACGGCTACATCGACCCGGCCAAGTTCCACGACGTCTTCGCCCAGGACCTGCCGAGGAACACCACCCGGGTCATGGCCGCGGCCCAACGCCCGGGCAGCCTCGAAGGATTGGGCAACGCCAGCGGCGTACCGGCGTGGAAGACCCTGCCGTCCTGGTACGTCATCCCGACCGCCGACCGCGTCATCCCGCCCGCGGTGCAGCGCTTCATGGCCGAGCGGGCGGGCAGCAAGGTCGTCGAGGTCAAGGGCGCCTCGCACGTCGTGATGATGTCCCGTACCGACAGTGTCGTCCGCCAGATCCAGGCCGCCCACCGCGCCACCCGCTGAGGAGCACCGATGAGCACTCCCGACACCGTCGTCCTGATCCACGGCTTCTGGGTAACGCCCCGCAGCTGGGAGCAGTGGATCGACCACTACGAGAAGCGCGGCTACCGCGTCCTCGCACCCGCGTACCCCGGCTTCGAGGTGGAGGTAGAGGCGCTGAACGCGGACCCCTCACCCGTCGAGCAGGTCACCGTCCCGCAGATCGTCGAGAAGCTGGAGGGCGTCATCCGCTCGCTGGACAAGCCGCCGATCCTCATCGGCCACTCCGCGGGCGGTGTCTTCGTACAACTGCTGCTCGACCGGGGCCTGGGCGCGGTCGGCGTGGCGATCAACTCCGCGCCGACGGAGGGGGTGGCGGTGCTGCCGCTGTCCCAGATCAAGGCGGCCTTCCCGGTTTTGAAGAACCCGGCCAACCGGCACCGGGCGGTCGGCCTGAACTTCGAGCAGTGGCACTACGCGTTCACCAACACGTTCGCCGAGGAGGAGTCCCGGCGACTGTACGAGCGGTACGCGGTCCCGGCGTCCGGCAGCATCTTCTTCGACAGCGCCCTGGCGACGCTGCGCCCCGGCCATCAGAGCACGTACGTGGACTATCACAACGACGAGCGGGCGCCGCTGCTGTTCGTGGCGGGTGAACTGGACCATCTGATGCCGCCGAAGGTGCAGCAGTCCAACGCGAAGCACTACAAGTCGAAGACGGTCACGGAGATCAGGGAGTACGCGGGCCGGCCGCACCTGCTGCCCGCCGCCCCCGGCTGGGAGGCGATCGCGGACGACGTGCTGGAGTGGGCGGTCCAGCACGCGCGGTAGACCGCCAAGAGCCCGGGGCGGCCGTGCGCCGGCCGCTCCGGGCATCCCGAACCCGGAGGGAACCCTGATGACCGAGGCCCGTGTCACCCACATCGGCGGCCCGACCACGCTGATCGAGGCCGGCGGTTGGCGGCTGCTGACGGATCCGACGTTCGACCCGCCCGGCCGGCGCTACTCCTTCGGCTGGGGCACCTCTTCGGTGAAGACCTCCGGACCGGCCCTGCCGGCCACCGAACTCCCTTCGCTGGACGCCGTGTTGCTGACCCACGACCACCACGGCGACAACCTCGACCCGGCCGGCCGGGCCCTGCTTCCCGGGGCGGGCGTCGTCCTGACGACACCGTCCGGGGCGCGCAGGGTGGGCGGCAACGCGCACGGCCTGGCCCCCTGGACGACGTACCGTCTGACGGCCGCGGGCCGCCCCACGATCGAGGTCACGGCCACCCCCGCCCGGCACGGTCCGCCGTTCTCCCGCCCCGTCGTCGGCGAGGTGACGGGCTTCTCGCTGCGCTGGGAGGGGCAGCGGCACGGCGCCCTGTGGATCTCCGGGGACACCGTCCTCTACGGCGGGGTACGGGAGGTCGCCCGCCGGCTGACCGTCGGCACGGCGCTCCTCCACCTGGGCGGTGTCCGCTTCCCGCTGACCGGCCCCCTGCGCTACTCGATGACGGCGGCCCAGGCGGTGTCCCTGTGCGGCGAGTTGAGACCCCGGACCGCGCTGCCCGTCCACTACGAGGGCTGGCGGCACTTCCAGGAGGGGCGGCAGGCGATCGAGGCGGAACTGGCCAAGGCACCCGAGGACGTCCGGGAGCGGTTCCGCTGGCTGCCGATGGGAGCCCCGCTGGACCTCACCATGTGACCGATCACCATGACGCGTCACCTCCTGACGCGTCACCGTGTCCCGATCACCGTGCGGCGAGCAGCTCGAGCCCGCGCTCCCACCCGAACTCCGGTCGCCCGCCGCCCACTTGAGCGTCCGAGGCGTACGGGTCCGCGAATCGCACCCCCATCCCGCGCAGCCGTTCCAGACTGGCCCGGTAGGCGGGATGGGCGGCCAACGCGTCGCCCACGCACGGCAGTACGGCGATCGGCACCCCGAGGCCGTACACCTCGCAGAGCGTCCCCAGGGCGAGGGTGTCGGCGATGCCGGCCGCCCACTTGTTGAGGGTGTTGAAGGTGGCGGGCGCGACGAGCACGGCGTCGGGCGCGGGGAAGGGGCGCGGATCACCGGGTCTGCGCCACGCGGAGCGGATCGGGCGTCCGGTCTGTGTCTCGACGGCCGCCTGGTCGAAGAATCCCATAGCGAGCGGCGTCGCGATGACCCCGACCTCCCAGTCCCGTTCCTGCGCGGCGGTGATCAGCTTGCTGACGTCGCAGGCGATCCCGGCGGCGCAGACGACGACGTAGAGGAAGGGCTTGGGGGGCGGGGCCTCGGGGGTCTGTGCGGTCGTCTCGGTCATCCGGAAACCCTAAATGAGTTGCGGGCGGGCGATCCCTCCTCCAGGATCACGCCATGCCCACGATCGAAGCCTTCCTGTCGCTGTCCCCCGCCGCCGCTCGTCCGGTGCGGGTCCAGCAGCAGCCCGGCCGTCCCTGGAGGCCCGTACTTCCCCGGTCATGACGGCCGCGCTCGTCGCGGGGCTTCTCGCGGGGTACGGCATCGCCGTTCCCGTCGGAGCCGTCACGACCTATCTCGTCTCCCTCACCGCACGTACGTCCCTGCGGACCGGTGTCTGCGCGGCGCTCGGTATCGCCACCGCCGACGGTCTCTACGCCCTGCTGGCGACGCTCGGCGGCACCGCCCTGGCCGGGGCCCTGCAGCCGGTGCTGGTGCCGTTGCGCTGGGCCTCCGCCCTGGTGCTGGCGGTCCTCGCGGTCCGGGGCGGGGCCGGCGCCCTGCGGCAGTACCGCGCCGGTGCGCTCGCCACCCGCGCCGACGCCATGCCACCGTCCCCGCTGCGGGCGTTCCTCATGCTGGTCGGCATCACCCTGCTCAACCCCACCACGGTGATCTACTTCGCCGCGCTGGTCCTGGGCAGCCGGGCCTCGGACGCCGTATCCCCTTGGGAGCAAGGGGTGTTCGTCCTCGCGGCCTTTCTCGCCTCGGCCAGCTGGCAACTGCTGATCGCCTCCGGCGGCGCACTGCTCGGCCGGGCACTGACGGGCCGGCGCGGGCGGCTGGTGACCGCGCTCGTGTCCAGCGCGGTGATCATGGCGCTGGCGGTGCGGATGGTGCTGTGAGCGATGTGACCGACCCCGGATGAATCCGCTCCGCCCCGGTGTTGCACCCTCGTAGTAACGGTCACACGCGACAAGACGATGGGACGAACTCATGCCTCTTGAGGGCGAGTACGAAGCCAGTCCGACCCAATGGGTGCGTGAGCAGGTCGAGTTGTACGAACGCTCGGGTGGTACCGAGGGCACGACCCTGCTCGACACCGGCCTGCCGGTGATCCTGCTCACCACGCGGGGCGCCCGCAGCGGCAAGATCCGCCGGACCCCGCTGATGCGGGTCGAGCACGACGGGCTGTACGCGGTGGTCGCCTCGATGGGCGGCGCTCCCAAGCACCCTGTCTGGTACTACAACGTCGTCGCCGATCCGCGCGTGGACATCCAGGACGGACCCGTGCGCCAGGACATGGTCGCCCGCGAGGTGACCGGCGACGAGAAGTCCGTGTGGTGGGAGCGGGCGGTCGAGGCGTTCCCCCAGTACGCCGAGTACCAGAAGAAGACCGACCGCGACATACCCGTGTTCGTCCTGGAACCGCCCGCCGGGAACTGATCCGGGCCGGAAGGAAATAATTTCGGGTGCCCGGAGGAATGAACTCCTCTCCTCCGGGCACCCGAGCCTCAGGCCCCGCCGCGCTCCCCCGTCGCGGCGGGGCTCCGCGCTGCCTCCTTCGCGTCGGCGTCGGTCACGTCGAGGAAGATCTCACCGACCTCGGGGACGGTGTGGACGACCGAGCGCTTGATGCGTACGGCGACCTCCTCGACCCGCTCGCTGTCGAGACCGGGCACGAGGTCGATCCGGGCGGCCACCAGGGTGGAGTCGAGCCCCATCTTCATCGTGAACAGCGCCTCCACGCTGTCGATCTCGGGCTGCGCCGCCAGCAGGGCGCGGACGTCGCGGCTCACCTCCGGGTCGGCGGCCTCGCCGATGAGCTGGTCGCGCGCGTCCCGGCCCAGCCAGACGGCGACACAGACGAGCAGCACCCCGATCGCGAGGGACGCGGACGCCTCCCACACGACCTGCCCGGTGACCATGTGCAGGGCCATGCCCGCGAGGGCGAGGGTCACACCGAGCACGGCGGTGCCGTCCTCGGCGATCACCGTACGCAGGGCGGGATCGCGCAAGGCGCTCCTGCCGCCCGCCGTGCCCTTCCCGGCCATCTCCCCGCGTGCCTGGTGCACGGCCCGGAGCAGCGAGGCGCCCTCCGCGAGCAGCGCGACCCCGAGCACGACGAGGCCCGCCACATAGCCGCCGAAGGACTCCTGGGCGTCGCTCCTGAACGCCTCGACGCCCTGGAAGAACGAGAAGCAGCCGCCCATGACGAAGATGCCGACGGCCGCGAGCAGCGACCAGAAGAACCGTTCCTTGCCGTAGCCGAAGGGATGCCGCCGGTCGGCGGGGCGGCGGCTGCGGCGCAGGGCGGCGAGCAGGAAGACCTCGTTGAGGCTGTCGGCCACGGAGTGCGCGGCCTCGGACAGCAGTGCGGGCGACCCGGTGACGAGTCCGCCCACCGCCTTGGCGACGGCGATCAGCAGATTGGCGCCCAGCGCCACCAGCACGGTCACCCGTGTCCGCCGGTCCGACGACGACGTACCGCCCGCCCGCCTGCTGTCGCCGGCCTGGTCGGCCGTCAATGCTGCTTGGGGGCCGTCGGTACGACCCGCAGGAGGGTGAAGGAGTGGCCGGCCGGGTCGGCGTATCCCCGCTCCTCGTACGGCCCGCCGGCGTCCTTGGTGTCCAGCGGGCGCCCGCCGAGCCCGATCACCTGGCGTTCCACCTCGTCGAGGTCCTCCACCCGGAAGTCGAGGTGGACCTGGAGGGAGTTCTCGGGGCGTGGCCAGCTCGGCGGGGTGGCGTTCACGTCACGGCGGAAGGCCATCCGGGTTCCGTCGGCGCCCCTGATCTCGATGCGGTTGGCGGTCGCGTGGGTCTCCTCGGCCGCCAGCAGTTCCTTGTAGAAGGCGGCGAGCTTCTCGGGTTCGGCACAGTCCAGCACCACGACGCCTGCTGTCACCAAGGTCATGCTTCCTCCGTACGGGAATCCAGGGGCGGTCCTCGTCGCCGCAGCCCTCCCGATTGCGGGTACCCCGCCCGCCGGAATCACACCGGCGCCGCTGTCAGGAAGAGGTCAGTGGCCGCCGGGCTCCGCCTCGCGGGCCGCCCGACCTGACGATCCTGGACCGCGATCCGTACTCCGGGCCCTTGCCGGCCGTGGTCTCTGCATCGGCTCTGGTTACAGCCCCCGGCGGAGTGTCACCGTCTGCGGTGTGAAGCCGGCGCGTTCGTAGAAACGTATCGCGGCCGAATTGGCCGCGTACGCGCTCACCTCGGCGTGCGCGGCACCCCGCTCGGCCGCCCACCGGACGAAGGCCTCCACCAGACGCGCCCCGGCGCCCGAACTCCGTTGCTCGGGACGGACGTAGACGCTGAGCAGGGTGGCGGCCCGCACCGGTCGCATGGCCGTCGGCTCGGTGAGCGAACCCGTCAGATGCCCTACCACCGCACCCGCGCACTCGACCGCCAGCACCAGGCGCGCCGGGTCCGCCAGTGCCGACGCGAACGACTCGGCGGCGTGCTCGCGCGGCCAGTCCGCGTCGACGCTCGGATCACGGGTGCCGGCGTCCTCGGCGAAGAGGCCGGTACTGGAGGCGACGAGTCCCGGCAGGTCGTCGGTGCGGGCGGGGCGGACGGTGATCGTCGGGGGCTGAGCCGTGTGGTCGGTCATGTCGCGGACGCTATCGGCAGGGTCTGACAACGGGGGGTGGAAGTTGATGGACAGCCGTCCATGTATGCTGGACGCCTGTCCATCATGGACAGCTGTCCAAGAAGTAGTTTTTCGAAGCCCGACGTGGGAGTTGCTGAGCATGGAGACGGTCGCGAACGTGCTGGTCGGCCTGGTGGCCGCGCTGCATCTGTACATCCTCGTGATGGAGATGTTCCTGTGGCAGCGCGCGCAGGGGCGCAAGTTCCACGGCTTCGACCCGGAGATGGCCCGCGCGACCGCCGCGATGGCCGCCAACCAGGGGCTCTACAACGGGTTTCTCGCGGCCGGCCTGGTCTGGGGGCTGATCGCGGGCGACCCGACCGGGTTCCGGGTGCAGGTCTTCTTCCTTGCCTGTGTGATCGTGGCGGGCGTCTACGGTGCCGCTACCGCGAACCGGCGCATCCTCGTCGCCCAGGCGCTGCCCGGCGCCATCGCCCTCGCCGCCGTCCTCGTCGCGCGGTGACGCGCGGCGCGCCCGAGGACCCGCGGGCCGCCCGCACCCGGGCGAAACTCCGTGCGGCCCTCCTCGCGGAGTGCGCCGAACACCCGCTGGCGGAGATCGGCGTCGCCGCGCTGGTCCGCCGGGCGGGGGTCGGACGGGCCACGTTCTACGTCCACTACCCCGACCTGGAGGCGCTGGCCGTCGACGCCTGCGCCGATGTCGTACGGGAGGCCGTGGACGCCCTGCACGCGTGGCGCGGCCGGCCCGATCCGATGATCGCGCCGGCCGCGCTCGTGGAGTTCTTCGCGGAGCTCACCCCGCACGCCGCGTTGTACCGGACTCTGCTGAGTCCCGGTGGCGGGGGGCCGCTGGGGCAGGTTCTGCACCGGGATCTGCGGGCGCGGAGCCTTGCGGAGCGGGAGCTTGCCGGGGCGGGGGATGCTCCGTTGGTCGCCTCGGCGGTTGCGGCGACGTTTGCGGGTGTCCTGGCGGACTGGCTGCACGGGAGGATCGAGGCGACCTCGGAGGAGATCGCCCATCAGGTGTGGCAGTTGCTGGTGGCTCTGCATCGGAGCAGGTGAGGGGTTTTTGTTTTTGTTTTCGCCCCCGCCGCCCCTACCCGTCCCATCCCGTTCCTGGGGGCTGCGCCCCCAGACCCCCCTTTCGGCCCTGAAGGGGCCTCGTCCTCAAACGCCGGACGGGCTGGGGGTGAAGGTCAGGACCGGCTTGATTGTTTTGCCTGCGCCCATGTCCCTCACCGCCTGGGCGATGTCCTCGAACGGGTACGTGCTGATCAGGCGGTGCAGGGGGAGGCGGCCCGTCTTCACCAGGTCCACCAGGGCCGGGATGAAGGTCTGTGTCTCGGCGTCGCCCAGGGTGAGGCCCACCACCCGCTTGCCGCCGAGCATGCCGTTGACGTCCAGGGCGACCTCGGTGCCGAACGGCGGGGCGCCGACCACGACGAGGGTGCCTCGCAGGGCGAGCGCGTCGACGCCCTGGCGCAGGACGTTGACGTTGCCGGTGGTCTCCACGATGCCGTCGACGCCCTGACCGTCGGTGATCTTCGCGACGGCCTCACCTAGGTCGGCCTCGGCCGTGTTGATGGTGTGGGTGGCGCCCAACTCCTTTGCCAGCGAGAGGCGTTCACCCACCCTGTCCACGGCGATGATCGTGGTCGCCGGGGTGAGCGCGGCGGCCATGACCGCCGAGAGCCCCACGGCTCCGGCGCCGAGGACAAGCACCGTGCTGCCCGTGACCGGCTTCAGCACGTTCCAGACGGCGCCGACGCCCGTCTGGACGCCGCAGCCCAGCGGGGCGATCGACTCCAGCGGTACGTCCGGGTCGACCTTGACCAGGCTTCGCTGGTCGACCAACGCCCGCTCCGCGAACGAGGACTGGCCGAAGAAGTGGCCGCCCAGCTCCACGCCGTCACGGCTGATGGTGGCGGTGCCGTCGGCCCGTCGGCCGCCGAGGAGGTTCAGCGGCAGCCAGGCCGCGCAGTACGCGGGGTGCCCGTCACGGCAGTTGCGGCAGCCCCCGCAGGAGGTGAAGGACAGGACGACATGGTCGCCGGGCTCGATGCCGGTGACGGCGGAGCCGACCGCTTCGACGACGCCCGCGCCCTCGTGCCCCAGAACTCCCGGGAGGGGGAAGGGCAGTCCGCCGCTCGCCACCCCGAGGTCCGTGTGGCACAGGCCCGTCGCGACCAGGCGTACGAGCGCCTCGGTGGGTGCGGGCTCGGCCAGTTCGACGTCGGAGAGGGTGAAGGGCGCGCCGCCGGACTCTACGACCGCGGCGCGGGTGGTGATGGACATCGTTAACTCCCTTTACGGGCTGACACAGTTGACGAGTTGGAGATCTGGAGAGTTGGAGAGGGACGAGCGCTCTCAGTCGAGCGACACGACCACGGACTTGACCTTTGTGTACGCGGCAAGCGCCTCGGGGCCGTACTCGCGGCCGAAGCCGGAGTCCTTCACGCCGCCGAAGGGGATCGCGGGGTCGAGCATCGCCCAGTCGTTGATCCAGACGATGCCCGCCTGGAGCCGGTTCGCGACCCGGTGGGCGCGGGCCAGGTTGGTGGTCTGGATGCCCGAAGCCAGGCCGTACGGCGTGGAGTTGGCGAGCTGGACCGCCTCGTCCTCGGTGTCGAAGGGCTGGACGGTCAGGACCGGGCCGAAGACCTCCTCCTGGACGACCCGGGAGTCGTTGGTCAGGTCTGCGATCACCGTCGGCTTGTAGTAGTAGCCGCCGTCCAGGTCGAGCCGCTCGCCGCCGCAGACGATCCGCGCGCCCTCCTTGCGGGCCAGCGCCACGTACTCCTCGACCTTGCGCAGGTGCTTTTCCGCCGCCATCGGGCCGACCACGGTCTCGGGCTGCCGCGGGTCACCGACCGGCACCCCGGGCACGGCCTCCGCGAGGATGCCGAGCATGGTCTCGTACACCGGGCGCGCGACCAGCAGTCGCGGGCCGCCCATGCAGAACTGGCCGGTGTTGAAGACGAAGGCCTTGATGACCGCGCCGACCGCCTTCTCCACGTCGGCGTCGTCGAAGACGATGTGCGCCGCGTTGCCGCCCAGCTCCATGGTGACCGGCTTGAGGGCCTCGCCCGCGGCGCTCGCCACATGGCGGCCGATGGCGGTGGAGCCGGTGAAGGCGATCTTGTCGACCCCCGGGTGGCGCAGCAGCGCCTCACCGGCGACCGGACCGGTGCCGGTGACGATGTTGACGACGCCGTCCGGTACCCCGGCCTCCTGGAACAGCTTGGCCATGTAGAGGGCGCTGAGCGGGGTCTCGTCGGCGGGCTTGTGCACCACCGTGTTGCCGGCGGCGAGCGCCGGGCCCAGCTTCGTGCCGGCCAGGATCAGCGGGAAGTTGAAGGGTGTGATCGCCCCGACGACGCCGACGGCCTCGCGTCTGGTGTAGGCGAGCGCGTTGTGGACCGTCTCGCGGGTCGCGCCGTCCAGGGAGAAGACGAGGGCGGCGAAGTACTCGTAGTCGTTGGCCGCGTTCGTCACGTCGACGGCGTGGCAGAGGCTGATCGGCTTGCCCACGTCGAGGCTCTCCAGCCCCGCGATCTCGTCCGCGTTCTCCCTGATGAGCTGGGCGACCCGGTTCAGGATCCGGCCGCGCTCGCGTCCGCTCATCGCGGCCCACGGGCCGCTCTCGAAGGCCTCCCGCGCGGCACGCACGGCCGCGTCCACGTCGGCGGCGGACGCCTCCGCGACGGTCGTGACGACCGTACCCCGGGACGGGTCGACCACCTCGGTACGTGCTCCGTCCGCGGCCTCGCGCCACTGTCCCGCGATGAACAGTCGCCCGGGTTCGATCTCGAAGGTGGTCATCACCACTCCTCAGCCTCATTGCCAAGATTTAAATCAACAGGATTCCTGTTGGTCCGCAGTCTGATTACAGACAGGTTTCCTGTCAATGCTCTAGTCTGAATCCATGGTCAGCACCAAGGCACCCCCCTCACTGCTCTACATGGTCAAGCAGGTGGAGCTCGTAGTGCGCTCCCACCTGGACGATCTGGTCAGACCGGCTGGAATCACCGCACTCCAGTACACCTCGCTCACCGTACTGGAGCGACACGACGGCCTCTCGGCGGCCCAGCTGGCCCGGGACTCGTTCGTCACCGCCCAGTCCATCGCCGACCTCGTCCGGTCCCTCGAGACCCGCGGGCTGGTGCGCCGGGAGCGCAATCCGCGCAATCGCCGAGAGCTGCTGATCCTGCTGACCGACGACGGCCGCGAACTGCTCGAGCGCTTCGTCGAGCCGGTACGGGAGCTGGAGGAGCGGATGATCCGCGACCTCACGTCACACCAGGCCGAGCAGCTGCGTCAGTCACTGTCCAAGGCCTGGCACGCCCTGTCGTAGGCCCGCCACGAAGGGGGCGAGCCGAGGAGGTGACGGAGGAAGGGACAGAAGAGCGCGAAACAGGTGCGAGACACGCGTCGATTTCGAAGACATATGTCAATCGAACATGCTCAAATTCACTCCATCGAGGGTAACTTGCATGGCGGGGACCTCAGTTGCGCCCATCTGCGGCTCCCGCCACCACAGCAGCCGGATGGAGGCGATGTCGCCGTGCAGCAGGAATCCGCACCGCCCACCCGGCATCTGCGTGTCCACCAGGACCGCGGCCATACGGTGCTGGAGTTCCACGGTGAGATCGACATCGCCGCGGCCGTCGAGATCATCCCGCACCTGGACGCGGCCACCGGGAGCCCCGGCGCCCGTATCGTGGTCGACCTGACGAATGTCGAGTTCTTCGACTGCTCGGGACTGCGCCTGGTCTACCGGGCCCGCCACCGGGTGCTCGCCCACGACGGCGACCTCCAGCTCGTCTGCACGCATCCACTCACCCTGCGTGTCCTCAAGGTCACCGGTCTGACCCGGCTGCTGCCGCCCCTGGCGTCGCTGGACGCGGCCCTCGGGCTGCCCGAGGCCGCCTCCGGCACGTTATGACTCCTCGGACCACCGACTGAGACCAAAGGCTGAGACCAACGGCCAAGGCGCACGACTGCTCGCGTCGTCCCCCCTCGCAATTGTTGCGATCCGTCAACAGGACGGTCTGGCAGGGCATTTGGCGGGCATTCGACTCAGCAAGTAGGAAGAAGGAGGTCCGTCGTCATGACGACGTCCATCAAGGCCGTGCGACGCATGCCTCTCTGGGCCAAGGTGCTCGGTGTCGTGGTGCTGATGTTCGCGCTACTGCTGGCCGGGCTCCGGCTGGCGGTGCTCCCCGTACTGGGGGACATCTTCGGCGAGGAGACACACGACCGTTCGGGGCCCGCGCTCCTCGAATCCATCCAGGACATGAGCCGTTACGACGCGGCGTCCGGCAACTTCCAGGTCGTCGTGGACCTGGAGAAGGACACCAAGTACCTGCCTGACGCGATCAAGGGCACGCGTGTGCTCTATGTGGGTGCCGGCACGGTCGACGCCTATGTGGATCTCGGCAAGGTCGCGAAGAGCGACGTGACCGTCAACGACGACCGCACCTCCGCGACGCTCCGGCTGCCGCACGCGGCACTCGGCAAGCCCGCGCTCGACCCCGACCGCTCCTATGCCGTCTCCAAGCAGCGCGGTCTCTTCGACCGGCTCACCGACATCTTCTCCGGCAACCCGAACGACGAGCAGGCTGTCCAGAAACTGGCGGCCCAGCACATCGGCGACGCGGCGAAGGAGAGCGAACTGACCGTGCGCGCCGAGCAGAACACGACCGCCATGCTCAGGGGGCTGCTCGGCTCCCTCGGCTTCACCGACGTGAAGGTCACGTACGGGACCTGAGGGACCTGAGGGAGGAGGCCGGGTCCCGGGGAGGGGGCCGAGACCCGGCCGCGGTGGAATTCCCGGTCCGATCCGGGGTAACTGCCCTTTCACGGGGTTCAGTTGAAGACCGGAGGATGTTGATGGCCCGCTCAGCTCCGCGCTCCCTCTCCGCGCTGCGTCTGCGTCCCGCGAAGGCCGAGAGCAAGCCGCCGGAGAGCCCGTCGAAGTCCCCGGCGAAGCCCAAGCCGAAACCGAGGCCGAAATCCGGGGCGAAGCCCGCCTCCAAGTCCGCGACCAAGCCCGCGCCGAAGCAGGCCTCGAAACCCGCCTCGAAAGCCGCGCCCTCCGCCACGTCACCGAAGACCCCGAACACCCCGAGGACGCCGAAGGCCCTGCGCGCCCTGACCGCCCGGACGAGTCCGAAGGCCTCGGCGCGGCCCCCCGAGGAGGCTGCTCGCCCGAAGCGCCGGCCGTTCGCCTTCCTGGCGCGGGTGCTGACGGTCCTGTGCGCCTTCGTGTTCATGGTGGCGTTCGCCGTGATCCTGGCCCGGCTGACCCTGGAGCCGTCCCCGGCGTCCGTGGCGCTCACCCACAACAACTTCCATCCGGGCCGTTCGCTGCGCGCCTATCTGGACCAGCCCGAAATGCGCGACGCCATCCGCCAGATCGGGGGAAACCTGCTGCTCGGCGTACCCTTCGGCATCCTGATGCCGGTCGTCGCACCCCGGACCCGGGGAGTGCTACGGGTGCTGTTCCTGACCGCGACCGTCATGCTCATGGTCGAGGTGGCCCAGGGCGCGCTGATCACCGGACGCGCCTTCGACATCGACGACGTCATCCTCAACACCACGGGTGCGCTGGTCGGTTACCTGCTCCTGGGCCGTCGACTCAGCCGCGCCGTGCACGCGCCCCGGCGACGGGCTACCTCGTCCAGGTGAGTTTGTCGCCGCCCACCCAGCGGACCGTGTCCGGATCGTCCAGGTCATGGACCGTGATGCCGGCCGCGGCGGCAACCGTCAGTACATCGGTGAGCGCCCGCGCCGCACCGACCACCTCACCGTCGATCTCCACGATCCGGAACGGCGGTGCGCCGGGCTGCACCCCGAGCACCATGATCCGCGGATGGGAGATGTAGGGGCTCGCTATTTCGGTCATAAATCGAGCGTAGAGCGAATCCGGCCATCCTGTACCAGCCAAGGACAGATCAGGAACAGTCACCTCCCTCTCCCCCGTGGTGCGGCCCGGCCGGCCTCGCGCGACGCTGGAGGCGGAGGTGACGATGGCCATGGCGTTGGATCCCGTCGAGGCGCTGGACCGCATCGCCTTCCTGCTGGAGCGCTCGCTGGCCCCCACGTATCGCGTACGTGCGTTCCGTACCGCGATCGAGGTGCTGGCGGAGCTGTCCCCGGACGAGATCCGGCAGCGGGCCGAGGCGGGCACGCTGGAGTCACTCAAGGGCATCGGCCCGAAGACCGCGCAGGTCGTGCGGGAGGCGCTCGACGGACGGGTGCCCGGTTACCTGGAGAAACTGGAGCGGGAGCAGGGAGTGACCCCGCCCGCGCGGGACGGGGACCGGCTGCGGGCGCTGCTGCGCGGGGACTGTCATCTGCACTCCGACTGGTCGGACGGCGGCAGCCCGGTCGAGGAGATGGGCCGTACCGCGGCGCGGCTCGGGCACGAGTGGGCCGTGCTCACCGATCACTCCCCGCGCCTGACGGTGGCGCACGGGCTGTCCGCCGAGCGGCTGCGCGAGCAGTTGGCGCTGATCGAGGAACTCAACGCGACCTGGGCGCCGTTCCGGCTCCTCACCGGCATCGAGTGCGACATCCTCGACGACGGCTCCCTCGACCAGGACCCCGAGCTGCTGGAGCTGCTGGACGTCGTGGTGGTGTCCGTGCACTCCAAGCTGCGTATGGACGCGCGCTCGATGACCCGCCGGATGGTCGCCGCCTTACGAAATCCGCACTCGGACGTGCTCGGGCACTGCACGGGGCGGCTGCTGGTCGGGGAGGAGCCCCGGGGCGGCGGTGGCGGGCGGGGCAAGCGGGGTGGGGGCCGTGCGCGGCCGGAGTCGGAGTTCGACGCGGACGCGGTGTTCGCGGCGTGCGCCGAGACGGGCACGGCCGTGGAGATCAACAGTCGCCCGGAGCGGCTCGACCCGCCGCGCCGGCTGCTGCGGCAGGCCTTGGCGGCGGGCGTGCTGTTCTCGATCGACACCGACGCGCACGCGCCGGGCCAGCTGGACTGGCAGATCCTCGGCTGCGCTCGCGCGGAGGAATGCGGCGTACCGCCCGAACGCGTGGTCACGACCTGGCCGGCGGACGACCTGCTGGCATGGACACGAGAACGCCGACTGCCGTCGGGCCTCGGGACGCCTGTTGTTCCCGGTCGTCGGTGAGCAGGGCGCCGCGCGGCGTCATCGGCGGCGGTTCGCAGACCGGGGTGATCTCACTCAGGCGATCGGAGATCGTTCAGCGCCCCCATCAGCGCGGGGCCCACCACCTCGCGTGCCCACCGCGTGCGTTCCTCGCCCATTGCTCGTGGCACCGTTTCGGTCAGCATGATCAGGTACAGGTAGGCGCGGTACAGGGCGAGCCGCCGACAGGTGGGTTCGTCGAACTCGATGTGCCCGCCCGCTTCCCGGTAGCCGCGCAGGAACGCCTCGTCGTCCCTGATGTCCCGCAGCAGGGCCAGCGACACGAAGTCGGCCACCGGGTCGCCCCAGAACATGCGTTCCCCGTCGATGAGGCCGCCGATCCGGGGTGTCTCCGCCGAGCGGTCCACCAGGATGTTCCCCTGCCAGAGGTCGAAGTGGACCAGGTGGGGAACGGTGACCTCGTCGAGGGTGTCATACGCGGCCAGGGCGGTGCGGGCCACCTCGTCCACCGGGACCGGCAGCCAGGCGTCGTAGCGGACGGCGTCGTCGAGTACGGCGTCGAGCATCGTCGAGAAGGCCGTACGCCAGTCGGGGGCGAGGGGGCCGAGGGCGCCGGAGGGGTAGCCGTAGGCGGATCCGGTGACCTGGTGCAGTCGGGCCACCAGGGCGCCCAACTCGCCCCTCAGGAGGGTCTGTTCGGTGCCTGTCGTGGAGTCGTCCCACGGATCGCCCGGGCAGGCGGTCATCAGCAGATGGTCGTCCCCGATCGCGACGACACTCGGCGCGGGGACGCCGACCGTGCCGATGGCACGGTAGAACTCCGCCTCGGAGACAAGCAGTTGGGACTCGTGTCGCAGTCCCGGGACCGTGTCCGGCGGCGGGACCTTCAGGACGTAACGGCTGCCGTCGGCCAGCCGGAGTTCCTCGACGGTGTTGTACGTCCCGCCGGTCAGCGGGCGGCAGTCCGTGAGTTGGTCCGGTGGCAGACCCGCCGCATCGAGGATCTCCCTGGCCCGCTCCCACGCATCGGTCATCGTCCACGCCTCCCCGTTTCGAACAGCCCCACCGGAACTCGCGTACGGCCCGGAACAGGCTACGGAATCTCCGCCGACCGCGCTCACGCGCCGCAGGGCGAAAGCGCCGTCCCCGCGCCCTCCGGGGCGCCGAACCGGGCGAGGCAGTGCCAGACAAGCTTCAGGTCCTGGAGTTCGTGGCGGCCGGTGCGGGCCGCGTCGCCGATGACGCGTGGGTCGAGATGGCCGTCCTCGGCGATCCGGGCGCCCAGTTCGACCGAGCCGGGCCCCCGGTAGTCGGCGTGGCGGCGCAACTCCCGTACGGAGAGCCGGTATCCGGGGTGCCATTCGAGCGGTACGGGCAGTTCGCGGGCCGCCTCCTCCACCGGTGTGCCGCGATAACTCGCGTCCAGGACCAGTGCCTCGACGTCCCGGGCCAGGGCGACGGGTCCGTGCACCTGCGCCTCGACGTAGTCGTTGAGCGCGTCCTGGGTGTCCGCCTCGGCGAGGGCGAGGAGGGACATGCCGGCGGCGACTCCGAAGTGGTCGGGTTCGGCCGCGCTGTCCGGATAGCAGAAGGTGGCCCGGGCGAGGGTGGCGCCGCCCAGCCGGAAGTGCGAGGAGCCGAACCTCGGCGCGGCGCCCACGACTTGGCGGCGGAAGTTCAACGCGCCGTACACCGGGCGCAGTTGGGCGGGCGCGCTGTCGTAGGCCCCGGCGAACATCCGGCTCTCCCAGCGCCAGCGGTCGCCGCCGGGACGGGCGGTGAGCCCGCCGTTGCTCGTGCCGGTGACGAACTGCGAGCGGTAGAAACCGTCCTGGGCGAGAGCCTCGAGCAGGGGCAGTTCGCCGGCCGTGCGGTCGGGGTGGAAGTTCACGGTCACCCGAAGGTCCCCGGGCACGGCCGGGCCGGCGGAGAGGGCGGCGACATGGCGCAGCGCCTTCGCGTGCACTGAATCGGATGCGGAATCGGATGCGGTTGCGGATGCAGATGTGGTTGCGGATGCGGATTCGGCCACCATGCCTGTCAGGAGATCATCCGGCGGTCCCCAAGATCCACAACTTTAGGGTCAACTCACGTGAGGAATACCTCGCTCCCCTTCGCACACACTTCCGGACTTCGGTGACTACGCTCGGTCCGTTTGTGGGAAAGGAGGTGTGCGCTCGTATGCGAGTGGCACTTGGTGAGTGGACGGCGTCCGCCGTCCGGTTCGTCGGAAAGCACCGCGGGCCCGTGGTCGTCCAGTCGCTGCGGTCGACGGCCGCCGCGACGATCGCGTACGTCGTCGCGCTGCGCGTCAGTCCCGAGGCCGCGCCGCTCACCGCACCGCTGACCGCGCTCCTGGTCGTCCAGGTCACCCTCTACGCCACGATCACCACCGGCATCCGCCGGGTGAACTCGGTGGTCGCCGGGGTCGTCATCGCGATCGGCTTCAGTGTGCTGGTGGGCCTGACCTGGTGGAGCCTGGGACTGATCATCCTGGCCTCGCTGGCCGTGGGACATCTGGTGCGGGTCAGCGAGTTCGTGCCCGAGGTGGCGATCAGCGCGATGCTGGTGCTGGGCGTCACCCGGGTCGGGGACACGGCGTGGGCGCGGGTGCTGGAGACGGTGATCGGCGCGGTCGTCGGGCTCGCCTTCAACCTGCTGTTCGCTCCCCCGGTGTGGGTTGACGAGGCCGGTGAGTCCATCGAGGGGCTGGCACGCCGGGTACGACGGCTGATGCTGCGCATGGGCGAGGAGGCCGCCGGCCGTACTCCGGTGGACCACGCGACCGCCCGCCTGCACGAGGCCCGCCGGCTCGACCACGACATCGTCGAGGTGGACGCGGCCCTGAAGCAGGCGGAGGACAGTCTGCGGCTCAACCCGCGAGTCCGGGAGGGCCTGCTGCACCGGGTGGTGCTGCGCACCGGCCTGGACACGCTGGAGATCTGCACGGTCGTCCTGCGCGTCCTCGCCCGCAGCCTGACCGATCTGGCCAAGGAGCGGGACCCCGAGCCGCTGTTCGCCCCGGAGACGGGCGCGACGCTGGAGCGGCTGCTGTCCGAGATCGGTGACGCCGTGGTCAGCTTCGCCGTCCTTGTCACCACCGACGTGAGTGTCAGCGCCGAGTCGGCGGAGACCCGGCTCGCCACCGAACTCCGGGGCGCGACGGCCACCCGCGACAAGCTGGCCCGGCTGCTCCTGGCGGAGATCCAGCAGAACCCCGGGATCACCACCCAGTGGCAGCTGCACGGTGCCGTCCTGACCGAGGTCAACCGCATCCTCGACGAGCTGGACACCGAGCACCGCTCCCGGCGGCTGCTGGAGGAGCTGGACCGCTGCACCCGGGAGGAAAGGGAGCGGATGCCCTGGGTGGCCCGGCTGCGGAAGTACGTGAAGTACGCGAAGCGGGTGCGGGTGCCCGGCCGGAACCGCCGGGCGGTGTCACGTCGTTCTATGTGACGAACCATGTGGCCAAGTCACATGAAGAGGGACGACTGGGATCGAGGGGGCTGCGCATGGGTGACTCCGAGGTGCGGATCGACGGGAACACACTGCGGCTGCCGGGCGGTGTGTCCGTACGGTTCATCCGCACTCTCCGGCTGCCGGAGACGGGCACGCATCCGCTGCCGCCGGGGCTCGGTGAGTTCCCGGTCCGGCGGGTCGCCGACTATCCCGACACCGTGCCCGAGGCCTGGCGGGCGCGCGGTGGGGTGATGCTGCCGGTGTATCTGCGCGAGGCGATGTGGCTGAGTTTCGGGGGCACGATCCAGCCCGCCGCGTTGCAGGTGGGCGTGGGCAAGGTGTGCGCGGTGTCGGGCAAGCCGTGGAGCGACCGGCTGTCGAGGAAGCCGCAGAACTATGTGGTGCTGCCTCGTCAGCCGTGGCTGGACGGCATCAACTCGGGCGAGGGCACGGTCCGCCAGTTCGTGGCGGTGCCGCTCGGGCTGGGCGCGACCGTGGAGGGCCAGGTCACGGGCGAGGAAGTGTGGGGCGGCGTACAGCTCCAGTCTTTCCCGCTGACCGAGGCGGAACTCGCGAGGTGGCGCGAGGAGGAGCAGCGCCGGGCCGAGCGGGCACGGGCGGCGGCGGCTTCGACAGGGGGCTACGGAGGGGCCGTACCGATGGCGATGGCCGCACCTGCGGCACCCGCCGGTGCGGCGCCCGCGCAGCGGTCGGGGGCGGCCATGGGGCTGGGCGTCGGCGGTTCCATGCGCCAGGAGGTGTACCGGGACGACCGGCCGCTCAAGGCGTGGGCCGAGCGTCCCGCCGGACGGGTGTTCGTACACCTCGTGACGCCACCGGAGTGGCGTCGTATCACCGGCGAGGCCCCGCCCCCGTCGCCCGTGGACCGCGCGGCCTACACGCGGGCCGGCCTGCCCTGGTTCGACTACTTCGACCACGACGCCGAGGACCTCGCCCCATCGGACCCCCTGACGGCCGTAAAGCCGGTCGGCGACTGGCTCGGCGACGACCTCGAGCCGTGGCAGGCGCCCCTGCCCGGCCAGGTGAAGCCGCTGACGGGGAAACCGGTGGAGGACGGGGACTGGTGAACCGCGTTCACCCCCATCCCCATTGCAGCGAGCGCAACGCGCATTGCTGCTCTTGCACTTCACGGGTGATCCGGGTCAGAGTTGCTGTCACCGCTGATCACGGCTGATCACGGCTCGTCCGAGCCGACGCGACCGAGACCCGGGGTGCAGGTATGAGTGGCTGGAGCAGGCGCCGGTTCGTGGGCGTGGCGGCGGGCACCGCCGCCACGGCCTCCGTTCCGGCGAGAGCCATGGCTGCCGTGCCGGTGGAGCCTCCCGCCGCACCGGAGTCACCCGCGCCCGCGACCCCGGCCCCTCGGCCTGCCGCGCCCCGCCCTCTCTTCCTCGGTACCTACACCTCCGTCGAGGGCGGCGGCACCGGCATCGGTCTCGCCACCTACGACCCGGTCTCGGGCCGGGTCACGGGCGCCGGAACCCTCACCGGCGTGGGCGACCCGTCCTTCCTCGCCGCACACCCTGACGGCCGCACCCTGTACGCGGTGAACGAGCGCCAGGACGGCGGCGTGACCGCGATCCGGCTCGGCGGGGAGGGCGAGCGGCACCGGGTGCTCGGCACGCGCGGGACCGGCGGGGCGGCGCCGTGTCATCTGTCGGTGCATCCCAGTGGACGCTGGCTGCTCAGCGCCAACTACGGCTCCGGCAGCGTCGCGGTGCACCCGATCGGCGCGTCGGGCGCGCTCGGCGAGCGCACCGATCTGGTCACGCACTCCAGCCCCGCGCCGGGTCCGGGCCAACAGGGCCCGCACGCGCACCAGTTCGCCACCAGCCCGGACGGTGGTCATGTCCTCGCGGTCGATCTGGGCACGGACACGGTCTACACGTACCGCCTGGACACCGCGCGCGGCACGCTCACCGAGGTGTCGCGTGCGCGGACCCGCCCGGGCGCGGGGCCGCGCCATCTGACCTTTCATCCGGGCGGCCGGTACGCGTATCTCGCGAACGAGGTCGACAACACGGTGGCGGTCTGCGGCTACTCCCCCGCCACCGGGCGCCTGACCATCGGGAAGGCGCAGTCCACGGGGACGGGGGCGGGCACGAGTTATCCGGCCCAGTTCGCGGTGACCGGGGACGGGCGGTACGCGTATCTGGCGAACCGTGGCGACAACAGTCTGACGCGGTACGCGGTGGAGGCGGACGGCGCGCGTCTGCGGCTGATCGACACGGTGCCGGTCGCGGGTGACTTCCCGCGCCATATCGCCCTGGCGCCGGACGGGAACCTGCTGTTCGCGGCGAACCAGCGGTCGGGCACGGTCAGTGTGTTCCGCGTCGACCGCGCGAGCGGTCAACTGCGCCTGGCGGGCGAGCCGTTCGCGTCACCCGTCGCCGTCTGTGCGCTGCCGCTGTAGCGCGCGGGGGCAGGAAGCGGCGCTGGCCCGGGTGAGCAGAATGTGCATGCGCTCGGTGAGCTCGGCGACGGTGTCGGCGGGCCGGTGGAACGCCAGTCGTACGTCGCCGTGGGCGCGGGCCCGCTCGATGCGCAGGGTGAGTCCGTGCCGGTCGACGGCGAGCGGCTGGACCCTGACCGCGCCGTACAGGCTGTCCGGCTCGACCAGGCGGGTGAGTCGCTCGACGGCGTCCGAGTGACAGTCGGCAAGGTGGGTCAGCAGTCCCGCCTCGGCCGTGGCCAGCGGGTCGGGCGCGGCGGCGGCGAAGTCGTCGAGGTCGACGACGACGGCACCGGAGGTCTGGCGCAGCACGATGCGCGTCGGGCGGAACGTGAGCCGCTCGCCCTCGGCCGAGAACCAGCCGGCCATCCACAGCCGGGCGCGGATCCGGTTGCGCACGGGGACGGGCGAGACGTCGGCGAACTCCAGTACGGCCGAGGGTTCGCCGCGCGGGGCGCAGACGGCGGCGGCGAGCAGCGTGCTGTCCGCCGGTACGTCCAGGACCACCGTGCCGTCCTGACCGACGGTGTGCGCGCCGACGAACTCCTCGCGCCCGCCGCCCGCGGTCACCGCGCAGGACCAGGCCGCGGCGAGCACCGAGCGCGCGCGTTCCGCCGCGGCGGGCGCGGCCGTCCAGGTCGGACTGTCACCCATCCCAAACCTCCTTAGGTAAGCCTTGCCTAACCTATCGAAGATCCGGGCGTACGCCAACCACCTCTTTTTCAGGGGCGCGGGGAACTGCTTTCAGGGGCGCGGCCGTCAGGGCGCGAGCGTGCCGAGCAGCGACCGCGCGCACAGCTCCCGCACCTGCTCCCTGGACAGGTCCGAGCCGCGCAGCCACTCCAGGCACACCGCCGTGGTGAACGCCAGCCAGCCCCGGACGGCGAGCCGCAGGTCGGGCCGCTCCTCGGAAAGCCGCCCGAACTCCGAGTCTGCCGCGAGCGCGGCGAGGATCTGCCGCTCCTGCGCGGCCAGCGCCCGCTGGTAGACCTTCCGCACGGCCTGGTCGCCGGAGGCGTCGGCGCGATGGAAGGCGCGATAGCCGTGCGCGTGCTCCTCGACGTACGCGAGGAAGGCGTCGAGGTTCGCGTCCAGCTGCTCGCGCGCGGGAACGCCCGGTACGGCAGCCGTCATCCGCAGCATGCGCTCGCTCTCGCGCTCCACGACCGCCGCGAAGAAGTCCCGCTTGGTCGGGAAGTAGTGGTAGAGCAGCCCGCGCGAGACACCGGCGATCTCGGCGACCTGCTCGATCCACACCTCGTCGTACGGGCTCTCCGAGAACAGCCGCGCGCCGACCGCCAGAAGCTGCTCCCGGCGCTCGCCGGTACTCAGCCTCCGACGTGTGCGCTCCCCCTCTTTCGCGGCCATGCCCGCACCTTACTTGACGTCGGTTCAGCGGCGGGATCAGACTGGCCCCGCTATTGAATCCACGTACAACAGGGTCGACACGCCCCTGGCTCGAGGGAGATGGCGTCATGACCGAGACGGTGACCCGGACCGATCCGTCCGGGGGATTCCGCAGTGCCGAGCAGGGCTGGCCCGAGCTGCACCGGATTCCTCACCCGCCGCACCGGATCCCGCTGCTCGGCGACCTGTTCGGCGTCAGCCCCCGTACGCCCCTCCAGGACTCCATGCGGGTCGGGCGCCGGCTGGGGCCGATCTTCCGGCGCAGGGCGTTCGGCAAGGAGATCGTGTTCGTGTGGGGTGCCGATCTCACCGCCGATCTGGCGGACGAGTCACGCTTCGCCAAGCATGTGGGCCTCGGCGTGGCCAACCTGCGGCCGATCGCCGGGGACGGGCTGTTCACCGCGTACAACCACGAGCCCAACTGGCAGCTGGCGCACGACGTGCTCGCCCCCGGCTTCAGCCGCGAGGCGATGGCCGGCTACCACCCCATGATGCTGGCGGTGGCCGGGCGGCTCACCGACCACTGGGACCGTGAACTGGCCGCAGGCCGGGCCGTGGACGTGCCCGGCGACATGACCAAGCTGACCCTGGAGACCATCGCGCGCACCGGCTTCGGGCACGACTTCGGCTCCTTCGAACGCGAGCGCCCGCACCCCTTCGTGACGGCGATGGTGGGCACCCTGAACCACGCGCAGTACCTGAACGTCGTCCCCGCACCGCTCGCCCCGCTGCTGCTGCGCCGGGCCACGCGCCGCAACGAGGCGGCCATGACCTACCTGAACCGCACGGTCGACGAGCTCGTCCGGGCCCGCCGGGCGTCGGACGGCGGGGGCGGCGGCGATCTGCTCGACCGCATGCTCGACACCGCCCATCCGGAGACCGGTGAACGCCTCGCGCCGGAGAACGTGCGCCGGCAGGTGCTCACCTTCCTCATCGCGGGCCACGAGACGACGTCCGGTGCGCTCTCCTTCGCCCTGCACTACCTCTCCCGGCACCCGGAGGTCGCCGCCCGCGCCCGCGCCGAGGTCGACCGCGTCTGGGGCGGGGCCGCCGTCCCCGGCTACGACCAGGTCGCCAAGCTGCGGTATGTGCGCCGGGTGCTCGACGAGTCGCTGCGGCTGTGGCCGACGGCGCCCGGCTTCGCCCGCGAGGCCCGCCAGGACACGGTGCTCGGCGGCGAGCATCCGATGCGCGAGGGCGCCTGGACCCTGGTCCTCGCCCCGCTGCTGCACCGCGACCCGGCGGTCTGGGGCGCCGACGCCGACCGGTTCGACCCGGACCGGTTCGACGCGGCGGCCGTACGCGCCCGCCCCGCCCACGCGTTCAAGCCCTGGGGCACCGGGGCCCGGGCGTGCATCGGCCGTCAGTTCGCCCTGCACGAGGCGACACTCGTCCTCGGGCTGCTGCTGCGCCGCTACGACCTGAAGCCCGACCCCGACTACCGGCTGCGGGTGGCGGAACGGCTGACGGTGATACCGGAGGGACTGCGGCTGCACCTCGAACGCCGGTCGCCGGGAACGGAGTTGGCGGCCGCCTGAACCGTTACCTCACAGCTGAATCTCCCGCGGTGTCGGGGTCTCCACATACAGAGGAAAACTTCCTCCGGTACTACAGAGACAGACACTTGAAACGCGCACTTGAGACGCGGGAGAGACCATGTGCACTCATCAGCCTTCGTGCCCGGCCGTCGACAGCCCCGACCACGACGCGGCCCTCATCGTCGCGGCCCATCCCGAGCAGGGCTGGAACCTGCTCTGCAACGGCACCATCGTCTTCGACGACACGGGTGAACTCCTCCCGGACGGACGGGCCGTGGGCCCGCTGCGCGGCGGCGGGCTCGCCGTCGCCGCCTGAGTCACCGGGTCGCGTCACACCTCGTCGCGGGTCAGGGCCAGCAGCCGGTCGAGGACGCGGGGGCCGCCCGCCCGCACCCCGTCGTGCTCGAACTCGTCGGTCACCCAGGTCCGCAGCCCACGGATCGCCCGCGCGGTCTCCAGGGCGTGGCCCGTGTCGACGTACATGTCGTCGTGGTAGACGGCCGCGGCGACCGGGACCTCGTTGACGGCGAGGCGGGAACGGTCGTACAGGGGTGTCCAGTCGGTGTGGGCGGCGAGGAGTTCGGCGGTCTCGCGCAGGGGGCGCAGGGCCGGGTCGACGTCGAACATCCAGGGGTGGACGGACTCGCCGGTGAACAGCAACGGGCTGTCGTCCGCGAGGGACTTGCCCGCGTCGAACTGCGGGAACTCGGCGCGCACGCGTTCGGCCGACCAGTCGGTGGGCCGGTGGTCCTGGCCGTAGATCGCCTCGTGGACGAGGGCGTACAGCGGATGACCGGCGTACGACAACTGGCCCTGGACCTCCTCCAGGAACGCGTCGGACAGGGCCGGGCCCACCGGGGTCCGGACGAACGCGTCCTCCAGGAGGTAGTGCAGCCGGTGGCTGCCCTCGCTGCCGCCGAGCAGGATGCCGAGGGACTGGAAGGCCTCGACGGTCAGCCGGTAGCCGTTCGGCAGCACCGGCTCGTGCCCGCTCACGTACTCGGCGATCCGCCGCGCCCGTTCGACGTCCTGGGGGTAACGCGCGTAGTGCGCGGCGACCTTGCGTTCGATACGGGGATAGGCCGCCCGGTAGACGTCGTCCGCGTGTCCGTCGAGGGAGGGGAGACCGCCGGTGATCAGGGCAGCGGTCAGGCCCTCGGGAGCCGTCGACAGATAGTTCACGGCGCAGAAGCCGCCGAAGCTCTGGCCGAGGACGGTCCAGGGGGCGCCGCCGGTGACCGAGGGGCGTATGGCCTCGCAGTCCCGGACGATCGAGTCCGCGCGGAAGCGGGTCAGATAGGCGGCCTGTTCGGCGGGTCCGCCGCGCAGCGGCAGCGTCTGGCGGTTGGCGGGGGTGGAGGCGCCGGTGCCGCGCTGGTCGAGGAGGAGCACACGGAACTCCTCCAGGGCGCGGCCGAGCCAGGCACCCTGGCCGACGAAACGATTCGCCCCGAAGCCCGGCCCGCCCTGGAGATAGAGCAGCCACGGCAGGCCGTCCCGGTCCGCCTCACCGCCGGCGACGACCTCACGGGCGTACAGCTCGATGGTCTCGCCCCCGGGGTCGTCGTGGTCCAGGGGCACGGTGAAGCGGCGGTCGGTGAGGACGACGCCGGGCTGGCGGTAGCTGACGGTCAACGGGGCTCCCGGGACGGTTGGATTCCAGACGTCCCAGTTCAGCACATGGCCGGGGCGCTGCCGAGCCCCGGGATCATGAGGACCCACGGATTTGGTACTGAACCCCGGTTCAGCGGGCCGCGAGACTGGAGCGCCGGACCACCAGCTCCGGCTGGAGCACGACCCGGCGGTGGGAGTGGCGCCGCGCGCCTGATTCCGCCTCCGTCTCGGTCTCCTCGAGGAGGAGTTCCGCGGCCAGCGCGCCCATGGTCACGGCGGGCTGGCGTACGGAGGTGAGCGGGACGGCGGCCGCCGCCGCGAACTCGATGTCGTCGTAGCCGACGATCGCGAGGTCGTCGGGGACGCCGACCCCGGCCGCGTACATGGCCTGCAGGACGCCGAGGGCGAGCAGGTCGTTGGCGCAGAACACGGCGGTCGGCCGGTCCGCGAGGCCCAGGAGACGGGCGCCCGCGTCCCGGCCCGCGGCCACGTCGAGGCGCTCGGTGGGCAGCTCGCGCAGCGCCGTGGGGCTGAGGCCGGCCTCGGCGAGCGCGTTCATGGCGCCCGTACGGCGGTCGCGCACCTGGTTGAAGCCGGGCGGCCCGCTGACGTACGCGATGGAGCGGTGGCCTGCGTCGACCAGATGACGTACGGCCAGTGCGCCGCCCGCGACGTCGTCCACGGACACCGAGCACTCGGTGGTGCCCTCGGCGACCCGGTCGACGAGGACGAACGGGATGCCGTGGCGGCGGAACGCGTCGATGTTGCGGCCCGTCGCGTCGGCCGGGGTGAGCAGCACTCCGCGCACCCGCTGCTCGGCGAAGAGCGACAGGTAGTCGGCCTCCTCGCCGGCGCTCTGCGCGCTGTTGCAGACCATCACACCGAGCCCGGCGTCGCGCGCGGCCCGCTCGGCACCGCGTGCCACGTCCACGAAGAAGGGGTTGCCCATGTCGAGGACGAGCAGCCCCATGATGCGGCTGCGCCCGGCGCGCAGTTGTCGGGCCGACTCGCTGCGGACGTAGCCGAGGCGGTCGATCGCGGACAGCACACGGGCGCGGGTCTCGGTGGCGACCGAGTCCGGGCGGTTGATGACGTTCGAGACCGTGCCCACCGAGACTCCGGCGGCGCGGGCTACATCCTTGATACCCACCGGCTGGGCCATCAGGCGGGGACCTCCAGGGAAACGAACGGTGGCGGGCAGGCACTTACATTAGCTGCCTGCCCGGCCTTGACTAATCCGCTGATCATTCCGGTCATGCGGGAAGCCGGAAGTCGACGACATGGAGCGCCGAGGGGGTCGTACCGCTCGACTTCTCCTGGTAGAGGACGGACAGGACGTTGTCCTGGGCTATCCGCGACTCGTCGATCACGACCTCGCCGAAGGCGTTCAGTCCGCTGCCGTCGTACAGCACGGTCCAGTCGGTGTAGCCGGAGGCCTTGGAGGCGCCGGCTATGCGACCGAAGGGGAAGATCGCGTAGGCGTTGTCGTACTTGTCGAGGACCAGCTTGGTGCGCTGGCTGGAGTTCAACGGGACCGGGATCTCGGTCTTCTGCCAGCTTCCGGCGGAGTTCTTGCGCAGGTGGAAGGCGCGGCCGTTGGCGGTGCGGTTGGCGACGTAGTTGGTGGTGCACTGGCCGAAGCGGCCGGGGACGTAACTGATGATGGCGTGCGGCAGCCCGGCCGAGTCGGTGAACTGGCTCTCCTGGTTCATCAGGGAGTGGTCCGGGTTCAGCGGGTCGACCACCAGGCCGCTGTCGGTGACCGCGACCTTGTCGGAGCCCCCTGTCGTGCCCACGACGGCGCCCGCGTTGTTGCGCCAGGTGCGGCCCCGGTCGTCGGAGTAGACGTAGCCGGTGTCGTGGTTGGTGATGCCGCCGCTGTTGCACATGACGGCGGCGTTCTGCTCGCGCCAGGTGAAGAACGAGTGCAGTCGGCCGTTCTTGTCGTAGTCGATGCCGTGCAGGTACATGTTGCGGGCCGTCGACGAGCCGTGCTCGCTGGTGTACGTGCCGGTGGAGCTGGACCACTCGCCGAGGTTGGTCCAGGACGTGCCGTCGTACTCGGCGATGGCGTTGCGGCCGTTGCCGGAGATCCCGGCGCGGTAGCTGAGCTGGAGCTTGCCGTCGGGCAGCGAGATGAACTGCGGGTACGTGAACTGCGAGGTGAGCGCGAGTCCGTCGAGCGTCGACTGGGGTGCGCCGAAGCGGGCGGCGGTCCAGCTGAGGCCGGCCGGGTTGTCCATGAGGCCGGCCACCGACTTGACGTAGGTGAAGCCGTCGCTGTGCGAGTCCATGTTGAGGTGGAGCCGGCCGTCGATCTTGGACACGCCCATGGAGATGACGTTGTGCGAGTCGTTGACCTTGAGGGTGTGCCCGACCTGGACCGTCGACCAGGTGGTGCCGCCGAGGACACGTCGGCCCACGACGGCGTTCTTGTCGGCGGTGTACCAGACGGCGTACTGGTAGCCCTTGTAGGTCAGCAGGCCGTTCTTCTGGAACGAGTTGTTGTTGACCAGGCCGTCGTAGGAGACGAAGAAGACGGCCTGTGAGTCGAGCGTGGTGATGCCGGTCTGGGTGACCGAGGGGCCGGGGTCGGCGGCTCGGGCACTGCCGGCGGCGAAGGCGGGGGTCACCACGGCGCCGGCGAGGACGGCACCGAGCAATGTACGTCTGTTCATCTCGGGGACTCCGTTGTCTTGCGAAATGATGCGGGGAGCGGGGGTGGGTCGGGGTGATCAGGCGAGGTGGAACACCTCGGTGAGGGGTTTCATGGCCTCGTCGGGACGGGCGCCGTCCAGCGATTCGAAGAACGGCGCCATCTCCGCCTGCCAGCGGGCGTTGACCTCCGCTGCTTCCATGCCGGCCTGGGCGGCGGCGAAGTCCTCGGTCTCCAGGTAGCCGACCAGCAGGCCGTCCTCCCGCAGGAAGAGCGAGTAGTTGTGCCAGCCGGTGGCCGAGAGCGCTTCGAGCATCTCGGGCCACACGGCGGCGTGCCGCTCGCGGTACTCGTCGAGGCGGTCCGCCCTGACCTTCAGCAGAAAGCACACGCGTTGCATCAACAGCCCCCGGCCAATCAGAAGTTGAACTGTCAGAAGTTGAACTGGTCGATGTTGTCCTTGGTGAACACGGTCGGCTTGCCGAGGCTGATCACGCCGTCCTTGCCGATCGTGTACTCACCCATGTCGCCGGCCTTGAAGGTCTCGCCCTCCTTGCCGGTGATCTGGCCCGAGGCCAGCGCGACGGCGGTGTACGCGGCCAGCGAGCCGAGCTTCGCCGGGTCCCACAGCTCGAAGCCCTCGACGGTGCCGTTCTTGACGTACTTGCGCATGTCGTTGGGGGTGCCGAGGCCGGTCAGCTTGACCTTGCCCTTGTACTTCGAGCCGGACAGGTACTGGGCTGCGGCCTTGATGCCGACGGTGGTCGGGGAGATGATCCCCTTCAGGTTCGGGTACTCCTGGAGGAGGCCCTGGGTCTGCTGGAAGGACTGCTGGGCGTCGTCGTTGCCGTACGCGACCTTGACGAGCTTGACGTCCTTGTACTTCGGGTCCTTCAGCTCGTCCTTCATGAAGTCGATCCAGGTGTTCTGGTTCGTCGCGGTCTGCGCGGCGGACAGGATCGCGATCTCACCCTTGTAGCCGATCTGCTCGGCGAGCAGCTGCACCTCGGTACGGCCCAGGTCCTCGGCGCTGGCCTGCGAGACGAAGGCGTTGCGGCAGTCGGTCTTGGTGTCCGAGTCGTACGTGACGACCTTGATGTCGTTCTTCATGGCCTGCTTGAGCGCGGTGCACAGAGCGCCCGGGTCCTGCGCGGACACGGCCATCGCGTCGACCTGCTGCTGGGTGAGGGTGTTGACGTACGACACCTGCCCGGAGGTGTCGGTGGCGCTGCTGGGGCCGACCTCCTTGTAGCTGGAGCCCAGGGTCTTCAGCGCGGCCTCGCCGCCCTTGTCGGCGGAGGTGAAGTACGGGTTGTTGACCTGCTTCGGCAGGAAGCCGACGGTCAGCCCCTTCTTGGTGGCCGCGTTCGGGTCGGCCTTGCCGGTCGCGGCCGCCGAGGCACCCTCGTCCTTGACGTCGTTCTTGGTGGTCCCGCCACAGGCGGTGAGCGCCACGGCGAGAGAGGTGGCAGCGGCAAGAGCCGCAGAGGCACGACGAACGGATGACTTACGCATGAGGGTTCCTTTAAACAGAGGGTGAGGAGAAGCGCCCGTCTTTAGGGGCGCGGGGAACTGCGCGACCAGCCACAGCGGGCCCGCAGAATTCGAACGGCCTGCTACGTCAGCCTTTGTGACGCCCGGGCAAGTGCGACCTGCCGAGCCACCCGAGGCCCCAGCACAGACAGCACCAACAGAACGCCGGTCACAACAATCTGCGACTGAGCCGAGACATCCTGAAGACTCATCACGTTCTGCAGCGCCCCGAGCAGAAACACCCCGGCGATCGCGCCGCCCAACGTGCCCTTGCCGCCGTCGAAGTCGATGCCGCCCAGCAACACCGCGGCGATGACGGAGAGTTCGAGCCCGGTCGCGTTGTCATAGCGCGCGCTGGCGTAGTGCAGCGCCCAGAAGATCCCGGTGAGCGAGGCCGTGAGGCCGGTCACCGTGAACAGGATCAGCTTCTGCCGCTTGACCCGGATACCCGCGAAGCGGGCGGCCTCCTCGCTCGCGCCGATCGCGAAGAGCGAGCGGCCGAACGGGGTGGCGTGCAGTGCGACCACGGCGATCGCGAGCAGCACCAGGAAGGGGAACAGAGCGTACGGGATGAAGGTGTCCCCGATACGTCCGGCCGCGAAGTCCAGGTACTGGGTGGGGAAGTCGGTGACCGCGTCGGAGCCGAGCACGATCTGTGCGATGCCCCGGTAGGCGGCCATGGTGCCGATGGTGACGGCGAGGGAGGGCAGCCCGAGCCGGGTGACGAGCAGCCCGTTGACCAGCCCGCAGACGGCGCCCAGGACCAGACAGATCGGGATGATCGTCTCGATGGTCAGGCCCTGGTTCCACAGGGCGCCCATCACCGCGCCGGACAGGCCGGCGGTGGAGGCGACCGAGAGGTCGATCTCGCCGGAGACGACGAGCAGGGTCATGGGCAGCGCGACGAGTGCGATCGGCAGGGTGTTGCCGATCAGGAAGGACAGGTTGAGCCCGTTGCCGAACCCGTCCACGAACCCGAAGGACAGCAGGAGGACGACGACCAGGAGGGCGCCGACGGCGGAGTCCCACCTCTTCAGGGAGGACCCGCGGATGGCACGCGCGAGCGGTGAGTCAGCCATGGCGGGCGTTCCTCTTCTTCAGGGCGGACGCCACGCGCAGGGCGACGACCCGGTCGACCGCGATGGCGAGGATGAGCAGGATGCCGTTGATGGCCATGACCCACACCGAGCTGACGCCGAGGGCGGGCAGCACGCTGTTGATGGAGGTCAGCAGCAGCGCGCCGAGCGCGGCACCGTAGACGCTGCCGGAGCCGCCGGTGAAGACCACACCGCCGACGACGACCGCGCTGACGACGGTGAGTTCGTAGCCGTTGCCGGTGCTGGAGTCGACGTTGCCGAAGCGTGCGAGGTAGAGCGCGCCGGCGAGTCCGGCGAGGGCGCCGCAGAAGGTGTACGCGAGGAGGATCCGCTTGCGCACGGGGATGCCGGCGAGCCGGGCGGCCTCGGGGTTGGAGCCGAGGGCGTACAGCTCACGGCCGCTGCCGAACTGCCTGAGGTAGTAGGCGGTGGCGACGAGTACGGCGAGCGCGATCAGCGCGAGGTAGGGGACCGCCGAGATACCGCCGGAGCCGAAGTCGACGAAGCCGTCCGGGAGGTCGGCCGCCGTGATCTGCCGGGAGCCGACCCAGATGGAGTCGATGCCGCGGATGATGTAGAGCGTGCCGAGGGTGACGACGAGGGCGGGCACCTGGCCGAAGCTGACGAGCAGCCCGTTGAGGAGTCCGAAGCCGATGCCGAGGAGGATGGCCAGGGCGACGGCCACGACGGGGTTTCCGCCGTCCTGGAGGTAGACGCCGGCGGCGAAGGCGCTGATGCCGAGGGTGGAGCCGACCGACAGGTCCACGTTGCGGGTGATGACCACGAGGGACTGGCCGGTGGCGACCAGGACCAGGATCGTGGCGTTCAGCAGCAGGTCCTTGATGCCCTGTTCGGACAGGAACTCGCTGTTGCCGGCCTGGGTGATGGCGATCATCACCAGGAAGACGACGAGGATGGCGAGTTCGCGCATCTTGAACACGCGGTCCACCAGTCGGGTGCCGCTGGACTTGGGCACCTCGGCTGCGGGGGCGGGGTTGGGAGCGGTCACCGTCATGCGGCGGCCCTCCCGGTGGCTGCGGCCATCACCGTTTCCTCGGTTGCTTCGGAGCGTGGGATCTCGGCGGCGAGGCGGCCCTCGTGCATCACGAGCACGCGGTCGGCCATGCCGAGGATCTCGGGCAGGTCGGAGGAGATCATCAGTACGGCCACCCCGTCGGCGGCCAGCTCGCTGAGCAGGCGGTGCACCTCGGCCTTCGTACCGACGTCGATGCCCCGGGTGGGCTCGTCGACGATCAGTACCCGGGGGCCGGTGGCGAGCCACTTGGCGAGGACGACCTTCTGCTGGTTGCCGCCGGACAGCGTGTTGACGGTGTCGGCGATGCGGGCGTACTTCACCTGGAGCTTGACGGCCCAGTCGAGGGAGCGGCTGCGCTCGGCGCCCCGGTCCATGAGGCCGGCCCTGACGGTCGTACGCAGGCCGGTGAGGCCGATGTTCCGCTCGATGGACATGTCCATCACCAGGCCCTGGGCGCGGCGGTCCTCGGGCACGAGGGCGAGCCCGGCGGCCATGGCCGTGGAGGGCGCCCCGTTCGTCAGGACCTTGCCGTCCACCTCGACCTCGCCCGCGTCCCAGCGGTCGATGCCGAAGACGGCCCGGGCGACCTCGGTGCGGCCGGCGCCGACGAGTCCGGCGAGGCCGACGATCTCGCCGTGGCGCACCTCGAAGGAGACGTCGGTGAAGACGCCCTCGCGGGTCAGCCGGCGCACGCTGAGCGCGACCTCGCCGGCCTCGACGTCCTGCTTCGGGTAGAGCTCGTCGAGGTCGCGGCCGACCATCCGGCGTACGAGATCGTCCTCGGTCATGCCGTCGATCGGCTCACTGGCGATCCAGGCGCCGTCACGCAGGGTCGTCACCCGCCGGCAGATCTGGAAGATCTCCTCCAGCCGGTGCGAGATGAACAGGACGGCGGCGCCCTGGTCGCGCAGGGTGCGCACGACGCCGAAGAGGCGGGCGACCTCGCTGCCGGTGAGGGCGGCGGTCGGCTCGTCCATGATCAGGACGCGGGCGTCGAAGGAGAGCGCCTTGGCGATCTCGACGATCTGCTGGTCGGCGATGGACAGACCGCGCGCGGGCCGGTCGGGGTCGAGTTCGACACCGAGGCGCTGCATCAGGGCGGCGGTCGCCGCGTGGGTGGCCTTGTGGTCGATCCGGCCGAGGGCGCGCCGGGGCTGGCGGCCCATGAAGATGTTCTCGGCGATCGACAGGTCCGGGAAGAGCGTGGGCTCCTGGTAGATCACGGCGATTCCGGCGTCGCGGGCGTCGCCGGGGCCGTGGAAGGCGACGGGCGCGCCATCGAGCAGCACCTGGCCGGTGTCCGGTCGGTGCACTCCGGCGAGCGTCTTGATGAGGGTCGACTTGCCGGCGCCGTTCTCGCCGGCGAGTGCGTGCACTTCGCCGGGGAACAGCTCCAGGGAGACGTCCCGCAGGGCACGCACCGCACCGAAGGACTTCGAGATGTCCTTGAGTGCCAGCACTGGGGCCGGCCCCGGGTCGGACGGGTGGGTCATGAGGGCTCCTCGACGACGCCGGTGGCACGGCCCTCACGGCGTCGTGAAAGGTTTCAACTGGGTTGCCGGGACGTTAGGCATGGCAGACATGTCACGTCAATGGGTCCGTATCGAAATTTTTTCGATAATCGAAGGTCACAGGCAAGTCACGGTAGGCCGAATCGGTCAGAGGACTTGACACCCCTCCGGGTGGCTCATAGCTTCCCGTTCTGAATCGTTTCATCAGAACGTCGTTCCGCATGCTGTTACCCAGCAGTCGAGCCGACCCGATGTCACAGGAGTCCCGAAGTGACCGAGCTCAGCGCGGTGAAGGCCGCTCTCAAGACCCAGGCCATCGAGACCCCCTCGTGGGCCTACGGGAACTCGGGGACCCGTTTCAAGGTGTTCGCGCAGCCCGGCGTTCCCCGCGACCCCTTCGAGAAGCTGGACGACGCCGCACAGGTGCACGCCTTCACCGGAGTGGCCCCGACCGTGGCTCTGCACATTCCGTGGGACAAGGTCGAGGACTACGCCGCGCTGTCGAAGTACGCGCAGGAGCGTGGCCTCAAGCTGGGCGCGATCAACTCCAACACCTTCCAGGACGACGACTACAAGCTCGGCAGCATCTGCCACCCGGACGCGGCCGTTCGGCGCAAGGCGCTCGGTCATCTGCTGGAATGCGTCGACATCATGGACGCGACGGGGTCCGCCGATCTGAAGCTGTGGTTCGCCGACGGGACGAACTATCCCGGCCAGGACGACATCCGTGAGCGCCAGGACCGGCTCGCCGAGGCGCTGGCCGCGGTGTACGAGCGGCTCGGCGACGACCAGCGGATGCTCCTCGAGTACAAGTTCTTCGAGCCGGCCTTCTACACGACCGACGTCCCGGACTGGGGCACGGCGTACGCGCACTGCCTCAAGCTCGGACCGAAGGCACAGGTCGTCGTCGACACCGGGCACCACGCGCCCGGCACCAACATCGAGTTCATCGTCGCCACGCTGCTGCGGGAGGGGAAGCTCGGCGCGTTCGACTTCAACTCGCGGTTCTACGCGGACGACGACCTGATGGTCGGCTCGGCGGACCCGTTCCAGCTGTTCCGGATCATGTACGAGGTGATCCGGGGTGGGGGGTTCTCGCCCGATGTGGCGTTCATGCTCGACCAGTGCCACAACATCGAGGCGAAGATTCCGGCGATCATCCGGTCGGTCATGAACGTGCAGGAGGCTACGGCGAAGGCGCTGCTGGTTGACGCGTCGGCGTTGGGGGCGGCTCAGCGGGCCGGAGACGTTCTTGCTGCCAACGCGGTGTTGATGGACGCGTACAACACGGATGTGCGGCCGTTGCTGGTGGAGGTTCGTGAGGAGTTGGGGTTGGACGGGGATCCGATCGCGGCGTACGCCCGGTCCGGGTGGGGTTCGAAGATCGCTGCGGAGCGGGTTGGTGGGGAGCAGGCTGGTTGGGGCGCCTAGGTACTGGGTTCCGTCTGCCTGGTTCGGTTAGTCGCAGGCTGCCGGTTCGTCGTGGCTTGTCGCGCAGTTCCCCGCGCCCCTAAAAAGCGTCTCCCTCGCCCTTTCTCGAAATGTCACGTAAGGATTGATCACGTATGGCAACCCATCCCGAAGCCGCTGCCCTCATTGCTCGGTCTCGTCGGCTTGGTGCTGACGCCCGGAACACGAACTACGCCGGGGGTAATACGTCCGCGAAAGGGACCGACATCGATCCCGTCACCGGTGGTGATGTGGAGCTGATGTGGGTCAAGGGGTCCGGGGGTGATCTGGGGACCCTTACCGAGGGTGGGCTGGCCGTGTTGCGGCTGGACCGGTTGCACGCGCTCAAGGGTGTGTATCCGGGGGTGGAGCGCGAGGACGAGATGGTGGCCGCGTTCGACTACTGCCTGCACGGCAAGGGCGGGGCGGCGCCGTCGATCGACACCGCCATGCACGGGCTCGTCGACGCCGCGCACGTGGATCACCTCCACCCCGACTCCGGGATCGCGCTGGCCTGCGCGGCCGACGGGGAGAAGCTGACCGCCGAGTGTTTCGGGGACAGTGTGGTGTGGGTGCCGTGGCGGCGGCCCGGGTTCCAGCTCGGGCTGGACATCGCCGCGGTGAAGGCCGACAACCCGCAGGCGATCGGCTGCGTCCTCGGCGGGCACGGCATCACCGCCTGGGGCGACACCGCCGAGGAGTGCGAGAAGAACTCGCTGCACATCATCCGTACCGCCGAGACGTTCCTCGCCGAGCGCGGCAAGGCCGAGCCGTTCGGCCCGGTACTCGACGGGTACGCCGCCCTCGCGCCGGAGGAGCGGCGGGAGCGGGCCGCCGCGCTCGCCCCGTACGTACGGGCCATCGCCTCGCGGGACAAGCCGCAGGTCGGGCACTTCACGGACGCCGAGGTCGTGCTGGACTTCGTGTCGCGCGCCGAGCACCCGCGGCTCGCGGCCCTCGGTACCTCCTGCCCGGACCACTTCCTGCGCACCAAGGTCAGGCCGCTCGTCCTCGACCTGCCGGCCTCCGCTCCGCTGGACGAGGCGATCGCGCGGCTGAAGGAGCTCCACGCCGAGTACCGCGAGGAGTACGCCGCCTACTACGAGCGCAACGCCCTGCCCGACTCCCCCGCGCTGCGCGGCGCCGACCCCGCGATCGTGCTGGTCCCGGGCGTGGGCATGTTCAGCTTCGGCAAGGACAAGCAGACCGCGCGGGTGGCCGGCGAGTTCTATGTCAACGCGATCAACGTGATGCGCGGGGCCGAGGCGGTCTCGACGTACGCGCCGATCGAGGAGTCGGAGAAGTTCCGCATCGAGTACTGGGCCCTGGAGGAGGCGAAGCTCCAGCGGATGCCCAAGCCGAAGGCGCTGGCCACCCGGGTCGCGCTGGTGACCGGGGCGGGCAGTGGCATCGGGAAGGCCATCGCCGAGCGGCTGGTCGCCGAGGGTGCCTGTGTCGTGGTCGCCGACCTCAACGCGGAGAACGCGGCGGCGGTGGCCGAGGAGCTGGGAGGCCCGGACAAGGCCGTCGCCGTGACCGTGGACGTCACGTCCGAGGAGCAGATCGCGGAGGCGTTCAAGGACGCCGTGCTGGCCTTCGGCGGGGTCGATCTCGTCGTCAACAACGCGGGGATCTCGATCTCCAAGCCGCTGCTGGAGACCTCGGCGCGCGACTGGGACCTGCAGCACGACATCATGGCGCGCGGCTCGTTCCTCGTCTCGCGTGAGGCGGCTCGCGTGCTGATCGCCCAGGAGCTGGGCGGCGACATCGTCTACATCGCGTCCAAGAACGCCGTCTTCGCGGGGCCGAACAACATCGCGTACTCCGCGACCAAGGCCGACCAGGCGCACCAGGTGCGGCTGCTCGCCGCCGAGCTGGGCGAGCACGGCATCCGGGTCAACGGCATCAACCCCGACGGTGTCGTGCGCGGCTCCGGGATCTTCGCGGCCGGCTGGGGTGCCCAGCGTGCGGCGACGTACGGGATCGAGGAGGAGAAGCTCGGCGAGTTCTACGCGCAGCGGACCATCCTCAAGCGCGAGGTGCTGCCCGAGCACGTCGCCAACGCCGTGTTCGCGCTGACCGGCGGCGAGCTCACCCACACCACCGGGCTGCACGTCCCGGTCGACGCCGGCGTCGCCGCCGCCTTCCTGCGATGAGCGAGACGGTGAAGTCGTACGCCGCGGTCGACCTCGGCGCGTCCAGCGGACGTGTCATGGTCGGCCGCGTCGGGCGGGACACGCTGGAGCTGGCGGAGGCGCACCGGTTCGTGAACCGTCCCGTGCGGGTGCCCGAGGGGCTGCGCTGGGACGTGCTCGCACTGTACGGGGGTGTCCTCGATGGGCTCCGGGCGGCGGGCGTCCGCTCGGGGGGACAACTCGACTCCGTCGGCATCGACAGCTGGGCCGTGGACTACGGGCTGCTGGACGCCGACGGAGCCCTGCTGGGCAATCCGGTGCACTACCGCGACGCCCGTACCGAGGGTGTCGCGGAGAAGGTGTGGGCGTCCGTCCCGGCCGCCGAGCTGTACGCGGCGACCGGCTTGCAGTACGCGCCCTTCAACACCCTCTATCAGCTGACGGCGGCCCGCGACACCAGTCAACTGGCCGCCGCTCAGCGGCTGTTGCTCATCCCCGATCTGCTGACGTACTGGCTGACGGGCGAGGCCGGCACCGAGCTGACCAACGCCTCCACCACCCAGCTGATCGACCCCCGTACGCGCGACTGGGCCCATGACATCGCACGGAAGCTGGACATCGACCTCGGGCTGTTCGCGCCGCTTCGGCAGCCCGGGGACCCGGCAGGCGTGCTGCGGGCGGAGGTGCTGGAGGAGACCGGGCTCACCGGGCCGGTGCCGGTGACGACGGTCGGCTCGCACGACACCGCCTCCGCGGTGGCGGCCGTGCCGGCCGTGGACGAGCGGTTCGCCTACATCTGCACCGGCACCTGGTCCCTGGCGGGCCTGGAGCTGGAGGCGCCGGTGCTCTCCGAGGAGAGCCGGGCCGCCAACTTCACCAACGAGCTGGGGCTCGACGGCACGGTCCGCTATCTGCGCAACATCATGGGCCTGTGGCTGCTCCAGGAGTGTGTACGGGCCTGGGGGAACCCGGAGCTGGGCGACCTGCTGCGGGCGGCGGCCGAGGTGCCCGGACTGCGGTCCGTGGTGGACGCGGGCGACGCGGCGTTCCTGGCGCCCGGACGGATGCCGGAGCGGATCGCCGAGGCCTGCCGGGTCTCCGGGCAGCCGGTGCCGCGGACTCCGGGCGAGATCACCCGGTGCATCCTCGACTCCCTCGCCCTCGCGCACCGGCGGGCGGTGACGGACGCCCAGTGGCTCGCCGGGCACGACGTCGACGCCGTGCACATCGTCGGGGGCGGGACGCGCAACGCGCTGCTGTGCCAGCTCACCGCCGACGCCTGTGGGTTGCCGGTGGTGGCGGGTCCGGCGGAGGCCGCCGCGCTCGGCAACGTCCTCGTCCAGGCGAGGGCCCACGGGCTCGTCGGCGACCGTACGGACATGCGCCGGCTGCTCGCCCGTACCCAGCCGCTGACCCGCTACGAGCCGCAGAGCTCCACCTCGGCCTGGCAAGCGGCCGAGGCCCGCCTGGCAGGCCGATGACACGTGATCCCAGCCCCAGCACAGGCGCCCCGAAGGGGCGCGGGGAACTGCGCGCCCAGCCGCGGACGGCCCGCAGCTGTCGAACTGTATTTCCAGCCAAGCCAGCGCCGCGTAAGGTGCACTCATCCGATGATCGATCGCTAGGAGCCGCGATGCGTGTCGCCCTGTTCCTTACCTGTGTCAACGACACGCTGTATCCGGAAACGGGCCGCGCTGTAGTGAAACTGCTGACCAGGCTGGGTGTCGAGGTTGACTTCCCGATGGCGCAGACCTGCTGCGGGCAGGCGCACTACAACACCGGGTACCGGCATGAGGCCGAGCCGCTGGCCCGGCATTTCTCCGATGTATTCGGTGGGTACGACGCGATCGTCACGCCCTCCGGGTCGTGCGGCGCGATGGTGCGGGAGCTGTATCCGCGGATGGGTGAGCGGGCGCGGGCCGAGGGGCGCGGGGACGGTCTCGCGGTCGCCCTGGCGCCGGTGGTCCCGAAGACGTACGAGCTGACGGAGTTCCTGGTGGACGTGCTGGGGGTGACGGACGTGGGCGCGTTCTACCCGCACGCCGTCACCTACCACCCGACCTGCCACGGGCTGCGCGGCCTGGGGCTGGCCGACCGGCCGCTCAGGCTGCTCCAGGCCGTGAAGGGGCTGGAGCTGCGCGAGCTGCCCGGCGCCGACGAGTGCTGCGGTTTCGGCGGCACGTTCGCGCTGAAGAACTCCGATGTCTCGGCGGCGATGGGCGCCGACAAGGTGCGCAACGCCGAGTCGACGGGCGCGGAGGTGCTGTGCGCCGCCGACAACTCGTGTCTCATGCACATCGGCGGCACCATGACCCGGCTCAGCGTCGGCATGCGGCCGGTACACATCGCGGAGATCCTGGCGAGCACGGAAGAGGAGCCCCTGGCATGAGCGGGACGTTCGTCGGCATGCCGGCCTTCCCCAAGGCCGCCCACGAGGCGGTCGGCAACCAGACGTTGCGCGGGAACCTGCGCCACGCCACCCACACCATCCGCGGGAAGCGGGCGAAAGCCGTCGCGGAGATGTCCGACTGGGCCGAGCTGCGGGAGGCGGGCAAGCGGATCAAGGATCACACGCTGCGTCATCTCGACCGCTATCTCGTCCAGTTGGAGGAGTCGGTCACGGCGGCGGGCGGTGTGGTGCACTGGGCCGCCGACGCGGACGAGGCCAACCGGATCGTCATCGACCTGGTGCGGATGACCGGCGAGTCGGAGGTCGTCAAGGTCAAGTCGATGGCCACGCAGGAGATCGGGCTGAACGAGGCCCTGGAGGCCGAGGGCATCGCGGCCTACGAGACCGATCTCGCCGAGCTGATCGTGCAGTTGGGCAAGGACCGGCCCTCGCACATCCTCGTCCCGGCGATCCACCGCAACCGGGGTGAGATCCGGGACATCTTCGCCCGCGAGATGAGCGAGTGGGGCCGCCCGGCCCCCGAGGGCCTCACCGACACGCCCGCCGAACTCGCCGAGGCGGCGCGGCTGCACCTCCGGGAGAAGTTCCTGCGCGCCAAGGTGGGCGTCTCCGGCGCCAACTTCATGGTCGCCGAGACCGGAACCCTGGTCGTGGTCGAGTCCGAGGGCAACGGACGGATGTGCCTGACCCTGCCCGAGACGCTGATCTCGGTCGTCGGCATCGAGAAGATCGTGCCGACCTGGCAGGACCTGGAGGTCTTCCTCCAGACCCTCCCCCGCTCCTCGACCGCCGAGCGCATGAACCCGTACACGTCGACCTGGACGGGTACGACGGACGGCGACGGCCCACAGACCTTCCACCTGGTCCTCATCGACAACGGCCGCACCGACACCCTGGCCGACGAGGTCGGCCGCCAGGCCCTGCGCTGCATCCGCTGCTCGGCCTGTCTGAACGTCTGCCCGGTGTACGAGCGGGCCGGCGGCCACGCCTACGGCTCGGTGTATCCCGGCCCCATCGGCGCCATCCTCAGCCCCCAACTCCGGGGCACCCAGAGCGAGATCGACGCGTCGCTCCCGTACGCCTCCTCGCTGTGCGGGGCCTGCTACGAGGTCTGCCCGGTCGCCATCGACATCCCCGAGGTGCTGGTGCATCTGCGCGAGCGCGTCGTCGAGGGCGGGCCGGCCACCCGGGAGGGCAACAAGGTCGTCCTGAAGCCCGCGAAGGGCCACGCCGCCGAGCGGGCCGCGATGCGCGCCGCCCGCTGGGCCTTCAGCCACCCAGGCGCCCTGCGCACCGGCCAGCGCCTCGCCTCCCGCACCCGGCGACTGCACCCTCGTACGCTGCCCGGCCCCGGCAAGGCCTGGAGCGCCACCCGCGATCTGCCGGCCGTACCGGCCGAGCCGTTCCGTGACTGGTGGCAGCGTACGAACGGCGGAAAGGACACCAGCAAGTGAACAGCCGCGATCTGATCCTGGGCCGGGTGCGCCGCGCACTCGCGGACGTGCCCCGCGACGACACCCCGTACGAGCAGGCCGTCGACCGCGACTACCTGCGCGAGCACGGAAACCGCAGCGTGGAGGAGACCGTCGAGCTTCTCGCCGAGAACCTGGCGGACTACCGGGCGATCGTGCATCGCACAGATCCTGAGGAGCTGCCGTATCTGATCATGCGGCTGCTCGCCCAACGCGGGCCCCAGTACGTGCTCGTCCCCCCGGGCCTGCCGCCCGAGTGGATGTCGGCCGCCGATCCCACCCGCATTCACGATCGGGTGGTGAGTACGGCCCACGACCTGGACAAGGTCGAGAGCGTGGTCACCGGCTGCGCCCTCGCCATCGCCGAGACCGGCACCATCGTCCTCGACGGTGGCCCGGATCAGGGGCGCCGTCGGATCACGCTGGTCCCCGACCACCACATCTGCGTGGTCCGGGTCCCCGAGCAGGTCGTGTCCTCCGTGCCGCAGGCCCTCGAACGCCTCGACCCGACAAGGCCGTTGACCTGGATCTCCGGTCCGTCCGCGACGAGCGACATCGAACTCGACCGGGTCGAGGGGGTGCACGGTCCGCGCACGCTGGAGGTTGTCCTGGTGGCCGGGTGACCAATTCGTGCGTGACAGGATCGGTGAACAAGCGCTTAGATAGTAGCTCCGATCCTGTTCACACCGGCGCTGGAGGCCCCGTTGTTCACATCCGTCGCCGACGTCTCCGCCCGCCTCGCGGAGACCGGGTATCTGGCCTCCCCGGCCGTCGCCACCACGGTCTTCCTGGCCGACCGGCTCGGCAAGCCGCTCCTGGTGGAGGGCCCGGCCGGCGTCGGCAAGACCGAGCTGGCCAAGGCCGTCGCCGAGATCGCCGGCGCCGAGCTGATCCGTCTCCAGTGCTACGAGGGCGTCGACGAGTCCAGGGCGCTGTACGAGTGGAACCACGCCAAGCAGCTTCTGCGGATCAGCGCGGGCCGGGACGAGACCTGGGACGCGACGCGCTCGGACATCTTCAGCGAGGAGTTCCTGCTCCCCCGCCCCCTGCTGACCGCGATTCGCGGGGACGACCCCAAGGTGCTGCTGATCGACGAGACCGACAAGGCGGACGTCGAGGTGGAGGGCCTGCTCCTCGAGGTTCTCTCCGACTTCCAGGTCACCGTCCCCGAGCTGGGCACGATCACCGCGACCCGCCGCCCCTTCGTCGTCCTCACCTCCAACGCGAGTCGCGAACTGTCCGAGGCCCTGCGCCGCCGCTGCCTCTTCCTCCATATCGGCTTCCCCGACGCCGAGTTGGAGCGCAGCATCGTACGGCTGAAGGTGCCGGAGCTGGACGCGGCGCTGGCCGAGTCGGTGGTCCGGGTGGTGGGCGCGCTGCGCGCGATGGACCTGCGCAAGGTGCCGTCGGTGTCCGAGACCATCGACTGGGCACGCACCCTGCTGACGCTGGGGGCGGACACGCTGGACGAGACGGTCGTACGGGACAGCCTGGGTGTCCTCCTCAAGCACCAGGAGGACATCCTCAAGGCGAGCACCAAGTTGGACCTGGACGCGATTTGAATCCTCCCCCAGCCGAAGTAGGGGGATTCCTGGCTCACGCTGCCTGCGGATCAGCGACCCAACACGTCTTCCACGATCAACACCAGCCGGGTTGAAACCAGCCCGGTTTGATACGGCAAAGCTTGGAGGTGCATGTGCTGTCTTGGCTCTCGATCAGCACGGCGTCGTACGCGCTTGGTTCTCGCAACGCACGGCGTGCAGCCTACCCGATCCGGTGGACGGTGTTTCGCCCTGGAGGCGACATCCCGCTCCCGGCCCTGCTCCACAGGAGTCCGGTTCTCCCCCGCAAGCGGGAGGTGCCCCCACCCCGGCCTGAAGGCTGGAGCATCCTCGGAGGAACCCGTTGAACGCGCCCTCGGCACACGCCGGTTCCGGTGCCGATGTCGCGGAACGGCTGACGGGGCTGGTCGGGGCGCTGCGTTCGCACGGTCTGCGGATCGGTACCGGGGAGACCGTGGACGCGGCCCAGGCGGTTGCCGAACTCGGCTTTGCGGACCGGGAGTTGCTGCGCGAAGGGCTGGCCGCGACCCTGCTGCACGGCACGGGCCAGCGACCGGTGTTCGACCCGGTCTTCGACCTGTACTTTCCCCGGGGTGTCGGTGCGCCCGGCACCGGGCCCGCGGAGCGGGACGAACTGCGCGACCGGCTCGCCGCCGCGCTGACCGCCAACGACCAGGCGCTGCTTGCCCGGCTGGCCGCCGAGGCGGTCGACGGTTTCGGCGGCTACGGCTCCTCCCCGGGGTCGGACGGCTGGTCGTCGTACCAGACGCTGGACCGGATCCGGCCGCAGACGCTGCTGGCCCGGGTGCGGACGAACCTGCGTGAGGGGACGGAGGATCCGGGGTTCGCCGACCGGCTGCTCGACGACGAGATCCGGCGGCGGATCGAGGAGTTCAGGCGGCTGGTGGGCGCGGAGGCACGGCGCCGGGTCGCCGAGCGGCGTGGCCGGGACGAGATCGCCAGGCGGGCGGTCGCGCCGACCGCGGACCGGGTCGACTTCCTGGTCGCCGGTCGGGCCCAACTGGCCGAGCTGCGCAGGGCGGTTCAGCCGCTCGCCCGCAAGCTGGCCACTCGGCTGGCGGCGCGCCGCCGCAAGGCCGCGCGCGGCTCGATCGATCTGCGGCGCACAGTGCGCGCCTCGCTGTCGACGGGCGGGGTGCCGATGCGGCCCGTGCTGCGTCGGCGTCGGCCCGCCCGGCCCGAACTGGTGCTGCTGTGCGATGTGTCGGGCTCGGTGGCCGGGTTCTCCGACTTCACGATGCTGCTGGTGCAGGCGCTGCACGACCAGTTCAGCAAGGTCCGGGTGTTCGCCTTCGTCAACCGGGTCGACGAGGTGACCGGCCTGCTCGTGCACGGCGCCGCCGACACCGACGGGCTGAGCGCCCGCATTCGCGCGGAGGCGACGCTGACGGGCTGGCACGGCAGCAGTGACTACGGCGTCGCCCTGGGCGAGTTCACGGGGCGGTACGCAGACGCGGTCGGCCCGCGCACGACCGTGTTCGTGCTCGGTGACGCCCGTACGAACATGAGCGACCCGAACCTGCCCGCCGTACGGCAGCTGGCCGAACGGGCCCGCCGGGTCTACTGGTTGAACCCCGAGGGCCGGTCCCAGTGGGGCACGGGCGATTCCGCGGCGCCCGAGTACGCCGAGCTGGTGGAGATGCGTGAATGTCGCAACGCACGCCAACTCGGCGCGCTGATCACCCGGTTGCTCCCGGTGTGAGCCGGGGGCTGAGCCGGGTGGTCGGTTCTACGGTGCCTTCGCGTAGTCCTGTGCCATACCGCCGGCGAAGTCGTGGAGGATGACCTGTTCGTCGCCGACGACCCACGCGTCGTGTCCGGGCGGACACACGAAGACGTCGCCGGGGCCCACTTCGCTCTCGCCGCCGTCGTTCATACGGATGCGCATCCGGCCCTGCAGGACGTATCCGTTGTGGTGGATCTCGCAGCTCTCCGTGCCCACGATGGGCCCTACGGACTCGGACCAGCGCCAGCCCGGTTCGAAGGTTCCCACGGCGAAGTCGAGGCCGGTCATGTGTACGGCTTCGAGGTGTCCCCGGGGGAAGTCACGCCGCTCGTCCGGCTTCTCGACCGTCTTGATCTCCAGCATGTCTGCTGCCTCCCATCCCCCTCCATGGCTGTCGGACCCTCCCGTCCCTCCATCGTCCGCCTGTCAAGCCGGGGGCGCCATCCGAGGGTCCGGCCGGTTCGCTGACAGCCACCGGCCTCCCGCGCCGTCAGGACAGTTCGAGCACACCCCTGCGTACGGCCTCGGAGACCGCCGCCGCCCGGTTGTCGACCTTGAGCTTGCGGTAGACGCGCACGAGATGCGTCTTGATCGTGGCCTCGCTCAGGAACAGCGCCCCGGCGATGGCCCGGTTGCTGAGCCCCTCGGCCATCAGCCGTACGACCTCGATCTCGCGCCCGCTCAGCTCCTGCTCGGGGCTGACCACCTGGCCGACGAGTTCCCCGACGATCTCCGGTGCCAGCCCCAGCGCCCCGGCGGCGGCTCCGCGCACCGCGCGGAACAGTTCCTCGGGCGGCCCCGCCTTGAGGACATAGCCCCGGGCGCCCGCCTCCAGCGCGCGGACCACATCGGCGCGGCCGGCCGAGCTGGTCAGCATCACCACGGCCACCCCGGGTGCCTCGGCGGCGAGCCGGCGGATCGCCTCGATGCCGTCGATCACGCCTCCGCCGCCGGTGCCGCCGAAGCGCAGGTCCATCAGTGCGACATCGGGCAGCAGCTTGGCGACCAGCGCGACGGCCTCCTCACCGCTGCCCGCCTCGGCGATCACCTCGAGGTCGGGTTCGCCCTCCAGGAGCGCGCGCAGGCCGGCCCGTACCACGGCGTGGTCGTCCGCGAGCAGGACGCGCAGCGGCTCGGCCGCGCCGGGCGGATCCGCGGTCATCGGGCCGTCGCCGTGGGGACGGAGTCGGCGGGGGCCTGGGGGCCGGCGGCAAGCTGTGGCCGGGGCCGCGCGCAGACCGTGGCCCTGATCCGGGTCCCCCGGCCGGGGGCGCCGCTGACCTCGAGGTCACCGCCGTACTCGCGCAGCCTGGCCCTCGCCGCGGGCAGTCCGAAACCGCGGCCCGGCCGGGTGGACGTACGGCCGAGGATCTTGGCGGGGTCGAGCCCGATGCCGTCGTCGCTGACCTCGAGGTCCACCCGGTCCGGCCGCTGTCGGCTGAGGGTGACCTGCACGTTCACCGCCTGGGCGTGTTCGCGGATGTTCGCGAGGGTGCTCTGCGCGACGCGGAACAGGGTGGTGGCGGCGTGTTCGTCGAGGGCGTGCTGGGGGTCGCCCACCGACCGGAACCGGACCCGGGCGGCCGTTCCGTCGGCCTGGGAACGGGCGCACAGGACGCGCAGCGCGCCCTCGATGCCGGTCTCGGCGACGGCGGACGGGGTGAGATCCACGATCATGCGGCGGGTCTCGGTGAGGTTGGTGCTCAGTCCGTCGGCCACCGCGCGCACCCGGGTGCGTGCCGTGTCGGGGCGCTCGTCCCAGTCCCGTTCGGCGGCCTGGAGCAGCATCAGCCCGCCGGCGAGTTCCTGGGCGAGGGTGTCGTGCAGATCGCGGGCGATACGCGTCCGTTCCGCGAGCACTCCCGCGCGGCGCTGCTGCCGGGCGACGAGGTCACGTGTGTCGCGCAGTTCCTCGACGAGACGCCGGCGTGCCTCGGCGTCCCGCTGCTGGAGGCGGTAGAGGGCGACGGTGCCCCAGACGGCCGCGACCGGCACCAGCACGGTGTCGATGACGAACCCGCCGTCGGCCCCGGCCAGTGCCGCGACGAGGACCACGGTGATCAGGGCGATCGCCACGATCGCGGACCGGCGTCCGAGCACGCTCTGTGCGGCGCACGCCAGTGGCAGGGCACACCACACGAAGGCGGAGGTGAGCACGGCCGGGACGAGAAAGAGGAGGAGGCCCCACAGGGCGAGGAGCAACGGGATCCAGGCCGCCCGTCCGACCGTGCCGAGCCGGTCCCACAATGTCACCCCGCCCGTGTAGACGAGCGCGAGCAGCCCGCTGACGGTCGCGATGTACCAGCACAACTCGCTGTTGAGTCGCGTGAGTTGAAGCAGGGCGGACACCACGATGACGAAGAACGCCAGATGGGACATGTGTTCCAGCGTGAGCCGGCCTCCGCGAACCCGCAGGAACGTACGGACGGGGGCACGGTCGGGCACGGCAGATCCCCTTGGGCGGACTGGTCCAATCGAACAGGGCACCCGAGTCTATCGATCTCCTGTATGACCTGCGTCAAGAGAAGTCGGGAACCAGGTGCCCTGCTCGCCGGCTACGCGCCGGGGTGCAGCCCCAGCGAACCCGGGGTCGGGTCGCCCTTCACCTCTCCGAAGTACAGGGCGAAGGTCTGCTTCCAGCGCTCGACCTGCGCGCGGTCGGCCATGAAGCGGGGGAAGCCGTCGACGTTCGCGTTGGGGTACTCCCAGATGGGCTTGAGGCCACCGGTGGGGGTGATGTCGGTGCGTACCGACCAGGCGCCGGTGGACTGCTGGGCGGTGGAGAGCCGCCAGTTGAGGAAGAGCTTGGCGGCGGTGGTGTTGCGGCCCTGCTTGAGGATGGCGGCCCGCTGGCCCCACGCCACAAAGGGGTGCCCGTCGGCGATGGCCCAGCGCGAGGGTGCCGTGGACGGCGCCAGGAGCGAGCCCGAGCCGCCGACGCCGAGCGCCTTCTGCCCGGTGGAGACGGCGATCCCCGGTGTGTGGCTGCCGCGGGCGAACTGGACGTCCTGGGTGGCCAACTTGGCGGCCCAGTCCCAGCCGTAGTGGTCGACGTACAGCTTGTAGAGGTAGAGGACCGCGTCGTCGTCGTGCGGGTAGGACGAGGCGATCTGTCCCTTCCACTTCGGGTCGATCAGGGCGAGCGGGGACTTCGGGACGTCGGCGCCGACCGCGGCGACGTTGTACGAGTAGCTGAAGGCGATGACCCCGAGGGCCAGCCAGGCACCCTGCGGGTCCTTGAAGCCCTTGTACACCTTGGAGAAGCCGGCCGGCCGGTAGTTCAGCAGGCGGCCCTGCTCCTTCCAGCGGGTGAAGTCGTGGAGGGTCTGGAGCTGGACGACGTCCGGGACGAGGGTGTCGGTCGCGAACTGGTTGTCGACGCGGACGTCGTGGTACTTGCTGTAGTCCACGACCACCTTGAGGTCGATCTCCGGGAAACGGGCCGAGAAGTTCGTGCGGATGCCGTTGCCCTGTGCGTCTACGTCGCCGCCCGAGTAGATGACGAGCTTGCCGCCCTCGGCCAGCGCGGCCTCGTACAGCTCGTCGAGCGTCCGGGTCTCCTCGGGTCCCGCGTCCGAACGTGACCCGGAGGACGAGGCTGCGGCGTTGGCGGGGGTCGCGGTGGCGCCGAGCGCCCCGACACCGAGGGCAGCACCGGCTCCGGTGGCGAGTACACGTCGTCGACTGAGGAAACTGGACACGCTGAGGACCTCTCAATGGGGGGAATCCTGCTGGGAGTTCGATCCTGACGCGGGCGAGAGGAACCTCGCGTCGGCTGTACGGAGCGTGCGGGTGGCAGGGGGAGGAATCCCCGTTCAACCGATCGGTTGAACGGGGATCCGCCCCGGGTCCGGGGAAGGGGCGTCGGCGAAGCAGTTCAACTCCGGTGCGGACAGCGCCCCAACAGGGGCGCGGGGAACTGCGCGACCAGCCACATCGGGCCCGCACCCGAGCTACGACAAACTCTGGAGCGCCTCGGGGACGAGGTCCTTGAGGGCCGGATAGCCGTCCACCGCCATGATCAGGTCCGCCTCGGCGAGCAGCGCCCGCAGGACATGGACGATGCCGTCCGCGCCGCCGAGGGCGCAGCCGTAGGCATACGGGCGGCCGATGCCCACCGCGGTCGCACCCAGCGCGAGGGCCTTGACGATGTCGGCGCCGCTGCGCACACCGGAGTCGAAGAGGACGGGCAGGTCACCGGCTGCCTCGACGACACCGGGCAGGGCGTTCAGGGCGGGCAGGCCCCCGTTGGCCTGCCGACCACCGTGGTTGGAGCAGTAGATGCCGTCCACCCCCGCGTCCCGCACCCGGCGCGCGTCCTCGGGGTGGCAGATGCCCTTGACGATCAGCGGAAGGTCGGTGAGCGAGCGCAGCCAGGTCAGGTCGTCCCAGGTGAGCGGGTTGCCGAAGATCTGGGTCCAGTGGAGGATCGCGGCCTGCGGATCCTGTTCCGGCGATCGGCCCAGGCTAGCCCGGAAGGCCGGGTCGCTGGTGTAGTTCGCGAGGCAGTGGCCGCGCAGCTGGGGGAAGTTGGCGGTCGCCAGGTCCCTCGGGCGCCAGCCGGTGATCCAGGTGTCGAGGGTGACGACGATGCCCTGGTACCCGGCCTGTTCGGCGCGGTGCACGAGGCTCTCGGCGATGGCCCGGTCGGTCGGGGTGTAGAGCTGGAAGAAGCCGGGGGTGTCGCCGAGTTCGGCGGCCACGTCCTCCAGCGGGTCGACGGACAGGGTGGAGGCGACCATCGGGACGCCGGTACGGGCGGCGGCGCGGGCCGTCGCCAGGTCGCCGTGTCCGTCCTGGGCGCACAGGCCGATCACCCCGATCGGGGCGAGGAACACCGGCGAGGGCAGTGTCACGCCGAACAGCTCGACGGTCAGGTCACGCGTGGCGGCGCCGACGAACATGCGCGGGATCAGGCCCCAGCGGGCGAACGCGTCGACGTTGGCCCGCTGGGTGTGCTCGTCGCCGGCGCCCCCGGCGACGTACGACCAGACGGACGGTGGCAGCGCGGCCTCGGCCCGCTCCGCCAACCCGGCGAACTCCATGGGGAAGGCGGGCAGGACCCCGCCCAGGCCGTTCAGATAGATCTCGTTCTGGTAGTCGGCGAACGCCATTCGGACACCCTTTCCCTCAGGTCGAGCGGCTTCCGGACTCAGGTGGCGGTGCCCGGCCGGGCGTGCAGGAGCAGGTGATCGGCGAGCAGTTCCAGGGCGGCCCGGCCGTCGGCGCTGTTGCGGTCGACGAGCCAGATCATGTTGAGGCCGTCGATCGTCGACTGGACGTATCGCGCGAGCACCGGCACAGGTTCCGTCCACTCGATTCCGGCGTTGTCCGCGGCGAGTTCGAGCAGGGACGCGAAGGCGCGCAGGAAGATCTCGTACTGCTTCCTCGCGACGTCCTCGAAGCCGGGATTGCGCAGCGCGTACTGGGTGAGCTCGTAACTGATCTGGTGCTCGCCGGGATTGGCCTCGAAGCCCTTCCAGAACGCGTGCAGGCTGTCGAGAACGCTGTCGCGGATGTCCTTGTGCGGGGCGAACAGGCCGCGGACCTCCGCGACATAGCGTTCGGTGAGTGTCTCCGTGACGAGTTCGAGGAGCTGTGCCCTGGACTCGAAGCAGTAGTGGAAGGCCCCGAGGGTCATGCCCGCCTCGGTGACCACCGCGCGGGTGGTGGCCTTCGCCACGCCGTCGCGTGCCATGACGCGGATCGCCGCCTCGAGCAGCTCCGCTCTCCGGTCGCTCGCCGCCATGCGGGGCACGCGTTCTCCTCTCCGCACCGGTCCCACCTGCTGTGGTTCGGCCGTCAGAATAGCCAACCGGCCCAGGAGAAGTAAGTCACCCGTCTAGGACGCTTGACTTACTTCTCTCGTCTGCGCCACGGTAGCGATGACCGAACGGGCACGAGCAGCCTCAGGAGGCAGGGGTGCGGCCACGGGCCACAGTCGTTCTGGACGGATTCGGCGTCCTGGAGTCGTTGCGCTGGCACGACGACGCCCTGTGGTTCTGCGACCTCGCGCACGGGACGGTCCACCGCTGGGACACCCGGGGCGAGCCGGAGACGGTCGCCGAGGTCCCCGGTCGGGCGGGGGGCCTGGGCTGGCTGCCGGACGGGCGGATGCTGGTCGTCTCCATGGACGGGCACTGTGTCTACCGGCGGGAGCGGGACGGCTCCCTGGTCGTGCACGCCGATCTCAAGGAGATCGCCGGGGGCCCCGTCAACGACATGTTCGTCGACCGGCGGGGTCGCGCCTATGTCGGCAACTTCGGCTTCGACTACCACGGCTTCGTCCGCCGCCGGCCCAACTCGATGCTGTACGCCCCGCCGGGACCGCCCGGGACCTCCCTCGCCTGCTTCTCCCCCACCGGCGAACTGCTGGGCCTGAGCGAGCCGTTGGTCTTCCCCAACGGCATGTTCCTCCTCGACGACGAGTCCACGCTGCTCGTCGCCGAGACCCTGGCGATGCGGCTCACCGCACTGCCCGTACTGCCCGACGGACGGCTGGGCCCGCCCCGGCCCTGGGCTCCCCTCATCCCCTCCGCCCTGTGGAAGTCCCTCAACCACCCCGGATCGCTGGGCCGGATCACCCGGCGTGTCTCCGCGCTCCTCGACCACCGGGCGATCGCCGAACGCTCCGCCAGTCCCATCGCACCCGACGGCATCGCACCGGGCCGGGACGGCACGGCGTGGGTAGCCAACGCGCTGCGCGGCGAGTGCGTCCGGGTCGGGCCGGGCGGCACGATCCTGGACCGGGTCGCCACCAGCCAACGCACCCTGAGCTGTCTGGTCGCCGGACCCGACGGCGACACGCTGTACGCGGCGACCACCCCGACCGACGATCCGGTGGAGGCGGCCCGGCTGGGCGGGTCGCGGCTGGAGGCGTACGTCCTGCCGTCATCATCGCGACCCTCGTCAGCCTCCGCCTGAACTCGGCCTACTTTCCCGGGAGTTCCCATGAACGCACAACATCGATCGGACGGTGCGCAGCCCCCGCGCACCGGCGCTGACGGCGCGCGTCCGCGGTGAGCGTCGTCCTGATCACCGGCGCCGCGAGCGGCATCGGCGCGGCGACCGCGCGGGAGGCGGTGCGCCGCGGCCACCGGGTCGCCCTCGCCGACATCGACCTGGCCGGTGCGACCCGGATCGCCGGTCAACTCGGGTCCGACGCAGCCGCGTTCGAGCTGGACATCCGCGACGAGGCCGCGTGGGACGCGAGTTTCGACGCCGTCTGGGACCGGCTCGGCCCGGTCGACGTGCTCGTCAACAACGCGGGGATCATCCACACCGGCTACGCACGCCAGTTGTCGCCGGCCGAGCACCGCCACATGGTGGAGGTGAACCTGCTCGGCCCGATCAACGGCATCCTGGCCGCCCTGACCCGGATGCGGGCCCAGGGCCACGGGCACATCGTCACCGTGTGCAGCATGACCTCGTTCCTGCCGCTGCCCGGGTACACCACCTACGGCGCGACCAAGCACGGGCTGCGCGCTTTCCACCACAGTGTGGCCATCGAGGAACGCGACGGGCCCGTGACCTTCAGCATCGTCCATCCGCCCGGCACCCGGACCCCCATGCTGGAGCAGGAGATGGCCGACCCCAGCGCGGTGATCACCTTCGCCGAGAAGCCGCTCACCCCCGAGCAGGTCGCATCGGTGATCGTCGACGCCATCGAGAAGAAGCCGATCGAAGTCGTCCACCCCGCCATCGGTGGACGTGTGCAGCGGGTCGCCGGTGTGTTTCCCCGGCTGATGCGCTTCGTGATCCCCAAGGTGGTGGCCATGGCCAAGCGCCGCAGCACGGGCCTCGTCCCGGCCCCCGCGGCAGTACCCGAGCAAGGAGACAGCAACCGATGACCGTCAACACCACCGCTTCCAGAGCGAGTTCGGATCCCACGACCCAGAGCCATTTCGACGGGCTGCGCGCGGCGACCGCCGGCCTGGAACCGCCTTTCGGCGTCATCGACCTGGACGCCTTCGACGCCAACGCCCGTGACCTGGAACGCCGGGCCGGCGGCAAGCCGATCCGGCTCGCCAGCAAGTCGCTGCGCTCCCGCGCCCTCATGCGGCGCGCCCTGGACAGGCCGGGCTTCGACGGCATCCTCGGCTTCACCCTGCCCGAAGCCCTTTGGCTGGCCGAGGAGTTCGAGGACATCGTCGTCGGCTACCCCACCGCCGACCGCACGGCGCTGCGCCGCCTGGCGGCCGACGAGCGGCTCGCCTCCCGCATCACCCTGATGGTCGACTGCGTCGAGCACCTCGACCTGATCGACGCCGCGACCGGCCCGCGTTCGACCCGTATCCAGGTGTGCCTGGAACTCGACGCGGCCCTGCGGCTGGCGGGCGGCCGGCTCCACCTGGGGCCGCGCCGGTCCCCGGTGCACACCCCGCAGCAGGCGGCGGCGTTCGCCCGCGAGGTCGCGTCCCGCCCGGGCTTCGAGCTCACGGGCATCATGGGGTACGAGGGTCAGGTCGCCGGTCTGGGTGACAACGTGCCCGGCAACGCCGTCAAGCGGGCCGTGGTCCGGGCGATGCAGCGTACGTCCGTCGAGGAGCTGAGCCACCGCCGGGAGGCGGCGGTCGCGGCCGTACGGGCCGTGACACCGCTGCGGTTCGTCAACGGCGGCGGCACGGGCAGCCTGGAGACCACGACCCGCGAGGACTCCGTCACCGAACTCGCGGCGGGCTCCGGCCTGTACGGTCCGGGGCTGTTCGACTTCTACCGCAGCTTCCGGCCCGTCCCGGCGGCGTACTTCGTGCTGCCCGTCGTCCGCCGTCCCTCGGCGTCGATCGCGACGCTCCTCGGCGGTGGCTGGGTGGCGTCCGGGCCGCTCGGCAAGGACCGGCTGCCCACCCTGGCCTGGCCCGCCGGGCTGCGGGTCACCGCCACGGAGTCCTTCGGGGAGGTGCAGACCCCGCTCCTCGGCAAGGCGGCGAGCGGGCTGAACATCGGGGACCGGGTGTGGCTGCGGCACGCCAAGGCCGGTGAGCTGTGCGAGCGGATCGGCGATCTGCATCTGGTCAGCGGCGGCGCGGTGGTCGACACCGTGCCCACCTACCGCGGCGAGGGCCGCCACTTCCTGTGACAGCCACCGCGGCCACCGCCATCACCGGCCGGACGGTCCTGATCGTCGGCGCGTCCTCCGGGATCGGGGCGGCGGTTGCCCGCCGGCTCGCCCCGGCGGGCAACCGGCTCGTCCTCACGGCCCGGCGCGCCCCCGAACTGGCCGCCGTGGCCGAGGAGGTACGGGCAGCCGGCAGCGCCTGCCTCACCCTCCCCGCCGACGCCCTGGACCCGGAGGCGGCGGCCGGGGTCGTGGCGGCGGCCGTCGCGGAGTTCGGCTCCGTCGACATCGCGCTGCTCAACGCCGGCCAGGGGCCGGACATGGCCATGGACCGGGTGAGCACGGCGGACGTCTCCCGGATCATGGCGTTGAACTACGACGTCGTCGTCAATTACCTGGTCCCGCTGATCCGGCAGTTGGGCGAGCAGCCGGACGGCGGCCTGATCGCCCACACCAACTCCCTCGCGGGGCTGATGGGCATCCCCCGCCAGGGTCCGTACTCGGCGGCGAAGGCGGCCGTACGCACCCTTCTCGACGCGGCGCGGGTCGAACTGGCGCCCAAGGGCATCCGGTTCACCTCGATCCACCCCGGGTTCGTGGGAACGGACCGGGTGGACGCGGACGGCCTGCCCAAGCCGTTCCAGGTCAGCCAGGAGCGCGCGGCCCGGTACGTCGTACGCGCCCTGGAGCGGGAACCGGCGCAGGCCTGTTTCCCGTGGCAGACAACAGCGCTGGTCCGGACACTGCGCGCCCTGCCGGCGCCGGTCTCCGACAGGGTGCTGCGACTGCTGGCGTCACGGTAGACCTGGGGCCCGTCACCCCCGCCACCCCTTCACCCCGTCACTCGGTTGCCAGGCGCAGGGTGTCGAACGTGTGCTCCTGCCACAGTTGGCGGGACTCCTCCTCCGGGTAGGCGGCGACGGCCGGTTCGGTGTCGAGCAGCCGGGTGAGTCGCTGGTCGGTGTCGTACGCGGGCCAGCCCGGGTCGCCCGTCGCCGCGAAGGAGGTCCACGCGGCACGGAATTGGGCGGACAGCGCCTCGGTCTCGGGCGGTGGCGTGGGCCCGAACAGCATGCCGCCGAGGCCTGCCCCGGCGTCGCCGAAGTTGCCGAAGGTGAGCGGTACGTCCAGGCCGTGGCAGGCGCCCAGGGCGCCGCCGAGCGCGGGGGCGGACCAGGTCAGCTCGTACACATGGGCCCGGCCGCCGCCGGCCACCTGGGCCTGGGCCAGCTGCAGCGACGGCATGCGGAACAGCCAGTCGGACTGCACGAGTTCGAAGAGATACTCCGCCGAGGCGTCCGGGAACGCGGCGCGGTAGGCCTGCTCGGGGCCGGGCCCGGGTCCGAACACGCGCAGCGCGGCCGCCGCCATGTCGTCGTCCACACGGCCGAGCAGCCCGCCGAACATGAGGAAGAGACGGTACTCGTCCCGGGTGTGTCCGACGATCAGTTCGACGTCCCGGGCGGCGCCGGCCGCCAGCGCCTCCCAGGGCGCGGTGGGCAGGACGTCACCGTCGACGACGGGTGAGAACGCGGTCGGGGTGAGGGCGACAGCGCCCCACCTCGCGACGTACTCGCGCATCCGGGGAGTGAGCGCGGCTCCCGCCTCGGGCAGCTTGCGCGGGTCCACGCCGGCCAGATCGGCAACCGTGGGGCGCAGCCCGAGCTCACCGGCGAGTGCCTCGGCGATGTCCCCGGCGAGCGCGTCCGAGAAGTACGTGCCGGGCACGCTCTGTGCGATCGCCCGCCGGAACAGCCCGCGCGCCCTCGGCATGACCAGCAGTGCGGCGATGGATCCGGCGCCCGCCGACTCCCCGAAGACGGTGACCTGGTCGGGGTCGCCGCCGAACGCGGTGATGTTCTCTCGCACCCACTCCAGGGCGGCCACCTGGTCGAGGAGCCCTCGGTTGGCCGGGGCGCCCTCGATCTTGGCGAAGCCCTCGATGCCAACCCGGTAGTTGAGGGTGACCACGACGACGTCACCTTCCTGGGCGAGGCGGCCGCCGTCGTAGCTCGCGTCGTCGGCGGAACCCGCCTTGTAGGCGCCACCGTAGATCCACACGAGCACCGGCCGACGCGCCGCCGGATCCGTGTCGGGCGTCCAGACGTTGACGGTCAGCCAGTCGTCCCCGCCGGGTGAGGCGGGCGAGGGGGCCGAGGCGTCGGGGCCCATCGCCTCCTGCGGAGGGGGCGGCCCGAACGCGAACGCCTCCCGCACCCCGTCCCAGCGCTCCACCGGCCGCGGCGCCGCGAACCGCAGCTCCCCGACCGGGGGCTGCGCGAACGGAATCCCCCGGAACACCGAGAGACCACCTTCACGACGCCCGCGAACCGCGCCCACCACGGTGGCGACCTCGGGAAACTCACCTGCGCTCATCATTTGCTCCTCACGACCGACGCACCACGACGCGTTCAGAGGCACACGGTAGCCGAAACGAACTATATTTCACTAGGCGAACTCACCAGAGGCGCCGAGTCGACTCCTGGGGGCAGAAACGCCACAGGAGAACCCGAGGCGCCTCTCCCCCTGCGCGCGGGCGTTGCCCCCGACTAGGTTGGGCGCCATGAGCAACCTTGACCGCGCGCCCGTCCCCAGCGTCTGCGGCGGCCGCGGATTCGTCGTCGCCGAACCCGTACGCGAACTGCTGAGCCCCCGGCGCGTGAAGCTCGGCGCGGGCACCGAAGTACGCCGGCTGCTGCCGAACCTCGGCCGGCGCATGATCGGCGCGTGGGCCTTCGTCGACCACTACGGGCCGGACGACATCGCCGACGAGCCCGGCATGCAGGTGCCGCCGCACCCGCACATGGGCCTCCAGACGGTGAGCTGGCTGCACGAGGGCGAGGTGCTGCACCGCGACTCGACCGGCAGCCTGCAGACGATCCGCCCGCGCGAACTGGGCCTCATGACCTCCGGCCGCGCGATCAGCCACTCCGAGGAGAGCCCCAGGTCCCACGCCCGGTTCCTGCACGGGGCGCAGCTGTGGGTCGCCCTGCCGGACGGCCACCGCCACACCGACCCCCACTTCGAACACCACGCCGTCCTGCCCACGGTCACGGCACCCGGCGTGACGGCGACCGTGATCCTCGGCGACCTCGACGGCTCGACCTCGCCCGGCACGACGTACACCCCGATCGTCGGCGCCGACCTGACCCTCACCGCCGACACCGACGTACGCCTGCCGCTCGTACCGGACTTCGAGTACGGGGTACTGGCGATGTCGGGCGAGGTGCACGTCGACGGCGTGCCGATGCTCCCGGGCTCGATGCTCTACCTCGGCTGCGGCCGGACCGAACTCCCACTGCTCGCGTCGTCCGACGCGAGCGTGATGCTCCTGGGCGGCGAGCCGTTCGAGGAGGAGCTGATCATGTGGTGGAACTTCATCGGTCGGTCTCAGGACGAGATCGTACAGGCTCGCGACGACTGGGCAAAGGGGGCCCGTTTCGGTGAAGTGAAGGGCTATGACGGCGCCCCGCTGCACGCTCCGGAGCTTCCGGCGACGCCGATGAAACCAAGGGGACGGGTGCGCTGACCTGCGAAAAGTCGGGTCGCTGGCCCCAGTAGTGCGAGGTCGTCGAACCGCTCGTCCGCAACGGTGGCCTCGGGTAGAGCGATAGGTCGGATGCCGCCGCCCGGAGGGCATCCGAGGCAGTCCGCGTTTCCAAAGTGTGGGCATCTGTAGGCAGCTTTGGCAGGACTGATGCTGACCCAATGCTGACTTTTCTGACGATCCGTCAGCCCGTGGCGGACGAGGTGTTCGACCGTTGATGGCTCACGCAAGGAGCGGAGCGATCGCATGATGATGGCGACGGACGCCGATCCCTGAGTCGACTGGCTCACGGGGACGGGTGGCCTAGGGACGGTCCCTCCGGTGATTGTGGGAACCCAACAAGCCCGGATGCGGCGGGGGCGCCGGCGCACCCTTTTGCGGAATGGTGCCCGGCCAAGGACACCATCAAAAGCTTTTGCAAGCCTGCGGGCACGAGGAAACGAGAATGCCGTACGGCCGGTGCGTAGTGCTACAAAACATGGCCCCGGGCCCTTGAGACTGTCCCGAATCATGCCTGCCGACCGACATCAACATCAGATCACACGGTCCCGTAGAGATGCCGCCTGGGGCAGATCTACGGTATGCACGACGCGCCATCTGTACGAGGCACCTTCGCGGCGCATCTCGACGAGGTCAACGTGGTCGATTAGCAGCTCCGTGGGAGGCAGCGAGCGGAGGGGCCTCACCGCTTCGTGCACGGGCTCGGCCGGAAGCTTTCTGCCGCAATAGCCGATGCCAATGTGCGGACGAAGTCGGCTACTGCTCTTCATATGCGGGAGTCCGCAACTCGCCGACGCTGCGACAAGGAGTTGAAGGAGCCCGACGATGGGGCTCCACGGCGCGACGCTGTAGCGAAGTGCGCCACGAGATCCGGTGAGAGGTAGCGCGGAGAGCGTGAAGGCAGCTGGTGCGATGGCTTGCACATTTTCGGCTAGGCGAAAGAGCAGAGCCTCGTCGACAGTATTGGCATCGGCGATTCGCCCGAGTGTGAGGTGAAAGCTCTCGCTGTCGATCAGATCGAATGCTTGAAGGTGCCGTACTGCGTCTTGGCATCGGCGGGCCTGAGCCACGAAAGCGGGCTCGTCGGAGATGGTCAGCAGCCAGTAGTAGGCACGTGTGCTGGACGTCCAGCCCGGGCGTTGCCAGTGGTTTTGCATCTCGGTCAGCGTGTCGAAGGCCCGCCAATCGTGGGCAGTAATGGACCCTGGGTCGTCAAGATCCGGTGGCGGGGCGACGGGGAACGCGTCCGGGTGCGACGTGATCAGTGGCGGCATCCCGTGGCGTCCTTCCCAAGGCGTGCGGTGACGAAGGCATGGTGGCAGAGCAGGCCAACTGCTTCACACGAGGGGTCGCCGCCCAAGCCGTCAGGGCCTCGGAGTACTCACTCACGGCTGCGACGTCAGCCCATTCCTCGGCGTTGCGAAGGAGATCGTGGGCACGTTGCACCACCGACAGGATCAACGGACCGTCCATCGCATCTTGCAGGACCTGCCGGCCGATGCTCATGGCGTGTTCCACATCGGGGTCACGGCCGGACAACAGGGCAGTGGCGACGTCCAAACGGACCAAGGAATGCGTCCAGAGCGAATCAGACGCGGCGACATACTCGCTGTGAACCGCTCCGGGATCGGTGGAGGCTCTATGCGTTGACTCCAGCCGCCGGTTGGGGCTGGTGTTGAGCGTAGTAGTTGGTCTCGTGCTCGTAGG
>NZ_JBEYVP010000047.1:0-80447 GCF_040644035.1 Streptomyces sp. NPDC047042 | reverse complement strand
TACTTCTTCGGCGGGTTCTCCGCGTACGCGATCGTCCCGTCCGGGCGGTGATGGAACCACTGCGGGTACTTCTGCACCCACGGATGATCCGGCGAGCACTGCAACGCGAAGTCCAGTGCCACCTCCAGCCCGTGCCGGCCCGCCTCCGCGACAAAGAACCGGAAGTCCTCCAGCGTCCCGAGGTCCGGGTGGACGGCGTCATGGCCGCCGGCCTCCGAACCGATCGCCCACGGCACCCCGACATCCTGCGCGGAGGCGGACAGCGTGTTGTTGGGGCCCTTGCGGAAGGTGTGCCCGATCGGATGGATCGGCGGCAGATACAGCACGTCGAAACCCATCGCCGCGATCGCCGGCAACCGCCGCGCCGCTGTCCGGAACGTCCCGTGCGGCTGCTCGGGCGTGCCCTCCGAACGCGGGAAGAACTCGTACCACGCCCCGTACAGCGCCCGCTCCCGCTCCACCACCAGCGCCAACGTGTCGCTGGAAGTCACCAGCTCACGCAGCGGATATCGGCGCAGCACCTTGTCCACGGCCGGCGTCAGGGCGGCCGACAGCCGGGCGTGCGCCGGGCGTTCGACGTCCCGGAGGGCCTCGGCGGCGGCCAGGATCACGTCCCGTTTGCCCTTGTTCTTCGGTACGCCGGCGGCGGCACGCTCGTACAGCAGCGCGCCCTCCTCCAGCACCAGTTCCGTGTCGATCCCGGCCGGGATCTTGATGCCGGCGTGGTGCCGCCAGGTGCTGATCGGATCGCCCCACGCTTCCACCGTGTACGTCCACTCACCGGGCGCGTCGGCCTCGACGGTGGCGCCCCAACGGTCGGTTCCCGGGGCGAGTTCGCGCATCGGCGTCCAGCGGCCGGGGCGGCCCTTCGGGTCGCGGAGCACGACGTTGGCGGCGACGGCGTCATGGCCCTCGCGGAAGACGGTGGCCGAAACCTCGAAGGCCTCGCCGACCACCGCCTTCGCCGGCCGGCGCCCGCCCATCACCAGCGGACGGACGTCCAGGACGGGGATACGGCCGACGGCGGTGGCCGGGGCGGCGGGAGCGCCGGGAGCTTCCTGGGGGGACGGGGTGGTGGCCGGGGCTGCGCCGGTCTCCGTCGCGGCGGCCTCCGGTGGGGTGTCCGGAGCTGCGGCGGTGGCCGAAGACGATGTCTTCGGGGCTGTGGCGGTGACCGGAGACGGTGTCTTCGCGGCCTTGGCGCCGGCCGGAGACTGCGACTTCCGGGCGCTCTGCGGGACGGCGGTGTCCGGCGGGCGTATCGGGGGCGCTGCGGTGGTGGGAGTCGTGGGTGGTGACGAGTGGTGCGTGGCGGGCATGACCGCTCCTGTCCGCGTCAACGTGGGTGGGCGGATGGATGTGGGGAGGGTGTCAGGCGTGGTGTACCCCCAGTCGTGTACCGGAGGAGCCTTCCCACCCTATTCGGGTAGGCAATCCGGCACTTTGCTAACTACTCGCGCGTATGTCTGCACCCAGGATCAGCCAGGTCGGCGAACGACATCGGCCCCGTCCGGCGGACGGGGCCGACAACGGCACACTGCTTCTAAGGGAGCGGTGTACGCAGGAGTTTGTTCGGTGAACCGGTCCCCTTGTCGGAGACTTTTCCGTTCGTCGCCGCGGCCGTCAGTGCCTTGGCGACTTGCGCCGGACTGGATTTCGGACGTTCCGCCAAGTAGAGGGCGGCGGCCCCGGCCGCGTGCGGCGCCGCCATCGACGTACCGGAGTAGGCAACCCGGCCCGTGTCGCTCGCATATGACGCGGAAGTGATCGAGACGCCCGGGGCGAACAGATCGAGACTCGATCCCCAGTTCGAGAAACTGGCTCTTTCGTCCCTGGGCCCGGTCGCGCCGACCGTGATCGCCTCCTTGACGGCGGCCGGGGAGTGATCCCGCGCCGGTTCCCCGTCGTTGCCGGCCGCGACCGTGTAGGTCACCCCGGACGCGATCGAGTTCCGTACGGCCGCGTCGAGTTGGGCGTTGCGGTAGCCGCCGAGGCTCACATTGGCGACGGCGGGCTTCCTCGCGTTCCGTGTGACCCAGTCGATACCCGCGATGACCTGCGCGGTCGTCCCGCCGCCCGCGTTGTCGAGGACGCGTACGGAGACGACCCTGGCCTTCTTCGCGACGCCGAGGGCCGTGCCCGCGATCGTCGCCGCGACATGCGTGCCGTGGCCGTTTCCGTCGCCGGCCCAGGCGTCGCCGCCGACGAAGTCCCAGCCGTGACTCGCGCGTCCACCGAAGTCCTTGTGCGAGATACGGATGCCGGTGTCGATCACGTACACCGTGACGCCCCGGCCCGCCGAATCCGGCCAGGTGTAGCCGCCGTCGAGCGGGAGACCGGCCTGGTCGATCCGGTCCAGGCCCCAGGACGGCGGATCCTGCCGGCCGCGTCCGCCGGCTTCGCCCACGCGGTCGTACGTGATCCGGGTGTCCGCGGCGACCGAGGCCACCCGGGAGTCCGCAGCAAGCCGTCTGGCCTGTTTCTCGTCGGCCGTTACGGCGTAGCCGTTCAGGACGGTGCTGTAGATGTGGCTTATTCTCGCCCCGTACTTCGCGGCCAGTCTCCTGCCGTTCGCCGACGAGGCCGCCGTACCCCCCTTGAGTGTCACCAGGTAACTGCCGCCTACGGAGCCGGGTTCACCGGCTCCGGATATGCGGCCCTCCGGGGCCGCCTGCGCGGGTGCGGTGACCGAAAGCAGCGCGGCGGTGGCCGCCGCGGTCAGGGCCGACGCCCAGCGCGGACGTCTGGTGCGCGTCCGTTCCATGGTTGGAGTTCCCCCTCCTCGGCCGCCGACACCGGGCGGCCTTCTGGGCAGCCTCTCGTGCGGGGAGAAGTGTCACAAGGTGGCCTACGGGGGTGGAATCGGCCATATCGACGGTCGGCCCGCGAGGGGGGCGCGCAATACGCGCCATGGTTCCGGCGCTCCCGCCCCGATACCGTCAAGGGGTTGATGACGGGACGCACAAGGCCGTGTGTCCTTGCAGGTACAGGTTTGAATACGCACGACCACCGAGGTGGCATGTGAAGGCGATCCGTCGGTTCACCGTCCGTCCCGTTCTCCCCGAGCCACTCCGGCCGCTCAGTGATCTGGCCCGCAATCTGCGCTGGTCCTGGCATGCGGAGACCCGCGAACTCTTCCAGTCCGTCGACCCCGAACGCTGGGCCGCGTCGGACTGCGACCCCGTACGGCTCCTCGGCAGCCTCTCGCCCGAGCGACTCACCGAACTGACCGAGGACAGCCGCTTCCTGCGTCGCCTCAACACGGTCGCCGACGACCTGAACGAGTACGTCACCGGCGCCCGCTGGTACCAGACACAGACACAGGGGCAGGCCCAGGGGCAGGGTCAGGCGGCCGAACTCCCCGCCGCCATCGCCTACTTCTCCCCCGAGTACGGCATCACGGCAGCCCTGCCGCAGTACTCCGGCGGCCTCGGCATCCTCGCCGGGGACCATCTCAAGTCGGCCAGCGACCTCGGCGTACCGCTGATCGGCGTCGGACTCATGTACCGGCACGGCTACTTCCGCCAGTCGCTCTCCCGGGACGGGTGGCAGCAGGAGCACTATCCCGTCCTCGACCCCAACGAACTCCCCGTCGCCCTCCTCAAGGAGCCCGACGGCACCCCGGCCCAGGTCTCCCTGGCCCTGCCCGGCGGCCGGTCGCTGCGGGCCCGCGTCTGGCTGGCCCAGGTGGGACGCGTACCGCTGCTGCTCCTCGACTCGGACGTGGAGGAGAACGACCTCGGCGAACGGGGCGTCACCGACCGGCTGTACGGCGGCGGCAGCGAACACCGGCTGCTCCAGGAGATGCTGCTCGGCATAGGAGGAGTGCGCGCGGTCCGCACGTACTGTCGCCTCACCGGCCACCCCGCCCCCGAGGTGTTCCACACCAACGAGGGCCACGCCGGTTTCCTCGGCCTGGAACGGATCGCCGAACTCTGCGACGACGGGCTCGACTTCGACGCCGGACTGGAAGCGGTCCGGGCCGGGACGGTCTTCACGACCCACACTCCCGTCCCGGCCGGCATCGACCGCTTCGACCGTGAGCTGGTCGCCCGCCACTTCGGCCCCGACGCCGAACTCCCGCGCATCGACGTGCAACGCGTGCTGAGCCTGGGCAGGGAGACCTACCCCGGGGGCGAGCCGAATCTCTTCAACATGGCTGTGATGGGGCTGCGGTTGGGCCGCCAGGCGAACGGCGTGTCCCTTCTCCACGGCCAGGTGAGCAGGGAGATGTTCGCCGGACTGTGGCCGGGCTTCGACCCGGACGAGGTTCCGATCACCTCGGTCACCAACGGTGTGCACGCGCCCACTTGGGTCGCGCCGGAGGTGTTCAGGCTCGGCGCGCGGCAGATCGGCGCGGAGCGCACCGAGGACGCGCTGACGGTCGGCGGCTCGGAGCGGTGGGACTCGGTCGCGGACATCGCCGACCAGGACATCTGGGAGCTACGGCGTTCCCTGCGCGAGCAGTTGGTGGTCGAGGTACGGGACCGGCTGCGCGCGTCCTGGCGGCAACGCGGCGCGGGTACGGCCGAGTTGGGCTGGATCGACGGGGTGCTCGACCCGGACGTCCTGACGATCGGCTTCGCGCGCCGTGTCCCCTCGTACAAGCGGCTGACCCTGATGCTGCGCGACCGCGACCGTCTCCTCGACCTGCTCCTCCACCCCGAGCGTCCCATCCAGATCGTGATCGCGGGCAAGGCGCATCCGGCGGACGACGGCGGCAAGCGACTGATCCAGGAGCTGGTGCGCTTCGCGGACGACCCGCGCGTCCGCCACCGCATCGTGTTCCTCCCCGACTACGGCATGGCGATGGCGCAGAAGCTCTACCCGGGCTGCGACATCTGGCTCAACAACCCGCTGCGCCCGCTCGAGGCCTGCGGCACCAGCGGGATGAAGGCGGCGCTGAACGGCTGCCTCAACCTCTCGGTCCTGGACGGCTGGTGGGACGAGTGGTTCCGGCCCGACTTCGGCTGGGCGATCCCCACGGCGGACGGCGTCGCGGGCACCGACCCCGACCACCGGGACGACGTGGAGGCGGCGGCCCTGTACGACCTGCTGGAGCAGCGCGTCACCCCGCGCTTCTACGAGCGCGGTGAGACGGGCCTGCCCGACCGCTGGATCGAGATGGTCCGCGAGACCCTCACCCACCTCGGCCCGAAGGTCCTGGCCGGCCGCATGGTCCGCGAGTACGTGGAACGCCTCTACGCCCCCGCGGCCCGCGCCCACCGCACCATGACCCCGGACACGGCAAGGGAGTTGGCGACCTGGAAGTCCCGGGTCCGCGCCGCCTGGCACACGGTGACGGTGGACCACGTGGAGACCTCGGCGGCGACCGCCCCCGCCCTGACGGCGGAACTGGGCAGCACGCTCTCGCTGCGCGTGCGGGTGGGGCTCGGCGAACTGTCCCCGGACGACGTCGAGGTCCAGGCGGTCTCGGGCCGGGTCGACTCGCAGGACAGCATCACGGACGCGTCGACGGTCCCCCTGAAGGCGGTGGGCGGCCCGGACGGGGAAGGCCGCTGGCAGTACGAGGGGCCACTGTCCCTGCACCGGACGGGACCGTACGGCTACACGGTACGGATCCTGCCGGCACACCGACTGCTGGCGTCGAACGCGGAGATGGGGCTGGTGGCGGTGCCTTCGGAGGAACTGGGGGAGGGGGCGGGGGTGTTGATGCGGTGACTGCCGCTTGACAGTCACTGACCGGTGCGTCGGCGGCACCTCGTTCCGAGGCCGCCGACGCAGCTGCGGGTCCCCGTCTCTCAACTCCGCTGCCGTGTAGGGGCGTTGTAGGTCCATAGGCGGAAAGTGGCCAAAGAGGCCGGCGAGGGTATGTTGCCGCCACGTAAAGCCGCACGTGATCTACTGTGTACGAAGGGTCATGGGAGCGCTCCCACTATCCGGATTCCGGACAACGATCCCCGGAGACGGTGACAGAAGCCCCCGTCGGCTGGAACGATCTTCTCAACGCCCGGGCGTTCCCCCCACGCACATCTCCTCAGTGGAGGCCATTGCTGTCCTCCGTCCTCATTCTCACCGGCTGCCCAACGCGCAGTCGGGCACAAGGAGTTGCAGCAGTGTCGAACAACTCACCTGCCCACGGGACGACTTCGTCGCAGGGTTCCCCGCCTTCCGGTCCTTCCCGTCGTGGCGCCCAGGTTCGCCGACGTATGTCGGGGATCGCGGTCGGCACGATGGCCGCGCTGCTCGGGTCGGCGCTTCCCGCCTGGAGCGCGGCCCCGGCGGCGGACGACGTGGAGCGAGCGCCCCGGCAGATCACCGCGGAACCCAGACCTGGTGCCAGAGCTGTCCAACTGGGCCCCGCCGAGCGGAAGATGATGCTCGAGGCGGCGGCCGACGCGGGCGGTGCCACCGCCCGTGCGCTCGCACTGGGCCAGCGGGAGGCCCTGATACCCAAGGACGTCATCAAGGACGCCGACGGCACGGTGCACACCCGCTACGAACGCACCTTCGCCGGACTGCCCGTGCGCGGGGGCGACTTGGTGGTGCACGACCGTGCCGGCTCCCGTACGGTCAGCAAGGCGTCGCAGGAGGCGATCTCCCTCCCGACGACCGCCGCGGCCCGCTCCGCCGGTGACGCGGAGAAGTCCGCTCTGGCCGTGGCGAAGCGGGAGGACACCCGTGGGGCCGCACCGCAGGGGAAGTCGCGGCTGGTTGTCTGGGCGGGGGACGGCGACGCCAAACTGGCCTGGGAAAACGTTGTCATAGGTGTGCGGGAGGACGGGACGCCGAGCCGTCTCGAGGTCCTGACCGATGCCGCGACCGGCGCTCAGCTGACGAGCCACGAGGAGGTGCAGAGCGGTGAGGGGATCAGCCGGTACAGCGGCAGGGTCCCGATCGGCACCGTACGGAACAACGGCGTCTTCGAGCTGACCGACCCTCAGCGGGGCAACCACCAGACGTTCGACGCGAACGGGACCTTCGCCAAGGGCACGCTGGTCACCGATGACGACGACGTCTGGGGAGACGGAACGGCGTCCAACCGTCAGACGGCGGCCGTCGACGCGGCCTACGGCGTCGCGAAGACCTGGGACTTCTACCACGACCGGTTCGGCCGCAACGGGATCGCGGACGACGGACGCGGTGCCTACTCCCGTGTGCACTACGGCGTCGGATTCGCCAACGCCTTCTGGCTCGACGAGTGCTTCTGCATGACCTACGGCGACGGACGCACCAACGACCGGCCGGTGACCGAACTCGACATAGCCGGCCACGAGATGACGCACGGTGTCACCTCCGCCACCGCCGGCCTGGTGTACTCCGGTGAGTCCGGCGGGCTCAACGAGGCCACCAGCGACATCATGGGCACCGCCGTCGAGTTCTTCGCGAACAGCGCGGGTGACAAGCCCGACTACCACATCGGTGAACTCATCGATCTCCGTGGCACCGGACTGCCGCTGCGCTACATGGACCAGCCCTCCAAGGAGGTCAACCCCGCCGGTACCTCCCAGGACTACTGGACGGAGCAGACCAAGAAGCTCGACCCCCACCTGAGTTCCGGCATCGGCAACCACTTCTTCTACCTCCTCGCCGAGGGCAGCGGGAAGAAGACCATCAACGGCGTCGACTACGACAGCCCGACCTACGACGGTCTGCCGGTCGCCGGCATCGGTCGGGAGAACGCCACCAACATCTGGTACCGGGCGCTGACCCGGTACATGACCAGCACCACCGACTACGCGGGAGCCCGCACGGCCACCCTGCAGGCCGCGGCCGACCTGTACGGTGCCTCCGGCGACGTGTACGAGGCGGTCGCCAACGCATGGGCCGCGGTCAACGTCGGGGTGCGCTACGTCAACCACATCGCCGCCGAGGCCCCCTCGGCCCGGGCCGTCGCCGTCGGCCAGTCGGTCGCCCGGCAGATCAAGGCGACCACCACGCGCCCCGGCGCTCTGACCTACTCCGCCACCGGTCTGCCCACCGGTCTGTCGATCGACCCCAACACCGGACTGATCTCGGGCACACCGACGGTGGCCGGCGACTTCGAGACGACCGTCGTCATCACGAACTCCGCGGCGGAGAAACTGACTCTGCCCTTCGTCTGGCGCGTGTTCGGCTCCGGCGGCGGCTTCTTCATCAACCCCGGCCGGTACGACATCCCTGTATGGAAGTCCGTCGAGTCCCCGCTCACCGTCACCGGGCGAGAGGGAAACGCGCCCCGTGATCTGCGGGTGACGGTCGATCTGTTCCACATGTTCATCGGCGGCCAGATCATCGAACTGGTCGCCGAGGACGGCACCACGCTGATGGTGAAGGACTTCGTCTGGGACGGGGGATCGGAACTGCACCAGACGTTCACGGTCGACGCCTCGGCACTCCCCGCCAACGGCACCTGGAAGCTCCGCGTCACGGACAACACCCCGGGCATCTTCACCAACGAACCCGGCTACCTCGACAGCTGGAGCCTGACCTTCTGATCGCTCTCCGCTCCAGTCGCCCGTCCCACCACTGACACCGCCGCGCCGGGAAGCCATCCCGGCGCGGCGGCGTCAGTACGCTCGTACGCTCAGCCCTCCTCGTACTCCCCGCACAGCCGCCGCAGCACCACCCCGCACCGTCGGGCGTACGCGTGCTGCAGGCCCCGGGTCGCCGGGCCGGCCGCTCTGGAGTACCACTTCGCCGGCTTGCTGAACGCGCTGACCGTCAGCCATACCGTGCCGTCGCCCGTGCGGTCGACCACGAAGGATTCCTCGCCGCATTCCGGGTGGCCGGCCAGGGTGCCGTACGCCCAGCCCGCGCGGCGGGGTTCCTCGGTCGTCCAGACGACTCGGCAGGGGGCCTTGATGAGGCCCGCGAGGGTGACCGTGACGTCGACGTCGGGGGCCGCGCGTTCGGAGGTGGCGTCGATGCCCACGCCCATCGCGCGGTGCATCTCCCAGGTCAGGACGGCCTCGGAGGCGCGCCGGAAGACCTCCTCGCCCTCGCCTATGCGGGTGCGTACATGCAGGTGGTGGAAGCCGGGCGGACAACGGAAGCCGCGCTCGCGGGTCGCGCCGACCTCCGCGTACGTGAAGGACATGGGACCCAAGGGTAAGGCGGGGGGTGGGCACAGTTGTGCGGCGGGGGGCGGCAGGGGCGTGAGGGGGACGTGCGACGACGGGGCGGTACCCGGAAATGCCTTCGTTCCGGGTACCGCCCCGCCTGTCACTCACCGCTCGTGCCGCTCACGCGTCACGAGCCAGGTGCCTTACGCCGTGACGTTGACCGCCGCCCAGGCCGCGTTCACCGCCGCGTACTCCGTGCTGCTCGCGCCGTACAGCGCCGAGGCCGCCGACAGGGTCGCCGTGCGGGCGCCCTTGTAGTTGGTCGTCGACGTCATGTACGTCGTCAGCGCCTTGTACCAGATCTGCACGGCCTTGGCGCGGCCGATGCCGGTGACCGTGGAGCCGTTGGACGTCGGGGAGTTGTAGCTGACCCCGTTGATCGTCTTGGCGCCGCTGCCCTCGGAGAGCAGGTAGAAGAAGTGGTTCGCGGGGCCCGACGAGTAGTGGACGTCGAGGCTGCCCAGGGTCGAGGACCAGGCGTCCCTCGAACCGCCGTCCTTGCTCGGCTTGTCCATGTAACGCAGCGGCGTGCCGTCGCCGTTGATGTTGATCTTCTCGCCGATGAGGTAGTCACCGACGTCGGAGGAGTTCGCCGCGTAGAACTCGACGGCCGTGCCGAAGATGTCCGAGGTCGCCTCGTTGAGGCCGCCGGACTCGCCCGAGTAGTTGAGGCCCGCGGTGTTGGAGGTGACGCCGTGGGTCATCTCGTGGCCGGCCACGTCCAGCGAGGTCAGCGGGTGCGTGTTGCTCGCGCCGTCGCCGTACGTCATGCAGAAGCAGCTGTCGTCCCAGAACGCGTTGACGTACGCGTTGCCGTAGTGGACGCGGGAGTAGGCGGCGACACCGTTGTTCTTGATGCCGGAGCGGCCGAACGTGTCCTTGTAGAAGTCCCACGTCTTCTGCGCGCCGTACGCGGCGTCGACGGCCGCGGTCTGGTCGGTGGTCGCGCTGGAGGCCGCGCCCGTGCCCCAGGTGTCGTCCGCGTCGGTGAACAGGGTGCCGGCCGACGAGCTGGTGGCGCGCGCCTTGTTGTACGTCTTGTGACCGCCGCGGGTGCCGTCGGTCAGCTGGTACGTCGACCCGGAGAGGGTCGTGCCGAGGGTCACCGTGCCCGAGTACAGGCTCTTGCCGGTGCCGGTCTCGATGCCCTGGTACTCGTACAGCTTCTTGCCGGTGGCCGCGTCGGTGATGACGTGCAGCTCGTTCGGGGTGCCGTCCTCCTGGAGGCCGCCGACGACGGTCTCGTAGGCGAGGGTCGGGGTGCCCGAGGCGGCCCAGATCACCTTGCGGGGGGCTTTGGCCGCCGCCGACTTGGTGGAGCCGGCCCGCTTGGCGAGCGTGACGGCCTGCTTCTCGACGGCGGTCGTGGTGACCTCGGGGGTGAGGTCGGCGACCTTGATCGCGGCGTTGTGCGCTCTGGTCACGCCCTTGGTCGCACCGGTCGAGCTCTCGTGCACGACGAGGTCGCCGCCGAGGACCGGGAGGCCCGCGTAGGTGCGCTCGTAGCGGGTGTGCAGGGTGCCGTCGGCGTCCTTGACGACGTCACGGACGACGAGCTTCTCCTGGGCGCCGAGGCCTATCTTCTCGGCGGTCGCCGGGGCGTCGGCGGAGGCTTCCTTGATGAGGGCCGTGCGCGTGGCGGGGGACAGCGTCATTGGTACGGCGGACGCCCTGGCCTGGGTCCCGGCCGGCTCGCTCTCCGCGGAGGCACCGGTGGTCAGACCGGTGGTGATGAGGGCTCCGGCCGCGACGGCGGTGGCGATGGCCAGAGTGGTGCGCTTGTGACGCGCGTAGATGGGGGTCACGCGGACTCCTTTGTGGGGGTTCCGGGCGGCCTTGGGGTGATCGCCCGGAGGGGGTTGTGGAACTGGAGTGCTGTTGCGGCGTGCGGTGGAAGAGTGACATTGAGGGCGCGTACATGTCAGGACCCTCAAGTGATGTTGGCTGAAAATCGACTACGAGACGAATGTTGCGTGAATGTAAAGCGCCGCCCCGGTGACGTGGTCCACCGGGACGGCGCCCTGCCGCTCACGGGTCCTGAACGGTGCTCGAACAGACCCTTAGATGCTGTGTGTTCAGGCCGACGGGAAGGTGATCTTCCAGCCGTTGATCCTGCCGGTGTCCTGAGCCGCCTTGTCCTGGACCCTCAGCTGCCAGGTCCCGTTGGCGACCTCGGAGGAGGCGTTGACCGTGAACGGCTCGGTCACGTTGTCCGCCGAGTCCGAGGAACTGAACGGCTTCAGGTTGTAGACCGAGCCGTCGGGCGCCACCAGGTCGACGACCAGGTCACCGCGCCAGGTGTGCGTGATGTTCGGCGTGACCACCAGGTTGCTCGGCGCGTTGCCGGTGATGCCGGTGACCGCGAGCGAGGACGTCACGGCCGCGCCGTTGTCCGGAATCGATACGACGGTCGCGGACTCGAAGGAGGTGCCGGTGCCACCGCCACCGCCGCCCGGACGCGTGCCGACGGCGATACCGGCCCAGGCGTTCGCCACAGCCGTGTACTCGGCGCTCGTCGTGCCGTACAGCTCACCGGCCGCCGCGAGCGTGCCGGTACGGGCCCCCGCGTAGTTGGTGTTCGTGGTGAACTTCGTGGTGAGCGCGCGGAACCAGATCTTCTCCGCCTTGTCCCGGCCGATGCCGGTCACCGGCAGCCCGTCCGAGGTGGCCGAGTTGTAGCTGACGCCGTTGATGGTCTTGGCGCCGCTGCCCTCGCTCAGCAGGTAGAAGAAGTGGTTCGCCGGACCCGACGAGTAGTGCACGTCGATCGATCCGATACCCGAGTACCAACTGTCCTTGGACGCACCGTCCTTGCTCGGCTTGTCCATGTAACGCAACGGTGTGCCGTCGCCGTTGATGTTGATCTCTTCGCCGATGAGGTAGTCACCGATGTCGGAGGGGTTGTTGGCGTAGAACTCGACGGCGGTGCCGAAGATGTCGGAGGTCGCCTCGTTGAGGCCGCCGGACTCACCCGAGTAGAGCAGGCCCGCCGTGTTGGCGGTGACGCCGTGCGTCATCTCGTGGCCGGCCACGTCGATCGAGGTCAGCGGGTTGGCGTTGCCCGACCCGTCGCCGTACGTCATGCAGAAGCAGGCGTCCTGCCAGAACGCGTTGACGTACGCGTTGCCGTAGTGGACGCGGGAGTAGGCGGCGACGCCGTTGCCCTTGATGCCGGTGCGCCCCTGGACGTTCTTGTAGTAGTCCCAGGTGAGCGCCGCGCCGTAGTGGGCGTCGGCGCCCGCCGACTCCAGGTTGGACGCGAGACCGTTGCCCCAGACGTCGTCGGCGCCCGAGAAGAGCGTGCCGGTGCCGGAGGAGCCGCGGTTGAGGTTGTACGTCTTGTGGCCGCCGCGCGCGCCGTCGGTCAGGTTGTACGTCGAACCCGACTGCGTGGTGGTGAGGTCGACCGTGCCGCTGTACACCGTGTTGCCGGTGCCGGTCTCGACGCCCTGGTACTCGTAGAGCTTCTTGCCGGTGGCCGCGTCGGTGATGACGTGCAGCTCGTTCGGCGTGCCGTCGTGCTGGAGACCGCCGACGACCGTCTCGAACGCGAGCACCGGGGTGCCGGAGGCGGCCCAGATGACCTTCCTGGGCTCCTTGTTGAGCTTCGGGCTCTTCGACTCGGCCTTCGCGGCGGTCAGCGCCTGCTGCTCGGCCTTCGCGACGGGCAGCGAGGCCGTCGTCGTCGCCACCTTGATGGTGGCCCGCGTGGCCTTCACGACGCCTTCCGTGGCACCCGACTTGGCGGTGTCGACCACGAGGTCACCGCCCAGGACGGGAAGTCCGTCGTACGTGCGCTCGTAGCGCGTGTGCACGGTGCCGTCGCCGTCCTTGAGCACGTCACGGACGACGAGCTTCTCCTTGGCGCCCAGACCGAGTTCCTTGGCCGTCTCCGCCTTGGCGGCGTCGGCGTCGGCCAGCAGCGCGGCGCGCTGGGCGGGGGACAGCTTGACGGACTCCGCGCCCGGTATGACCTTTCCCGCGGCCGACGGTGCCTTCTCCGGGGCTGCGGTGGCGGCACCGGACTGAACTGCCGCTGCCAGTAGGGCGGTTACCGCGACGAGGGCGCCGGCGGCGACCCGTCGCTGGGTGGAGCGGTCGAACTGGGAGGTGGGGGAGGGTGCGTGGGGGGCGCGTCTGTGGGGCTGGCGTCTCAACACTGACTCCTTCTGCTTGACCGCCGGACCGGCGGCCAGGGGGGACCGAACGGTGGTCGTCCGTCCGGGGCAGAACAGGTGCGTGCGGATGCGCGGCGAAGAACACAGCGATGTGGCTGTGGAGCCGCTGTGAAGTGCCGTGGGAAGACTGGCAGGCGGGATCGTGTGCTGTCAGGACCGCGTCAACAAGTTGGCTGGAAAAGGTTCGTTGACCGGTTGGTCATGTTCGCTATACGGGCTGATCATTCTTTTGCAACGAACCGATCTTTTCTGTTGAAGTCGGTTGCGACTCCCCGTGCCACGACCGCCACAGCGCCGCGTACGCCCCACCCGCGGCCACCAGCCCCTCGTGCGTGCCGAGTTCGGTCAGCCGCCCCTCCTCCATGACGGCCACCCGGTCCGCGTCGTGCGCGGTGTGCAGCCGGTGCGCGATCGCGATCACCGTCCGCCCCTCGAGTACGGCGGCCAGCGCGCGCTCCGTATGACGCGCGGTCGTCGGATCGAGCAACGCCGTCGCCTCGTCCAGGATCACCGTGTGCGGATCGGCCAACACGACGCGCGCCAGGGCCAGTTGCTGGGCGGTCGAACCGTCGGTCGACTCCCCGTCCGGGCCGAGCCCGGTGTCCAGCCCGGCCGGCAGCCCACGCGCCCAGTCGGCGGCGCCCACGGCGGCCAGCGCCGCCCACAACTCGGCGTCCGTGGCCGCCGGTTCGGCGATCAGCAGATTGTCCCGGACCGTACCCAGGAAGACATGGTGCTCCTGCGTGACCAGCACGACCTGCCGCCGCAGCTCCTCCGGCCCGAGCGAGGCGATCGGAACGCCGCCCACGGTCACCGTGCCCGAACGCGGCTCGTCGATCCCCGCAAGCAGCCGGCACAACGTCGTCTTGCCCGCCCCCGACGGCCCCACCACCGCGAGCCGTTCACCCGGCCGCACCGTCAGATCGACCCCGCGCAGCACCTCGCCGCCACGGTCGTACGCGTACCGCACACCGGCCACCTCGATCAGGTCGCCCACCGGCACCGGCGACGCCTCCGACCCGCTCTTCGGCGCCCGCCCGAGCCCCTCCACCCGCGCGAACGAGGCCCCGCTGGACTGCAGTTGCTCCGTCCACGTCAGCACCTCGTCGAGCGGCGCCTCCAACTGCCGCAGATACACGGCCGCCGCCACGACCGCGCCCAGACTGATCGCCCCCCGCCCGTGCAACACGCCGCCCACCACCAGCACGACGACCACGGGAAGGACGTACGACACCTCCACCGGCGGGAAGAACACCGTCCGCAGATACAGCGTGTGCAGACGCCTGCGCCGGGATTCGTCCAGTGCCTCCCGGCTCACCGCGACCCGCCGCCGAGCCAGCCCGAACGCCTCGACCGTGCGCGCGCCCGACGCCGTCGCGGAGAGAATTTCGGCCACTTCGGAGTTCGCGGCACCCTCCGCGAGGTACGCGGCGCGGGCCCGGCGCAGATACCAGCGCAGCGCGAACCAGATCCCGGTCTGCGCCAGCACCGCCGACAGGCCGAGCAGCGGGTCCAGCGCGAACACCGCGCCGATGATGAACAGACACTGCACCGACGCGATCAGCAGCTCCGGCCCGGCATCCCGCAACGTCGTGCCGACCGTGCTGACGTCGGCCGTCCCCCGGGCCGTCAGATCACCGGTCCCGGCCCGCTCCACCACCGACGCGGGCAGCGCGAGCGCCCGGTCCACGAACTCCTCCCGCACCCGCGACAGGGTCCGCTCCCCGAACCGGTAGCCGACGTACCGCGCCCAGCGCGCCAGCAGCAACTGGGCCAGCGCACACACCACGATGACCAGCCCGAGCCGGTCCACGACCCGGACCCCGGCACCGGCCCGCACCTCGTCGATGATCCGCCCGAGCAGCCAGGGCGCGACGAGGCCGGCACCGGCGGCCAGCGAGTTCAGGAGCAGGAGCACGGCAAAGGCCCGGGCGTCGGCGCGAATCAGTCGGCCTGCGGCCCGCCTGACGTCGGCGGCGGTGGCGATGGGCAGTTGGGTGCTCACCGGGTGAACTCCTTGATGTGGGGCGGTGTGTTGTCGGTGACCGGGCTGAGGGGCGACTTGGGGGACTTGGGTTTCGCCCCCGCCGCCCCTACCCGTCCCATCCTGTCCCTGGGGGCTGCGCCCCCAGACCCCCGCTTTCGGCCCTGAAGGGGCCTCGTCCTCAAACGCCGGACGGGCTGGATGGTGTGGGCCGGTGTTCTCGGTCGGTGGTCGGGCTGGGATTGCGGGCCGGGCTGGTGGGTGCTCAGTGGACCGGATCCTCGATGCTCTCCCGGCCCTCGTCGCCCACCAGGTCCCGCACAGGCCCCTCGCCCCGCTCGTCCACCTGGTCCACCTCACCCGTGTCGTCCGTCTCGTCCGTGTCGCGGGCCACCAGGGAGCGGTATCCCGGTTCCTCCGCGAGCAGGCGTTGGTGGCTGCCGGTGGCCGCCGTCTTGCCGTCGACCAGGTAGTACACGGTGTCCGCCCGGTCCAGCAGCAGCGGTGAGGTGGACGCCACGACCGTCGTACGGTCCGGGCGCCCGCCGCGCTCCGCGCGCAGCCGGTCCGCGACCGCGGCCTCGGTGTGCGCGTCCAGCGCCGACGTCGGCTCGACGGCGAGCAGCACCTCGGGGTCGGCGAGCAGCGCCCGCACCAGCCGTACGCGCTGCCGCTGCCCGCCGGAGAGGTTGCGGCCCTGCGCGTCGATCGCCGAGTCCAGCCCGTCCGGCAGCCCGAGGACGATGTCGTCGGCGACCGCCGCCCGTACCGCCCGCGCGATGTCCTCCTCGTCGTACTCCCCACGCCCGGAGACCAGTTCGCGCAACGTCCCGGCGAACAGGTCGGCCTCGTTGTCGGCGACCAGGATGCGGGCGCGCACCTGGGGGAGGGCGATCTCGTCGAGCCGTACGCCGCCCCAGGTGGCCGCCGACGGTGTGAACCGGCCGAGCCGGTCGACGACGGCGACGGCATCGGCGGGCCGGGCACCGGCGAGCGCGGTCAGCCGCCCCGGTACGACGCGCACACCGGAGTCGGGGTCGTGCAGCGCGGCGGGCGACCCCGGCGCGTCCAGCCCCCGCCCGTCGCTGTCGTCGTCGGGGTCGAGCGCCAGGAACCGTACGACCCGCCGGGCGGCGACCAGGGCGCGGCTGATCTGGAAACCGCACTCGATGAAGAAGGCGACCGGCACGATCAGGACGGCGACATAGCCGTACACCGACACCAACTCGCCGATGGAGATGTCCCCTTGGGCGGCCAGCCGGGCCGCGAGCCAGGTCACCAGGGCGAGGAACAGCGTCGGCAGCCCGAGGCCGAGCGCCTGGATCCAGCTGCTCACCGCCCCGACCCGGTACCCCTGTTCCTGGAGGCGGCGCGAGTCACGCCGGAACGCGTCGGCGAACAGCCCTTTGCCGCCCAGCCCGTTGAGGACGCGCAGCCCGCCCGAGAGGTCCCCGATCCGGGCGGTCAGGACCCCCTGACGCTCCCGGTACGACGCCTCCACTCCCTGCAGCCGGCCGAGCAGGGGCACCACGAGCAGCGCGATGACGGGCACACCGAGCAGGATCACGGCGGCGAGGGTCGGCGACACCGACAGGAGCAGTACGGCGACCACGCCGTAGGAGACCATCGAGCCGATCCCGGGTCCGACGAAGGTCAGCGACTGGGCGATCGTCGACACGTCACCGACGCCGATCGTGACGACCTCCCCGGCCCCGACCTGCCGGGGCAGCGCCGCCCCCAGCCGCACGGCCTGCCCGATCACGACCTTGACCGTACGGAAGTTGGCGTCCATCCGGACCCGGGTCATCGTGCGGTGCCGCACGATGCTCAACCACGCGTTGAACGTCCCGGCAGCGAGGAGCGCCCCGGCCCAGCCGACCAGCACGGCCTGGTCGCCCGGTTCCAGACCGTCGTCGACGGCCCGGGACAGCAGATACGGCGACAGCGCCAGCAACGTCGTCCAGACACTGCCGAGCAGCGCCCCCATCGCACACCGCCGCCATTGCTGCCGCACAAGCCACAGCAAATAGCGGCCGGCGCTACGGGAGTCGGGCGTGCCGGGATCCTCGTACGCGTCGATCATCTGTCGGAGGCTACCGAGGGTGAGGGCGGGTTGCCCATCGGATTAACGGTCCGTCGAATGCCGGTTCGCTCGGGCGAAGGCGGCCATCCGCCGGGCGTAGCCGTCCGGTTCGCCGAAGTGCACCGCGAGGTGCTCGGCTCCGGCGGCCCGGAAGGACTCGGCGGTGCGGGCGGCCTCGCCGACGGCGTGGTCAGGGCCGTGCCAGTCGATCCGGGTGCCCGGGGAGACCGTACGGCCGTCCCGCGTGTGCGCCCGCAGATACGCCAGCCGTTCGCCGAACGCCGTCGGGTCCAGGTTCACGCCCTGCCAGACGTCGGCGTACCGGGCCGCCCGGCGCAGGGCGGCGTCGGTGACACCGCCCGTCATCACCGGGACCACGCCCTCGGGGCGCGGCTCGAAGACGCCTGCCTCGAAGCCGTACCAGCGGCCCTCGAAAGGGCCACGGCCGACCCGGAACAGATGCCGGAGCAGGGCGATGCCCTCGTCCGTGCGGGCCGCCCGGCTCCTGAAGTCGGCGCCGACGGCCGTGAACTCGCGTTCGTCCCAGCCGATCCCCACCCCCAGGGTGATCCGTCCGCCGGACAGCTTGTGGAGGGTCGCGACCTGTTTGGCCACGACGAAAGGACTGCGCATCGGCAGGACGAGTACGGAGGTGCCGAACCGGATCCGGGTGGTCGCGGCCGCCAGCCAGCCCATGGTCACCAGCGGCTCGAAGACCCCGCCGTACACCGGGCCGTACTCACCGGGCGGCAGGAGGTGGTCGGGGAGCCAGGCCGTGTCGTAGCCGAGATCCTCGGCCTGCCGTGCCAGGTCGGTGAGTTGCCGCGGATCGGCGCCCGCGGCCTCGTTCGGGAGGACCACCTGCAGCTTCATTCCCCCGCACCGTTCTTCCCGTCCGGGAGAGAGCGGAGAAAGCCGAGGACCGGTTTCAGCCACTCCTCCGGCCGCTCGACCATGACCACGTGGTCACTGTCGATCTCCGTGTACCGAGCGCCCCGGATCCCGGCCGCGAGGGCGCGGGAGCCCGCGGGCAGGACCAGGCTGTCGGCGGTCGTCGCGACGACCAGCGTCGGGACGGTGATCCCGGCCAGGTCACCGGTGGCGTCGAGGGAGGCGGCCAGGTCGATGTGCGGTTGGAGTGCGGGAGGCGTCTCGGCCCGCCAGCCGGGGAGGAGGCCGAGCAGATGGTCGTCCGGCCGGGCGAATCCGGCGGTCAGCACCAGCGCGGTGACCCGCTCGGGATGGCGTACGGCGGCGCGTACCGCCACCTGTGTGCCGAGCGAGAACCCGAGGACCGCGAACCGTCCGACGCCGCGCCGTACGGCGGAGTCGACGACCGAGTCCGTGAGCTCGTCGAGGTCCAGGGGGCCCTCGGCGACCGGGGTCTCACCTGAGCCGGGGTAGTCCGGGGCGACGACGGTGTGGGCGGCGGCGAGGGCGGGCAGGACCGGCCCGAAGTTGCCTTCGATGCTGCCGGTGGCGCCGTGGGCGAGCAGCAGGCCCGGGCCGGTTCCGGTGACGGTGGTGGCGAGGGCGGGGAATGAATCGCGCATGCCCCGTACGTTGACCCATCACATCGGTGTGAAGGTCAAGTCCCGGGCTCGGTGAGGAGAGTCAGTGCTGATAGGCGAGTTGTCACGGCGGACCGGAGTCGCGGCCCGACTGCTGCGGTACTACGACGAACAGGGCCTGCTGTGCCCCGACCGCGACAGCAGCGGATACCGCGTGTACGCGGCCGACGCCCCGTACGTCGTCGCACACATCCGGGGCATGCTGGCGGCCGGGCTGAACACCGACGCGATCCGCGAGATGCTGCCGTGCGCCACCGGCGCCGACGCCGGGCCGGGGATCGAGCCCTGCCCGGAGGTGCTGCGCACGATGACCACGCACCTGCGGCGGATGGACGAGGACATCGCGGAGCTGCACCGCCGCCGGGCCGCACTGGCCGCGTTCCGCGACGCGACAGAGGCACGGCAGGAGCGGGCCGGAACCGACCAGGTGAAGTCCGCCGACCGCTGATCCCGCACGGAACCCACGGCTCACCCACTCACCCACTCACGAGCAATCACCCACTCGCGCACACACCCCCTCACGCCAGACTGTCCCGCCACGCCCGGTGCAGATCCGCGAACCGGCCCGTGCCGGCGATGAGTTCGGCCGGGGCGCCGTCCTCGACGACCTGCCCGTGTTCCATCACCAGCACCCGGTCGGCGATCTCGACGGTCGACAGCCGGTGGGCGATCACGACGGCCGTACGCCCGTTCAGCACCGTCGACATCGCCCGCTGCACGGCCCGTTCACCCGGGATGTCGAGCGAGCTGGTCGCCTCGTCGAGGATCAGCACCGCCGGATCGGCGAGCAACGCCCGCGCGAACGCGACCAGTTGGCGCTGCCCGGCGGAGATACGGCCACCTCGTTTGCGTACGTCCGTGTCGTAGCCGTCGGGCAGGGCGGTGATGAAGTCATGGGCGCCGATCGCTTTCGCCGCCCGCTCGATCTCCTCGCGCTCGGCGTCCGGGCGGCCTATGGCGATGTTGTCGGCGACGCTGCCGGAGAACAGGAAGGCCTCCTGCGTCACCATCACGACCCCGCGCCGCAGGTCGGTGCCCGACAGGTCGCGCAGGTCGACGCCGTCGAGGCGGACCTGTCCCTCGGTCGGGTCGTAGAAGCGGGCGAGCAGCTTGGCCAGGGTGGACTTGCCGGCGCCGGTCGAGCCGACGACCGCCACGGTCTGCCCGGCCGGAAGGGTGAGGTCGAAGGTGGGCAGTACCTCGCCGCCCGTGCGGTAGGCGAAGCGGACCCCGTCGAAGACGACCTCGCGGCCTGGGTGCTCGGACTCCCGTACCGGAAGTTCCCGTGGAGCCGTGGGCTCCGGGACGGACGGCTTCTGGGCGAGGAGCCCGGAGATCTTCTCCAGGGAGGCGGTCGCCGACTGGTAGGAGTTGAGGAACATGCCGAGCCGGTCGATCGGGTCGTACAGCCGGCGCAGGTACAGCACGGCGGCGGCCAGCACACCCAGTTCCAGGGAGTCGTCGGCGACCCGGTGCGCGCCCCACAACACCATGGCCGCGACAGCGGTGTTGGCGACGACCCGGGAGCCGACGACGTAACGGGCCATCTCCAGGATGGCGTCGCCGTTCTTCCGCTCGTGATGCCGGTTGAGGGTCTCGAACTCGGCGTCGTTGACGGCCTCGCGGCGGAACGCGCGCACCGGCCGGATGCCGTTCATCGTCTCGACGAACTTGACGATGACGGCGGCGATCGCGGTGGACCGCAGCGCGTACACCTTGCCCGCCCGGCGCTGGTAGAGCCGGACGAGGAGATAGAGCGGCACGAAGGACGCGACGGCGAGCGCGCCGAGGTTCAGATCCAGCCACATCAGCAGGGCCGAGATGTAGGCGAAGGACAGGGCGATGGTGACGAGTTCCTGGAGCCCGTCGTTCAGCAGCTCGCGCAGTGACTCGACGTCCGCCGTGGAACGGGAGATGAGCCGGCCCGAGGTGTAGCGCTCGTGGAAGTCGAGACTGAGGGCCTGCGCGTGCCGGAAGATCCGTCCGCGCAGATCGAGCAGCGCGTCCTGGCTGACGCGGGCGGCGGACGAGATGAACCAGTACTGCAGCCCGCCCGAGGCCAGCGCGCAGAGCAGATAGCCGACCCCGACGGCGACGAGCGGCCCGTTGTCGTGGTCGCGGAAGGCCGGTACGGCCCGGTCGATGGCGTACGCGACGAGCAGCGGGCCCGCCTGGACGGCCGCCTGCTGGAGCAGCAGGAGGACGGCGGTGAGGGCGACCCGGCCCTTCATCGGGGCGAGGAGGGAGCGGAGGAGTCCGGCCGTGGCGCCCTTGGGGGTGGGCAGGTCGTCCTGGTCGAACGGGTCGTCGGGGGCGGGAGGCTGGGGTTCGGTGGGGGCGGCCCCGGGGTTCTGCTCGGCGTCCGGCCTGGTGGGGCGGTCGTCGTCGGGGGTCGGCGCGGTGGTCGTGGGCGCCGTCATCGGGCGGCCTCCTCGAAACTGTCGGTGCCGTGGGGGGAGCCGGCGTTGTCGTGGTCGGTCTTCTCTTCCGCGCCGGCCATCAGCCAGGCGTACTCGGCGTTCGTCCGCAGGAGTTCGTGATGGGTGCCGACGGCGGCGATCCGGCCGCCGGAGAGCAGGGCGACGCGGTCGGCCAGCAGGACCGTGGACGGGCGGTGCGCCACGATCAGGGCCGTGGTGTCGGCGAGGACGCGGCGCAGCGCGGCCTCCACGGCGGCCTCCGTGTGCACGTCCAGCGCGGACAAGGGGTCGTCGAGGACGAGGTAGCGAGGCTTGCCGACAACCGCCCTGGCCAGCGCGAGCCGCTGCCGCTGGCCCCCTGACAGGCTGAGGCCCTGCTCACCGACCTGGGTGTCGGCCCCCTGCGGGAGCGAGTGCACGAAATCGGCCTGCGCGACGGAGAGCGCGTGGCGCAACTCGGTCTCGCCCGCGTCTTCCCCGGCGCCCATGAGGACGTTGTCGCCGACGCTCGCCGAGAACAGCGTGGGTTCCTCGAAGGCGACGGCGACCAGGGCGCGCAGTTCCTCCCTGGGCAGGGCGGAGATGTCGTGCCCGTCGAGGGTGATACGCCCCGAGGTCACCTCGTGGAGACGAGGGACGAGCGCGGTGAGGGTGGTCTTGCCGCTGCCGGTGGTACCGACGAGGGCCATGGACTCGCCGGGTCGGATGTGCAGGTCGACACGGTCGAGGACGGGAGGGGAGCCGGCGGGCGCATCGGGATACCGAAAGGAGACGTCGTGGAAGCGCAGCCCACGCCCGACGTCGGCCGCGCCCGAAGCGCCCGGACGCGGCGGCGTGGCTTCGCCGGTTCGTTGTTTGTCGGCTGCGAGTCCGGTGGGGGCTGGGCGCGCAGTTCCCCGCGCCCCTTCGGGGGCGCCGGCGCCGGGAACAACCTCCCCGGCGCCCTCCGGATCCTCGTCCATCACCTCGAAGTAGCGTTCCGTGGCTGTGGCCGCGTCCTGGCTCATGGCGAGCAGGAAGCCGATCGAGTCGACGGGCCAGCGCAGGGCGAGGGCCGTGGAGAGGAAGGCGACCAGGGTGCCCGCCGACAGGTCGCCGTCGGCGACCTGCACGGTGCCCAGCACCAGCGCCGCCCCGATCGCCAGCTCCGGCAGCGTGACGATCGCCGCCCAGATCGCCGACAGCAGCCTGGCCTTGTGCAGTTCGGTGCCGCGCAGTGTCCGGGACAGTTCGCGGAACGCCCGCGCCTGGCTCCGGTGCCGCCCGAACCCTTTGATGATCCGGATGCCGAGCACGCTCTCCTCGACCACCGTCGTCAGGTCACCCACCTGGTCCTGTGCACGCCGGGCCACCAGGTGGTAACGCCGCTCGAAGACGATGCACACGGCCAGGACGGGGACGGCGGGCCCCAGGATGACCAGCCCGAGCGACCAGTCCTGGACCAGCATGATGATCACACCGGCCAGGATCGTCACCGCGTTGACGAACAGGAACGTCAGCGGGAAGGCGAGGAACATCCGCAGCAGCTGCAGGTCCGACGTCGCCCGGGACAGCAACTGACCGGACGGCCACCGGTCGTGGAACGCGACCGGCAACCGCTGGAGCCGCCGGTACAGAGCCGACCGCATCGACGCCTCGACCCCGGCCAGCGGCCGGGCCACCAACCACCGCCGCATCCCGAACAGCAGCGCCTCACCGAGCCCGAGCAGCAGCAGCCACAACGCCCCGAGCCACACACCGCGCGAGTCGTGGTCGGCGACCGGCCCGTCCACCATCCACTTCAGGACGAGCGGGAACACCAGCCCCATGCCCGACGCGAGCACGGCGACGAAGGCCGCGACGAACAGCCGTGCGCGCACCGGCCGCACAAAGGGCCACAGCCGCAGCAGAGTGCGTACGGCGGAATGGCCCGCCTGGGTCTCGGTTGCGGTCTCGGTCTCGGTCTCGGGATCCGTCGCGTTTGCATGTGTAGTGGACATCAAGACGAGCCTACGGACCACCACTGACAGTGCCTACCCGGTTTTGGCCCGAACCGGGTCGGCCGAAGGTCCTACGACCTGCGCGTTCGAGGGGTCGTACGCGCGCATCAACCGATCGGCTGATGCCGCTGCGAGCGAGTAGGCCGATGTGCCGAAGCGCCCCGCACCGCGACGCTGGTCGCATGTCCGTCATCGAAGTGAGCGAACTGCGCAAGTCCTACGGCGGCCGGCCCGTCGTGGACGACATCACCTTCGCCGTGGAGGAGGGCGAGATCTTCGGCATCCTCGGCCCCAACGGCGCCGGCAAGACGACCACCGTCGAATGCGTGGAGGGCCTGCGCGTGCCCGACGGGGGCCGGGTCCGGGTCACCGGCCTCGACCCGGTCACCGACCACGAGGCCACCAGCCGGGTCCTGGGCGCCCAGCTCCAGCAGAGCGAACTTCAGGCCAAACTGACCGTCCGCGAGGCCCTGGAGCTGTACGCCGCCTTCTACCCCCGCCCGGCCGACTGGCGCCCGCTGGCCGAACGCCTGGCCCTGACCGACCGTCTCGACGCGCGATTCGGCAAACTCTCCGGTGGCCAGAAACAGCGCCTGTTCATCGCGCTCGCGCTCATCGGAAACCCCCGGGTCGTCGTCCTCGACGAACTGACCACCGGCCTGGACCCACGCGCCCGCCGGGACACCTGGCAGCTCATCGAGGACGTACGGGAGAGCGGGGTGACGGTCCTGCTGGTCACCCACTTCATGGAGGAGGCCCAGCGGCTCTGCGACCGGATCGCCGTGATCGACAAGGGCCGGATCGCCGCCCTGGACACCCCCGCCGGTCTGATCCGCCGCTCGGCGGGCGCAACCATGATCAGCTTCACACCCTCCGCACCCCTGCCCGAGGAAGCCCTGAGCACACTTCCCGCGCTCGCCTCAGTCGACTACCGGGACGGCCGCGTCACCCTCTCCGGCACCGACGAGACCGTCAACGCCGTCATCACCCTCCTCGCCCGAAGCCATGTCACCGCGCACCAACTCCGCGTCACCGACGCCACGTTGGACGACGCCTTCCTCGACCTCACCAAGGAGGACGCGGCATGAGCGCCACACCCGAATCGATCACGCCCGAATCGATCACGCCCGCATCGATCACGTCCGCCGCCGGCACCGCCGTACTGAGGACCGAGATACGCCTCTTCCGCCGCGAACCCGGCGCCCTGTTCTGGATCCTCCTGTTCCCGGCCCTCCTCCTGGTGATCCTCGGCTCGATCCCCTCCTTCGGCGACCCCCAGGCCGACCTGGGCGGCCTGCGCACGATCGACGTGTACGTGCCCGTGGCCGTGCTCCTCGGCCCGATCGTCGGCGGCCTCCAGTCCATGCCGCAGACCCTCACCGGCTACCGCGAGCGCGGCATCCTGCGCCGGATGTCCGCCACCCCGGTCCGCCCGGCCGCCCTCCTCCGGGCACAGATGCTGGTGTACGGCGGGGCCGCCCTGGCGTCGTCGCTGCTGGCCCTCGCGGTCGGCCGCCTCGCCTTCGACGTACGGCTGCCTCGACAGCCCCTCGGCTACGCCCTGGCCCTCGTCCTGACCGTGCTGGTCGCCCTCGCGCTCGGTGCCGTGATCTCCGCGCTGTCCCGCACGACGAAGGTCGCGGGCGCGATCGGGTCGGCCGTGTTCTTCCCGTCGATGTTCTGCGCGGGCGTGTGGGCGCCGGTGCAGACCATGCCGGAAGTACTGGCCAGGATCGTCGGCTTCACCCCGTTCGGCGCGGCGGCCGAGGCGCTGAACCGGGCGGCGGCGGGAGACTGGCCCGGCTGGGGCCACCTGGGCGTGCTGGTGGCGTGGACGCTGCTGCTGACGGCGGGCGCCGCGCGCTGGTTCCGGTGGGAGTAGGGGAGGGGCGACGGTCCGTGCAGACTGGGGGAATGACCGCGGCGAACACCCGGGCCGACACACAGCCGGGCCCACCAGTGGGCACACAAGCCGGCACACAAGTCGGCACACAGGCCGCGACACGGGTGGACTCTCAGCTCGACCGGCGCATGGACCAGCTGCACATCTGGGGGCCGTACGGCCTGCTCGGCGTCAGCTCCGTCCTCGCGGGCATCTCCGCGGAGCTGGTCGACGGCCCCGTCCAGTGGTGGGCCGCCGGGGTCCTGGTCGGCGCCGCGCTCGCGCTCCAGCTCTGGTGGCACGGCACCCGCTCCCGCCGCGCCGACCGCGGCCGGACCCCGTCCCCGGTCGGGACCGCGTACTACGTCGTCCGCTGGGCGATCGCCTTCCTGCTCACTTGGATCAACCCGTTCTTCGCGTTCTACGCCGCCACCGGCTACATGGACGCCGACGAGCTGATCCCGGGCCTGTGGCGGCGGCTCGGGCTGTTCGCCAGCGCGGTCACCGTGGCCGCCGCGCAGGCCGGCGGGCTGCCGTTCCACAGCGGGGGGCAGTGGGCGGCGTTCGCCGGGCTGCTGGTCGTCAACTTCGGCCTGCAGGCGCTGGTCGCCCACGCCACGGAGCAGGAGGAGCAGCGCTCCCGCGACCGGGCCCTCACCATCACCGAACTCGAGCACGCCAACACGGCGTTGCGGCAGGCCCTCGACGAGAACGCGGCCCTGCACGCCCAACTCCTGCACCAGGCAAGGGAAGCGGGCGTCGCGGACGAACGCCGCCGGCTGGCCGCCGAGATCCACGACACCATCGCCCAGGGCCTGACCGGGATCATCGCCCAGCTCCAGGTGGCGACGAACACCCCCGACCCGACCCAGGCGCGCGACCACATCGACCGCGCCACGAAACTGGCCCGCCACAGCCTCGGCGAGGCCCGCCGCTCCGTACAGAACCTGGCCCCCGTGGCCCTGGAGCACGACGGACTGCCCCAGGCCCTGCGGAAGACGGTCGCCGAATGGGCCGAACGGACGGGCGCACGCGCCGACTTCACGGTCACCGGCCCGGCGGAGGACCTCCACGCCGAACTCTCGGCGACCCTTCTGCGCATCGCCCAGGAAGCCCTGTCGAACACCTCCCGCCACGCCCACGCGTCACGGGTGGGCGTCACCCTGACCTTCCTCGGCGACGAGGTGATCCTCGACATCCGCGACGACGGCAAGGGCTTCGACCCGCGCGCCGTCCGCGAACGCACCGGCACCGGCGGCTTCGGCCTCGGCGGCATGCGAGCCCGCGCCGAACGCATCGCGGGCGCGCTCACCGTGGAGTCCGAGCCGGGCCACGGCACGGCGGTCTCGGCACGCGTACCGTTGGTCACCCATGACCACTGACGCACCCATCACCCTTCTGATCGTCGACGACCACCCGGTTGTACGGAACGGTCTGCGCGGCATGTTCGAGTCGGTACCGGACTTCACGGTGCTGGCCGAGGCGGCGAACGGCGTGGAGGCGGTCGAACTGGCCGCCACGCTCGACCCCGACGTCGTCCTGATGGACCTGCGGATGCCGGGCGGCGGGGGAGTGGACGCGATCGCCGAACTGACCCGGCGCCGGTCCCGGGCGAAAATCCTCGTCCTGACGACGTACGACACGGACTCCGACACCCTGCCCGCGATCGAGGCGGGCGCGACGGGCTACCTCCTGAAGGACGCCCCGAGGGACGAACTCTTCACAGCGGTACGGGCCGCCGCCCAGGGCCGTACGGTCCTCTCCCCGGCGGTGGCCTCCCGCCTGGTCTCGGCGGTCCGCACCCCGGGCAACGAACCCCTCTCGGCCCGCGAACGCGAGGTCCTCGCCCTGGTCGCCAAGGGCACGTCGAACCGGGAGATCGCCCGCGTCCTGTTCATCAGCGAGGCCACGGTGAAGACCCATCTCACCCACCTGTACGGCAAGTTGGGCGTGAAGGACCGCGCGGCGGCGGTGGCGACGGCGTACCAACGGGGAATCCTGAGCTGACCACAGCCCCTGGTCCCGCCGCCCCCTAATCCCGTTGTGGCTCCTTGACCCGCCCCCCTAGGGTCACACCCATGTCTTTACGTCTACGTATGCGTCAAGCCCTGCCGGAAGCGATGCGCGCCCGTGACAAGGTCGCGGTGAGCGCCCTGCGCTCGACACTGGGCGCGCTGGACAACGCCGAGGCGGCACCCGTGGACGAAGCCGGACTGCGGGGCGTGGCACTCGAGTTGTCCCCGGTGGGGGCCGGCGCAACCGAGGCGGAGCGGCGCGAGCTGAGCGAACACGCCGTGGTGGAGGTCGTACGCGCCGAGGCCGCCGAACGACTCGACGCGGCGGACCGGTTGACCGCACCCGCGCACGCCGACCGCGCCGAACGACTCCGCGCGGAGGCCGCCGTACTGCTCCGCTTCCTCGAAGACCCCGGCACGGCGCCATGAGCTTCACGCTGGCCGGACCAATCCTGGAGGGCTCCCTGGTCCGCCTGGAACCACTGGAGCACCGGCACGCCCCGGACCTCGCCGCGGCGGCGGAGGAGGACCGCGACTCGTACCGGTTCACCTGGGTGCCGTCGGCGGCAGAGGTCGACGGCTACATCGACGCACAGCTCGCCCGCGCCGCCGCCGGGCAACTGGCCCCGTACGCGCAGGTGGATCGGGCGTCGGGCCGCGCGGTCGGGGCCACGGCCTACTGGGATCCGCGACGGTGGCTGGAGGACGACAGCCTCTCCGCGATCGAGATCGGCTTCACCTGGCTCGCGGCCTCCGCCCAGGGCACCGGGCTGAACACCGAGGCCAAGTACCTGCTGTTCCGGCACGCGTTCGAGAGCTGGGGCGTGGCACGCGTCGACCTGAAGACGGACGCCCGCAACGGCCGTTCACGCGCGGCGATCGAAAGGACGGGCGCCCGCTTCGAGGGCGTACTGCGCAACTGGTCCCGCTCCTGGGCGCCGGGCGAGGAAGGCCGCCTCCGCGACTCGGCGATCTTCTCGATCACCGGGGAGGAGTGGCCGACCTGCCGGGCGAACCTCGAAGAACGCCTCGCGAGGGCTCGGACGGCCGCGTCGAGCCCCGTCCGGACGAGGCCGTGAGATGCCCGAACTGCAGCGGCTGAACGCCGGTCACGCGCCGGCGGTCCTGGACTTCGAGCAGCTCAACCGCACCTACTTCGCCGCCTCGATCACCGACCGCGGCGACGACTACTTCGCCCGCTTCACCGACGGGTACAACGCCCTGTTGGCCGAGCAGGAGGCCGGCATCTGCGCGTTCTACGTGCTCGTCGCCGAGGACGGCTCGATCCTGGGCAGGTTCAACCTGATCGACATCGAGGACGGCACCGCACAACTCGGCTACCGCGTCGCGCAGCACGCCGCAGGCCACGGAGTGGCGACCGCGACGGTCCGCGACCTGTGCCGCCTGACGCCGTCACGCCACGCCCTGCACACACTCCGGGCGGCCGTCACCCACCAGAACCCCGCGTCCCAGAAGGCGCTGACCAAGGCCGGTTTCACCCCGACCGGCCCAGCGGCCCCGACCGACCTCGGCGGCAAGCAAGGCACGTGGTACCAACGCGACCTGACACTCGGGCCGAAGTCCGCGACCTTGCCGACGACCTCGACCGGCACCCATCAGTAGGCTCACGACGTGATGGACCACGGCATCGAATTTCCCGCCTCCCGACTGCACGTCGTGCCGGCGGTCCTCTCTCTGGCGAGTCCGTCGTGGCAGCGCGACGTCTGGCTCCGGCCGGAGGAGTTCGAGGACCTGGACTACGTGGTCACGGTTCTGTTCGACGACTTCTGCGACGCAGACGATCCCGCGCCGTGGCTGGGCAAGAGTCTGCGGACGGAGGGGGAAGTCGCGCTCATGAAGGAGCTGGGCGAGGCCTACTCGGCCGTGGAGGAAGAGGTAGGTAGCGGTGCGTCGGACGAGGTCTACCTTGACGCTCAGGCTTGGGGCAGCGTCATGGCGGTCGCGGGCCGCCTGGCCCAGCTGATGGTCACCAACGACCTCCGGGCCGCAGCTCTCCTCCACGAGGCGAACGGGACCTGAAAGGTGACGGCGCGCACCGGGTGAGTGAAAGCAGCGAAAGCGAAGCCTCCGCCCCCTCACCCCGCCACCCGCAACAACAGCACTGCCCGCCCCGGCACACTGATCTCCTCGCCCGCCGAATAACCCACCCCGGGCGCCTCCCCCTGCTCCTCGCGCGACGTGTCCACGACCACCTCGTACCGCTGCGCCCAAGGTGCCCCCGGCAGCACGAAGCTCGTCGGGCGGTCGCCCGCGTGCAGGATCGCCAGGAAGCTCTCGTCGACGATCGCGGCGCCCCGGGCGTCCCGGCCCGGGATGTCCCGGCCGGACAGGTACATGCCCACCGTCGATGCCGGGGCGTACCAGTCGCCTTCCGTCATCTCCGTGCCGCCGGGGGTGAACCAGGCCAGGTCCCGCAGTCCGTCCGCCGAGTGGGCCCGCCCGGAGAAGAACGCCCGGCGGCGCAGTACCGGGTGGCGGTGGCGCAACTCGATGAGGCGGGCGGTGAGTTCGGTCAGGGCGCGCCAGCCGGGGTCCTGCAACAGACCCCAGTCCACCCAGCTGATCTCGTTGTCCTGGCAGTACGCGTTGTTGTTGCCCCCCTGCGTGCGGCCCAGCTCGTCGCCCGCGACCAGCATCGGAACGCCCGTCGAGAGGAGGAGAGTTGTGAGCAGGTTGCGCAACTGGCGGCGCCTCAGCGCCTGTACGCCCTCGTCGGCCGTCTCTCCCTCCACCCCGCAGTTCCAGGCGCGGTTGTCGTCCGTGCCGTCCCGGTTGCCCTCCCCGTTGGCCTCGTTGTGCTTGCGCTCGTAGGACACCATGTCCCGGAGCGTGAAACCGTCGTGCGCCGTCACGAAGTTGACCGAGGCGTACGGGCGCCGGCCACCCCACGCGTACAGGTCGCTCGAGCCCGACAGGCGGTAGCCGAGGTCCCGTACGTCCGGCAGCGCGCCCCGCCAGAAGTCCCGTACGGCGTTGCGATAGCGGTCGTTCCACTCTGTCCAGAGCGGGGGGAACGCGCCTACCTGGTAGCCGCCGGAGCCGACGTCCCACGGTTCCGCGATCAGTTTGACCCGGCGCAGTACCGGGTCCTGTGCGATCACCGCGAGGAACGGGGAGAGCATGTCCACGTCGTGCATCGAGCGGGCCAGGGCCGCCGCCAGGTCGAAGCGGAAGCCGTCCACGCCCATCTCGGTCACCCAGTACCGCAGCGAGTCCGTGATCAGGCGCAAAACGTGCGGCTGGACGACGTGCAGCGTGTTTCCGCAGCCCGTGTAGTCGGCGTAGCTGCGGGGGTCGTTCTGCAGCCGGTAGTAGCCCCTGTTGTCGACGCCTCGCAGGGAGAGGGTCGGGCCGTGTTCGTCCGCCTCGGCCGTGTGGTTGTAGACCACGTCGAGGATGACCTCGATGCCCGCCGCGTGCAGCGCGCGCACCATGCGCTTGAACTCGCCGACCTGCTGGCCCGCCGTACCCGTGGCCGCGTAGCCCGCGTGCGGGGCGAAGTAGCCGATCGAGTTGTAGCCCCAGTAGTTCTTCATGCCCCGGCGCAGGAGATGGTCCTCGTGCGCGAACTGGTGTACGGGCAGTAGTTCGACCGCCGTCACGCCCAGTCGTGTCAGGTGCTCTATCGCCGCGGGATGCGCCAGGCCCGCGTAGGTGCCCCGCAGTTCCTCGGGGATGTCCGGGTGCAGCTTGGTGAAGCCCTTGACGTGGAGCTCGTAGATCACCGAGTCGGCCCACGGGGTCTTCGGGCGGCGGTCGTCCGCCCACTCGTCGTCGGGGGCGTCGTCGTGGACCACGACCCCCTTCGGGACGTACGGCGCCGAGTCGCGGTCGTCGCGCACGGTGTCCGCGACCTGCTGCTGGGGCCAGTCCCTGACGTGCCCGTACACCTCGGGCGGCAGCTCGAAGTCGCCGTCCACGGCACGCGCGTACGGGTCCAGGAGCAGCTTCGCCGGGTTCCAGCGGGCGCCGGTCCACGGGTCCCAGCGGCCGTGCACGCGGTAGCCGTAGCGCTGACCCGGCATGACCCCGGGCACGAAGCCGTGCCAGATCTCGTGCGTCAGCTCGGTGAGGGGGACGCGCGTCTCCACCTCCCCGCCACCCGGCTCCACCTCCCCGAACAGGCACAGCTCCACCGCCTCCGCCCCGCCCGCCCACAGCGCGAAGTTGGTGCCCGACACCCCGTCCGGGCCCGTGCGAAAACGCGCGCCCAGGGGCATCGGTGTCCCCGGCCACACGGGTACGGCGGGCAGCGTGGCGCGTGGCGCGCCGTCGAGACTGGGCACGGCGGCGGGCGACGCGGCGTCCACAGACGCGGTGCCGGGGTGCCCGTTCTCGACGGCGCGCTGCTGGGCCACCGCTTTCTGCTCGGCTGCGCTGGACACCTCTCCACCTCCCGCGACTCGTGGAACGAAGCGAGAACAGGCGTACGGCGTCCCTGCCGCAGTGCCCTGTCGCGTCGTTTCTCCCCCCTGTTCTGCCCAGAGCATGGCTCGCACTCACGTTTCCCCGGGGCGGGCCGCGTCGTTGGGTCGTGCGTGAGGCACGTAACTGGGCGCGCTCGGCGCGCGAGGGCCGGGCTGGCCGCCGTACTGACATGGGCAGGACTGCTGGCCGGAGCCGCCGGCTGCACTTCGGAGGGGGTGGGCGGGGCGGACTCGATGTTCGGGAAACCCCGGGCGCCGAAGGACGTGATCCGCGTCTCGCCGGCCGACGGCAGCCGCCTGGTACGCCCCGAGAACCCCCTTCTCGTACGGGTGCCCGGCGGGCGTCTGGAGTCGGTGCGGGTCGTCAGGTCGCAGGACGCGCAGGAGTCGGTGGTGGCCGGGCGGATCTCCGCGGACGGGCTGTCCTGGCGGCCCGACGACGCGCGGCTCGCGCTGGCCGCCAGATACACGGTCGACGCCGTGGCGCTCGACGGCGACGGACACCGCTCGGCCCGGCACACGACCTTCACGACATACGTGCCCGACGAGCGGTTCATCGGATACGTCACCCCGGAGAACCGCGCCACCGTCGGCACCGGCATGATCGTGTCCCTGGAGTTCAACCGCGAGGTGCGCGACCGCGCCGCCGTCGAACGCGCCGTCCGTGTCACCGCGAACCCCGCGGTAGAGATCCGCCCGCACTGGTTCGGCGACGACCGCCTCGACTTCCGGCCCGAGGAGTACTGGGCCCCGGGCACCGAGGTCACCGTCGACCTGGCGCTGCGGGACGTCGAGGGGGCGCCGGGGGTGTACGGGATCCAGCGGAAGACGTTCACCTTCACCGTCGGCCGCAGCCAGGTCTCCCTGGTGGACGCGGCCGCGCACACCATGGAGGTGCGGCGCGACGGCGATCTGCTCGCCACCGTGCCGATCACGGCGGGGGCGCCGAAGACCACCACGTACAACGGCAAGATGGTGGTCCTGGAGATGCTGGAGCTGACCCGGATGAACGGCGCCACGGTCGGCTTCAAGAAGAAGGACGGCAACGGCGAGTACGACATCCCGGACGTGCCGCACGCGATGCGGCTGACCACCTCCGGCACCTTCCTGCACGGCAACTACTGGGCGCCGGACGCCTTCGGCAAGGCCAACGTCAGCCATGGCTGTGTCGGGCTGAGGGATGTGAAGGGCGGCAGTTCGGACACTCCGGCGGGCTGGTTCTTCGACCGGAGTCTGGTCGGTGACGTCGTCGAGGTCGTCAACAGCGAGGACAAGCGGATCGCTCCCGACAACGGGCTCGGGGGATGGAACATGGGCTGGAAGGAGTGGAAGGCGGGCGGCGCCGTGAAGTGAACAGTCGGGTCCGACAATCTGATGATGTTGGGACGAAACAGTGACCTTCAGGGGCCGCCGGGGGGTGTGACCTTGTGCTTAATATGCGCCGGGGTGCGCGGTACGCGCCGGGGAAGTGGGCCTGAGCCAGGCCACGGGAGGGGAGAAAGCTTGAACGCGCGACCGATATCGGGGGCTTCGGCGGCGGTACGAGGGGACGGCGCACCCGGCATATCAGGGGCACGACGCACACGGCGGAGCAGAGGGGCACTCGCGCTGCTCGCCGGTGTCGTGCTCGTCGCCGTCACCGCGTGCGGCGGGGGCGGCGGCGGCTCGGAGTCCGGCACCGACGACGCCAAGCCGAAGGGCAAGGACTCCACCACCGCGACAACCCAGCAGTCGCAGGCGGTCGTCACGATCGCCCCCAAGGACGGCTCGAAGTCCGTCGACACCAGCGGCGCCCTCACCGTCAGCGCCGCCAAGGGCAAACTGACCGAGGTCAAGGTCGAGGACCCCAAGGGCAACCCGGTCGCGGGGGCGCTGACCGCCGGGGACACCAAGTGGGCCCCCTCGACGCATCTCGCCGCGTCCACCACGTACAAGGTGCACGTCGTCGCGAAGGACGCCGAGGGGCGTACGGCGGCGGAGGAGTCGTCCTTCACCACCCTCACCCCGAAGAACACGTTCATCGGTACGTTCACGCCCGAGGACGGTTCCAAGGTCGGCGTGGGCATGCCGTTCTCGATCCGCTTCACCCGGGGCATCACGCACCCCGAGGCCGTCGAGAAGGCCATCACCGTCAAGACCGAACCGGCCGTCGACGTCGAGGGCCACTGGTTCGGCAACGACCGCCTCGACTTCCGCCCGGAGAAGTACTGGGCACCGGGTACGAAGGTCACCGTCGCCCTCGCCCTCGACGGCGTCGAGGGACGCCCCGGCGTCTACGGCAAGCAGGCCAAGCAGGTCTCCTTCACCATCGGCCGCAGCCAGGTCTCCACGGTCGACGTCAAGACGAAGAAGATGGTCGTACGCCGGGACGGCAAGGTCATCAAGACCATCCCCGTCACCACCGGCGCGCCCGGGTACGAGACCTGGAACGGCCAGATGGTCATCACCGAGCGCCTCGAAGTGACCCGGATGAACGGCGAGACGGTCGGCTACGGCGGCGAGTACGACATCAAGGACGTCCCGCACGCCCAGCGCCTGACCACCTCCGGCACCTTCATCCACGGCAACTACTGGGGCGGCGACGCCTTCGGCAACTACAACGCCAGCCACGGCTGCATCGGCCTGCGGGACGTGCGCGGCGGCTACGACAGCGGGGTGGCCGCGGCCTGGTTCTTCAACCGCTCGATGATCGGCGACGTGGTGATCGTGAAGAACTCCAACGACCGCGTGGTCGAACCGGACAACGGGCTCAACGCCTGGAACATGTCCTGGGAGAAGTGGAAGGCGTAGTCCCGCTGCGTCGTCGACGGGCCCGGTGTGACTGACAGCACCGGGCTCGTTGTCGTTAGTGCCCGTTAACCTGCCTCCATGACTGTGCATCTCGAAGTCGCCGAAGGTGTGGGCACGATCCGGCTGGACCGGCCGCCCATGAACGCGCTGGACGTCGCCACCCAGGACCGCCTCAGGGAACTCGCGGGGGAGGCCACCCGGCGCGACGACGTCCGGGCGGTCGTCGTGTACGGCGGGGAGAAGGTGTTCGCGGCCGGCGCGGACATCAAGGAGATGCAGGCGATGGACCACGCGGCGATGGTCGCCCGGTCCAGGGACCTGCAGGACTCCTTCAGCGCCGTCGCCCGTATCCCCAAGCCCGTCGTCGCCGCCGTGACCGGCTACGCCCTCGGCGGCGGCTGCGAGTTGGCGCTCTGCGCGGACTACCGCATCGCCGGTGACAATGCGAAACTCGGTCAGCCGGAGATCCTGCTCGGTCTGATCCCCGGCGCGGGCGGTACCCAGCGACTGGCGCGGCTGATCGGGCCGTCCAAGGCCAAGGACCTGATCTTCACGGGCCGGATGGTCAGGGCCGACGAAGCGCTGTCCCTCGGTCTGGTGGACCGGGTGGTCCCGGCCGCCGACGTGTACACCGAGGCGCACGCCTGGGCGGCGAAACTCGCCCAGGGTCCGGCGATCGCGCTGCGCGCGGCGAAGGAGTCGATCGACGCGGGTCTGGAAACGGACCTGGAGACAGGGCTGGCGATCGAACGGAACTGGTTCGCGGGTCTGTTCGCGACGGAGGACCGGGAGATCGGGATGCGGAGCTTCGTGGACGAAGGTCCCGGTAAGGCGAAGTTCCGCTAAAGCACTTGCAGTTGACGTGAAGTCTTATCCGGGTCCCTCGATAGGGCGGTTTATGGGAGCCTTAAGCCAACCTTAAGCCTGTCTTGTCGAGGGGGCCTGTCGCTTGCCCGAAAGTGAGCTTCCGCCGCAGGTCGAAGACCCTTTAGGGGCTGACGGAATGCCATCGGCATATGACGATCAGCCTATTCGGAATGGCGCGCTCCGGGGGGCGTATTCCTCCGGAACGGCCCCGGCGGATCGCTCGGGCGGCCATGATGGGGGCATGGCGGGGCTGGAGGGCATGGAACAGCCGCGGGGACACGGCCGTGCGACGGCGGCGCGTTGGTCGCCTGCGGTGGAGGACGAGCGAGCACTCAAGGCGCTCGAGCTGTTCGGAGACCCGACGGAAGACGAGGTCCAGCTGCCGTCCCGCCCCGAGTCCGCCGCGACCGCGCGCCGCCTCGCCCAGGTCGTCGTCCTCCGCCACTGGGGACTGTCCCCCAAAATGACCGAGGACGCGGTACTGCTCGTCTCCGAACTGGTCGGCAACGCCGTGCGGCACACCGGCGCGCGGGCGTTCGGCCTGCGGATGCTCCGCCGCCGGGGCTGGATCCGCGTCGAGGTCCGCGACCCCTCACGGGGGCTGCCGTGCCTGATGCCGGTTCAGGAGATGGACATCAGCGGCCGGGGCCTGATGCTGGTGGACAAGCTCTCCGACCGCTGGGGCGTCGACCTGTTGCCACGCGGCAAGACAACGTGGTTCGAAATGCGGGTCGCCGACCGCTGAGCCCCCGCACGCACTGACGCGCGGCTGCTCGGCCTGGTGTGAGCCCCCGCACGCGCTGACGCGCGGCTGCCCGGCCTGCTGTGAGGCTCCCGGCCTGCCGTGCGGCTGCCCGGCTCGGTGTGACGCTCCCGGCCCGGCGTGCGGCTGCTCGGCCTTGTGAGGGTTCCGGCGCGTTGCGGCTGTGCGGGACCGTATGGGCGGGCCGCCGATCGGGCTAATCGGCTGTTTTCCCTCCCAACCCCCCTTAAATGGTGCGGTGACCACGACCGACCGTCGAGCGGTGCTGCGTGCCGGCGCCGGGATCGTTGCCTCGGGGGCGCTGGCCGCCGGGTGCGCGGACGGAACCGCCACCGGCGGTGCCGCCACTCACCCCGACGCGCCCGCCTCCCGTACCGGAGCCGCGCCCGCCCCCCTCCTCCGTTACCCCGCCCAGATTCAGCACGGCCCCCGCGACCGCCCCCAAGTCGCCCTCACCTTCCACGGCGACGGTGACCCCGCCACCGCGCACGCGCTGCTCGCCGCCGCTGAGAAACACGGCTCCCGGGTCACCGTGTTCGCCGTCGGGACCTGGCTCGACGCCCATCCCGGCCTCGCCCGCCGCATCCTCGACGGAGGTCATGAACTCGGCAACCACACCCTGCGCCACCTCGACATCAACGCCATGCCGGAGGCGGACGCCGACGCCGAGATCAGGGGGTGCGCCGAGCGGCTGACGGCGCTCACCGGGTCCATCGGCACCTGGTTCCGGCCCTCGCGCGGCGCCCGCGCCTCCCCGCTCGTCGAACGGCTCGCCCGTCGCGCCGGCTACCCGCACGTCCTGTCGTACGACGTCGACTCCCTCGACTTCACCTCGCCGGGCGCCCCCGCCGTCGTACGCAACGTCATGGCCGACGTCCGCGCCGGATCGATCGTCAGCCTGCACTTCGGATACGCGGACACGGTTGCCGCGTTCCCCGGCCTCCTGCACGAACTCGACCGCCGCGGCCTGCACGCGGTGACCACCACGGAGTTGCTGACCTGATGCCCCCCACCGTCATCACCCGCGCCCTCGTCACGGGAGCCGCCCTCACCGTCCTCGCCGGACTCGCCGCCTGCGGCACCGAAACCGGGGACCAGCCGAACCGGCCCCTCCGCGCGGCCGAGCCCGTCGAACCCGTCAAGCCGGTCAAGCCCGCCGTACCCGTCAAGCCCGTCGTCCAGGGGCTGCGCGGGATGCCGCCCGTCCTGCACCCACGTGATGTGTACGCCGCCGACCGGCCGAACCGGCTCTCCCCGGTCGTCCGGGACTTCCCGTCCCGCGTCTACGTGCCCAACACCGAGTCCGACACCGTCTCCGTCATCGACCCGAAGACGTACGAGGTCGTCGAGACGATCCACGTCGGGCGCCAGCCCCAACACGTCGTCCCCTCCTGGGACTTGAAGACCCTCTGGGTCAACAACAACCGCGGCCACACCCTCACGCCCATCGACCCCAAAACGGGGAAGGCGGGCAAGCCGGTCGAGGTCCACGACCCGTACAACCTCTACTTCACGCCCAACGGCAAGTACGCCGTCGTCATGGCCTCCCTCGACCGCGAACTCGTCTTCCGGGACGCGCACACCATGAAGCGCGTCAAGACCGAACCCGTCAGCTGCTACGGCGTCAACCACGCCGACTTCTCCTTCGACGGCCGGTACTTCATCGTGTCCTGCGAGTTCAGCGGCGAACTGCTCAAGGTCGACACCGAGCGAATGAAGGTCGTCGCGCAGCAGAAGCTGCCCTACGAGGGCGCGATGCCGCAGGACGTCAAGATCTCGCCGGACGGCAAGCGGTTCTACATCGCCGACATGATGGCCGACGGCATGTGGGTTCTGGACGGCGACAAGTTCACCCGGCCCACCCTCCTGCCCACCGGCAAGGGCACCCACGGGCTGTACGTCAGCCGCGACTCCCGCGAGATGTACGTCTCCAACCGGGGCGAGGGAACCGTCTCCGTCTTCGACTTCGAGAAGGGTGAGGTGACAAAGAAGTGGCGGCTGCCCCACGGCGGCAGCCCCGACATGGGCGGCGTCTCCGCCGACGGCAAAGTCCTCTGGCTGTCGGGGCGTTACAACTCGGAGGTGTACGCCGTCGACACCCGGACCGGCGAACAGCTCGCCCGGATCAAGGTGGGCAGCGGCCCGCACGGACTCGCCGTCTACCCGCAGCCCGGCCGCTATTCACTCGGCCACACGGGCATCTTCCGCTGATCCGGCCCCAGTTGGGGTACCCGACCACCTCGTGTGACACGCCGCCGATCGAGTGACGATCCCCGGCCCGCCGCCGCAGACCCGACAGGGTGCATCCATGATCACAACTCGCCTGCGGCGGCGGACCGCCGCCGTCATCTTCTCCCTGGCCGCCGTCTTCGCGACCTCCGCCACCACCCTTCCCGCAGCCGCCGCCCCGAAGACGGCCCTCACCAAGGCCGCGCCCGCCTGCCCCCAGTTCGACGACCCGGTCAAGGCCGCCGTCGACCGCCGTGTCGACGTCGACCGCATCACGCCCGAGCCGGTCTGGCGCAAGACCTGCGGCACCCTCTACCGCAGCGACGGCCGGGGCCCGGAGACCGTCTTCGCGGAGGGCTTCAAGCCCCGGGACGTCATCAACGGCCAGTACGACATCGAGAAGTACGTCCTGGTCAACCAGCCCTCCCCGTACGTCTCCACGACGTACGACCACGACCTGTACAAGACGTGGTGGAAGTCGGGCTACAACTACTACATCGACGCCCCGGGCGGCGTGGACGTCAACAAGACCATCGGTGACACCCACAAGTGGGCGGACCAGGTCGAGGTGGCCTTCCCCGGCGGAATCGAGCGGAAGTACATCATCGGGGTCTGTCCGGTGAACAAGACCACGAAGGTCGAGATCATGAGCGGGTGCCAGAGCAACCCGCACTATGAGGCCTGGCACTGAGCCGCTCCGCCGGGTAGGCGGTTCGTTCCGCTGCCGGCCGGTGGGGGCTTGTCGCGCGGTTCCCCGCGACCCTTGAAGGCGCGCCTTCGCTCAGCCTGCCTCTTGAGTCTCCACCTACTGGAAGGCCCAGACTCGCCATCATGATCGACGACGGCACCGGACATCTCACCATCGGTGAACTCGCCCGGGCCACCGGACTGACCGTACGGACCATCCGTTACTGGTCCGACGAGGGCGCCCTGCCGCCCGTGACCCGGTCCTCCGGCGGTTACCGGCTGTACGACGCCGGCTCCGTGGCCCGCCTCGAACTGATCCGCACCCTGCGTGAACTGGGCCTCGGCCTGGACCACGTACGCGCGGTGCTGGCCGGGGAGACGACGGTCGCGGAGGTGGCCGCCACGCATGTGGCGGCGCTGGACGCGCAGATCAGGACGCTGCGGGTGACCCGTGCGGTGCTGTCGTCCGTGGCGAGACGCGGTTCGACCGCGGAGGAGATGACGCTCATGAACAAACTGGCGCGGCTGTCGGCCGGCGAACGCAAGCGGATCATGGAGGAGTTCGTGGAGGAGCTGTTCCACGGGCTCGACTCCGTCGACCCGGAGATCCGGGAGCGGATGCGCTCCGTCGCCGTGGACCTGCCCGAGGACCCGACGCCGGAGCAGGTGGACGCCTGGGTGGAGCTGGCGGAGATGGTCCAGGACCCGGAGTTCCGGGCGCAGATGCGGCAGGTGATCGAGTTCAACGCGGCGGACCAGGGCCGCGGCCCCGCCGCGGGGCGGTCCACCTGGTTCCCCATGAGGCTGGTCCAGCTGGCGGGGCAGGCCCGTGAGCAGGGCATCGCCCCCGAGGGGCCGGAGGCCGAGGCGATCCTGCGCGAGGTACTGGGGGACGGCGACCCGGCCGCGGTGCTCGAGCGTATCGAGTCGGCTTCCAACAACAGGCTTGCCCGGTACCGGGAGTTGCTGGTCAGGATGAAGGGCGCGGAGCCCGCCTCGGCACACCGCGAGGAGTTCGCGTGGGTGGTCGCGGCGCTGCGCGCCCGCCTGGCCAGCTAATCTGACCCCGTCAGCAGTACGTACAGGAAGGGGCGGGTCCCGGTGGCGGACATCGAGGAAGCACGCAAGCAGTTCGACCGCATCGACACGAACGGTGACGGGTTCATCACGGCCGCCGAGTTCAAGACTGCCCTCGCGCAGGAGGGTGACTGGAACGTCACCGAGTCCGTGGCCGAGGTCATCATCGCCTCCCGCGACCTCGACGGCGACAAGCTCCTGTCGTTCGACGAGTTCTGGACGTACCTGAACAAGTAGTGCGAAGCCGATGAAATCGGTGTGCGTGTGGGGTGTCCGCCGGGCCTCGGGGGGTGCCCCACACGTGCGTCTACGCCAGTGCGCGGGCCACGAACGTGTCCAGGACGCCCGTGCCGACCTCGACCTCGCGCGCCCGGCCCAGATAGTCGCGGACCGTGTGGGCGCGGGCGGCGTCGCGCAGGGCCCGGACCTCGGAGCGGTCGCCCCTGCCCTCGTGCACGGCCATCGCGGCCAGCGCGGCCCTGGCCCAGTCGTTCGCGCAGGCCAGCCAGGGTGACGCCGCCGTCCGGAAGGCGGCCGGGACGTTGTCGCGGGCGCCGGCCAGGACGGTCAGCCGGGCGCGCAGGGCCTTCTCGGCGGTGGCGCCGCCCCGCCAGTACGCCGCCGTCAGCGCCGCCAGTCCGGGGGCTTGGACGCCGTTGACGCGGGAGGCGCGGTTGACGTCGGCGAAGGCGCGCAGCGCCGTGAGGGCGCGGGAGTCGCCGGCGGCCAGGGTGGCGAGGCCCGCGTCGAGGGCGGCCTCGGGGCGGTACTTCTCGGGGTTCCAGGTGTAGGCCGCCAGGGAGAACAGGGCCGGGTCGGAGGCGACGGCCTGGTTCATCGGGTTGGCGGTGAGACCGGCGACCGTGCCCGGCAGCGTACGGTCGCGGCCCTCGTAGGGGCCCAACAGGAGGTGACCCGGCGTGTAGTCGTTGACCGGGTAGTTGTCCCAGACCAGCAGCGGGTGGGCGTAGACGCGGCGGGCCTCGCGGGCCCGGGTGGTGCGCAGCGTGGGGGAGACGACCTGGGGGCCCGTCCACATCACGGTGACGGCCGGGTCGAGGCGGGCGGCGAGGGCGCGCTTGTAGGCGCTGGGCCGGGATCCCGTGTACTCGGTGGGCACGGTGATCAGCGGCGCGGCGCCCCGGTGGGCGGCGACGAAATCGCGCTGGACCCGGTTGAGGAGATCGGCCTGGGCGCGTGCGACGGCCGCCGTGCCGGAGCCGTACGCCGACCTGTCCCGGGCGCAGTTCCAGCGGCTGATGTCGATGTCGTCGAGGGGCACGGCGAACGCGCGCACCCCGATGTCCCACAGCTGCCGGAACTTGCGGGTGAGCGCGGCGGTGTCGGTGGGGGAGCTGTAGCAGACGCTGGGGCCGGGGGAGAGGGCGTAGACGAAGGTGATGTGGTCGTCGGTGGCCCGCTGCACCAGAGCGCGCAACGTGGTCAGCCGGGAGGCGGGGTAGGCGTCGCGCCAGCGGGTGCGCAGGTAGGGGTCGTCCTTGGGTGTGTAGAGGTAGGTGTTCAGTTTCCAGCGGGCCGCGAAGTCCAGTTGCTCGAGGCGCTGTCGCTGGGTCCAGGGGGTGCCGTAGAAGCCCTCGACGATGCCCCGCACCGAGGTGGCGGGCCAGTCGCGGATGTGTACGGCGGGCAGCTCGGCGCGGGGTGCCGTGGAGCCGACGGGACGCACCAGCTGGGCCAGCGTCTGGGCCGCGTGGAAGGCGCCGGCCGGGTCGGTGCCGGCGAGGACGACACGGGGGCGGCCCTTCCGGTCGTTGCCCGCCGCGAGGACGTAGCCGCCGGGTGGGAGTTTCCTCGGTGGCTCAATTCCGAGGGTTTGAAGGACTGTTGACGCTTCGTCAGAGGTGTTGGAGGCGTCAGGGGCCTTGGAAACGATGGTGAGCAGCAGTTCGTTCCGTTGCGGGCGGTCACCATAGCGAACCTGGTGGACGCCGGCCTCGCGGAGGGTCCGGGCGACGGCTTCCAGGGTGGCCGGGTCCGTCCCGGCGTCGGAGCGCAGCGCCACCGTCCGGCCGAACGGCACGGACCCCCGGCCCGGGCGTACTTCTCGTGGGGTCGGCCACAAGTCGGGGACTGTGGAGGGGAGTTGGGCCGCGCGTCCGCCGCCGTCGCCCTTGTTGTCGTCGGGGGCCGGTGAGGCCGGTGTGGACGAACGGGTGCTTCCCGTGGGGCTCTTGGGGGCGTCGGGGTCCCCGGAGCCGTGAGTGAGGGCGCTCGCCAGGAGCAGACCCACCAGCGCCAGCGCGGCGCCGAACAGCAACCCGATGGAGGCGGGCCATTGACGCACAGAGTCCCCCTCGGTGGCTCGACCGCTGTCCAGTCCGCTGTCTCGTCCGTCCGTGCCGACCCTTCCCTACCCGTTCGGTGAAGTCAGGTAAACAGGGCAAGCGACCTCTTAACTGTTTGTGTGGCGTCATGTCGGAAAAGATGCCGATGTGTCAAATCAGCCACACTGTGCGCCAGTTGGCGTAGACACTGTTGATGTATGGCCCTTGCATGGATGGGCCGGGACGTTCGATGCCCCGGCCCGGAGCACAGGAGGACGGACATGGTGTCGCCGGACCCCGTCAGCTACTGGATCGTGCTGATCGACATCGAGGACTTCAGTCTGCGTCCGGAGAACGCCCAGGCCACCCTGCACGATGAGCTGTACGAGGTGGTCGCGCTCGCACTCGGCAGGGCCGGCCTCACCTACGCCGACTGCCGGGTGCAGGACCGCGGCGACGGGATGCTCATGCTGGTCCCCGTGGAGACCAGCCCGGTCAGGCTGCTGCGGGAACTCCAGCGCGGGCTGGACGACGCGCTGCTGGCGCACCGGGCGAAGTACAACGAGGTCCACCGGATGCGGCTGCGGGTCGGCCTCAACCAGGGGCTCGTGCGGCGGGAGGGCAAGCGCTGGACCGGCGCTGCCATCAACGACCTGGCCCGGCTGGTCGACGCGGGCCCCGTCAAGCAGGTCCTCGCCGAGGCGCGCCGGGCCCTGCTCGTGCTGGTGGTCTCGGAGAACGTCCACACGTCGGTCGTGCTGGGCGGCTACCCGGGCATCGACCCGGCGGCCTACCTGCCCGCCGACTTCGTCACCAAGCACGGCGAACCGCGCCGCGGCTGGGTCACCGTACCCGGCTACGCGGCGCCACCAGGACTTCCCGCGAATCCGGGGGAGCCGCCCGGCCGGGCAATCGGGGGAGCCCAGGCCCCGGGCGGCGGAGCGGGAGGAGCCGGCGGCGGAATCGGCACGGGGAGCCCGGTTCCGCCGCCCACGCTCACCGCACGTGATGTGACCGGCGGCCAGATCGCCGTCGGTGACGGAGCGAAGGTCGTCGGCCGCGACGAGGTGGCGGGCAACGTGTACTACGTCAACATGCCCGCGGACGAGAGATGAGCACGCCCGGCGCCCCGGCGCCCGGCCCCGCGCCCGCCGCCGCTCCCGCCCCGGCGCCCGCGCCGTCCCCCGCCGGTCCGGCACCGGCGGGCGCGCCCGCGCCGCAGCCCGGCGGCAACGCCGGTGACGGTGCCGGACCTCCGCCGGGCGGCGACGGACAGGGCGGCCCGGCGGGCGGCGACAGCGGTGCTCAGTCGGGGGAGCCGGGCGGCGGTGGCGACAACGTCGGGGCCGGGTCCCGGGCCAGAGGGGCCACCAACCGCACCGGGCAGGGCAGTCTGCGCGCCGGGACACTGCGTGAGGCGTGGACGCACATCGGCGGGGACCGGGTCCACGGCGACAAGATCGTCGTCCAGGTCGCGGCGGGCCAGCGGGACGTCGTCCTGCGGGCCCTGTCCGCGACCACCGTCGAGACCGTCCGGCACGCCTTCCGGCCGCCGCCCCGCTGGGACGACGTACTGGCCGACGCCTGGCAGCGGCGGTCCGTCGTGCTGCGGGGTCCCGGCGGGGCGGGCAAGACCGCGGCCGGGGTGCGGCTGCTGATCTCCGCCCAGGTGAAGGCCTGGTACCTGCTGGACTCCGTCGCCGAACTGAGCCGGCTCACCGATCTGAGGCAACTCGGCAGCGGAGCGGGCCTGTTGCTGGACCGGCCGCCCGACCTGGACGAACTCAGCGGCTCCCTGCTCCAGGGGCTGGAGGAGCTGCTGCGCCGCGCCGATGCCCGGCTCGTGCTGATCGCCGGACCCGAGGCCGAACTCGGGCGCGGGGCAGCCGAGTACGTACGGCGGATCGACCGCCCCGGCACACTGGACGCCGTACTGTCGGCCCATCTCGCGCATCTGATCGGCGAGTTGGAGGCCGAGCGCGCGCTCGCCGCCGCCGGTGTCGCAGACCTCGCCGCCGAACTCCTCGACGACACCGCCGCCTGCCGCGACGCCGCGAGGCTCGCCGAGGTGCTCGCGCACGAGCACAAGGCCGGCGCCATCGACACCGACCGTGTGCGCACCCGGATGGACCGGGCCGGCGGTGAGACACCCGAGGAGTGGTTCGAGGGCCTCGGTGACACCGTGCTGCGCACCCAGGCCGTTGCCCTCGCCGTCCTCGGCGGGCTCCCCCAGGAGGACGTGGCCCTCGCCGCGACCCTGCTCCTGGAGTGGTTCCGCAGCGAACGCGGCATCCTCACCCCCAGCGTCGAGCAGGGTCCGGTACCCCTGCGGCACGACCCGTTCGCCCAGTCCCGGCGGCTGCTCGCCGAGAAGTTACGCGCCCGGACCGTCGGCGCCGTCACCCGGGGCAGCCTCGGCCGGCTGCCGTGCACGGTCGCCGAGTACCGCGACCCCGCCTACCCGCCCCGGATCATCCGGCACGTCTGGTCCGAGTACCGCATCCAGCGCGAACTCGTCGGCTGGCTCGCCGAGTTGGTCGACTCGCCCACCCAACAGGTGCGCAGCTTCGCCGGCACCGCACTAGGGCTCATCGCCACCGAGGCCTTCGAGTACATCGCCAACCAGGTCTTCGCCGGCTGGGCCCTCGACGAGGACAGCGGCTGGCAGCGCCGCGAGGCCATCGGATACGCCCTCAAGGTCTGCGCCCGCGATCCGGCCCTGCGCGGCGGAGTCCGGGCGCTCGTCGACGGCTGGTACCTGAGCGACGTCTGGCAGTACCAGGCCGCCGCCGCCCGCGCCTACGGCCTCTGCCTCGGCGGCGCCGACCTCACCGCCGCCGTCTCGGCGCTCACCCGGCTCGGCACCGTCGACAACATCCAGGTCGCCATCGCGATCGGCGACAGCTTCGCCGACCTGCTGGAGGAGGACCTCGCCGCGCACGCCCTCGTCGTCCTGCGCGCCGTCGCCGAGATGGCCCACACCGCCGAGAGCCGCGCCTGCGGACACCTCGTCTTCCTGATCCTCGCCGACACCCTCCTCTCCGAGGAACCCCCGAGCCCCGGCATCGCCCCGCGCAGCCGCCCCACCCTGCTGCGGCTGGCCGCCACCGACGTGCCGGGCGGTGAACTGCGGCGCCTGCTCGGCTACTTGTGGGCCGAGGTGATCGGCGGCGAACTCTTCGGCGAGGAGGCCGAGGCCGTACTCCAGAAATGGGCCGCCCAGGCCGAGAACGATCCGCTCCTCCTGGACGACCTGGTCCGCATCCTCGTCGACGACGTCGCCGCGCGCAGTCCCCGCGCCGGCCAGATCCTCCAGCGCCATGTCTCCCACTGGAACGAACGCGACAACTTCCGTCCCCTGCCCCGCTCCGCGGCCGTCCTCACCAGCGCCCTACGACTGAGACCGCCCGCTCCGCCCGCTCCGCCCGCTCCGCCCGATCGGCCAGGAGGTGCCCGGTGACCCAGCCGGTGTCCTTGATCGTCAACCAGTCGCCGGTGCCGCGCTTCGCCGTCGGCCCCACCAAGGCACGCGAACCCCACCTCGCCGTCGTCTACGCCACCGCCTCCGGCGAGGTCGTCTGCATCGACGGCCGTCCCCTCACCCCCGGCCAGCAGGTCTTCTCCCGCTACCGCACGCGGTACGAGGTCGACATGCGCCCCCAGAACCGCAGCGCGGTCCTGCGCAACAACCCCCTGGTCTCCCGGGACGGCGTCCACGCCTTCGAGGTCACCCTCTCCTTCACCTTCCGCGTCGACGGCTGGCGGGGCGCCGAGGAGTTCGTCCGCTCCGGCCTCACCGACCCGCTGCCCCTCGTCCACGGACACCTGATCAGCCTGTTCCACGGCGCGGGGCAACGGTTCTCCATCGAGGACTCCTTCGGCCTCCAGCGCCATCTCAACCAGCTCTGCGCCGCCCCCACCGCCCTCTCCCAAGGGCTCGTCATCGACGGCTGCCGGGTCTCCGTACGCCCCGACAGCAAGGCGCTGGCCTTCCTGGAGTCGCTGATCGACGCCGACTGGAAGGAACGCCGCGACTCCGCCGAACACGTGCCCGCGGTCGGCGGCGCCCACCGGGGCGGCCAGCTCGACGCCATCAAACAGAGCTACGAGATCGAGTCCACGAAACGCCAGGCCGACGCCTTCGAGGGCATGCTCACCAACAGCGAGGGCCTCATCCGGCACTACCTGATCACCCACCCGGGCGACGCCGCCGGCGCCTTCGAGATGAGCCGCCAGCTCGAGGCGGCCCGGATGGCCACCGCCGAACTCCAGAACCAGCGTGCGCTCGGCCTGTTCCAGGTGATGGCCGAGAAGGGGCTCATCGTCGCCGGCGACCTCGACCTGCTGCGCCAACAGCTCACCGGCCAGGTCGGCATGGCCACCGGCGGCCACGTCCCCCTCTCGGCCGCGGCCCCGCCCGCGCTCCCGGGCGCCCGCCCGTGGGACGCCCCCGCCACCGCCGCCCCGGCCCAGCTCACGGCGGCGGCCCCACCCCAGGCACCGGGGCCGGCGCCCGCCCAGCAGCAGCCGCCGCCCGCACAGCCGCACCCGGGCTACCCGCAACAGGGTCAGCCCCAGACCGGACATCCGCAGCAGGGATACGCGCCGCCGGGACAACCGGGGCAGGGATACGGGCCGCCGGGACAACCGCAGGTGTACGAACCCACGCTGGTCGTGCCGGTCCAGCCGAGCGGCTCCTCGGCACAGGGCCCCGCCCCGGCCGCGTTCTCCGGCGCCGCCCTCATCTATCTCGTCCTCGACGAGTCCCTCGACCGGGGCTCCCTCGACGAACTCAACCGGGGCCTCGCCTCCCTGCACGCCGCGCTCTCCGGCGCCCCGGCCGTCTCCGCCGCGCTGCGGCTGTGCGTACTGGGCATGGCCGCCGCCACGGAACTCAGGCTGCCCCTGGACACCGTGCTGCCCAGCACCCGCACCCCGATCCTCACCGGGCGCCCGGGACTGTCGTACGCCCACGCCTTCCGTACCCTCCAGGCGCTGCTGCGGCAGGACGTCGCCCTGGTGAAGACGCAGCGTACGCAGGTGCTGCGGCCGATCGTCTTCTTCCTCACCGGCGGCACCCCCGACGAGGGCACCGGCTGGCGCGGCGCGTACGCCGAACTCGTCGATCAGGGCGGCAACTCGATCGCCCCGCACATGATCGCCCTCGGCCTGGGCGACGCGGAGGCCTCGGCGGTACGGACGCTGGCCACCCGTCCGGAGTTCGGCTTCATGGCGGCACCGCACCAGGACGCCGCGTCCGCCGCCCACAGCGTCGCCTCCTTCCTGCGGGACACGATCGTCGGCTACGGGCAGCGCCTGGGCGCGGGCGACCCGCAGTTCAGCCTCGCGGCGCCGGACGGGTTCCGGGCGGCGGAGGACGCGCTGTGACGACGGCGCCGAGAGCGGCACAAGGGAACAGTTCAAGATCAGACAAGCACAGGTAAGGACAAGTGACGATGATCGAAAGCAACCGGGGGCACTTGCTTCCCGTCTACGTCCTGGCCGACGAGTCGGGGTCGATGATCCACCACATCGACGACCTGAACGACGGCCTGCGGTCCCTGCACCAGGCGCTGCTCGGTGAGCCGATGGCCGCGGCGAAGGTGCGCTTCTCCGTCCTGGGCTTCTCGGACGACGTGATCGAGCGCGTCCATCTCGTCGACCTGCGCGGCGCGGGCGAGTTCCCCCTCCTGACCACCCGCGGCATGACCAGCTACGCCACCGCCTTCCAGGACCTGATCACCCGCATCCCCGCCGACATCCAGAGCCTCAAGGCGGAGGGCTACCAGGTGCACCGGCCCGCCGTGTTCTTCTTCAGCGACGGGCTGCCCAACCGGGGCGAGGACTGGCAGAGCGCACATCACCGGCTCACCGACCGCCAGTCGACCCTGGGCGCGCCCAACATCATCGCCGTCGGCATCGAGGACGCCGACGCGGCGATCATCAACGCGGTCGCCACGCAGCCCGAGTTCGGGTTCATCGTGAACAAGGGCGTCGAAGTCGGCGACGCCATCGCCAAGTTCTGCACCGCGCTCACCAGAAGCGTGATCGCCTCGGGCCGTTCGCTCGGCTCGGCCAACCCGCAGCTCACCGTCGACAAGCCGGAAGGCTTCACCGTCGCGATCGATGTGATCTGACATGGTCCGGTTCGGCAGGCGGCAGAGCGAGACGGAGCGGCGGCCCGACGGCCCGGCCCCCGCCGGGCGGCCCGACCCGGCACGCGACTCCACGACCCACCACGCCAACGGCACGACCGACGCCCCGAACGCCCCCGGCCCCGGCATCACCCCCGAGACCAGCCCCGGCCCGGCTTCCGGCATGGCCTCCGGCCTGGGCCCCGGGACCGGCCCCGGCCCGGCTTCCGGCGTGGCCTCCGGCCCGGCTTCCGGCATGGCCTCCGGCCTGGGCCCCGGGACCGGCCCCGGCCCGGCTTCCGGCATGGCCCCCGGCCCGGCCTCCGGCCCGGCTTCCGGCATGGCCCCCGGCATGGCCCCCGGCATGGCACCCGGCACGGGCCTCGGGACCGGCCCCGGCACCACCCCCGGCATGGCCCCTGGCACGGGCCTCGGGACCGGCCCCGGCATGGCCTCCGGCCCGGCCCCCGGCACCGGCCCCGGCACGGCCCCCGGCACCGGCCTCGGCACGGCCCCCGGCATGGCCTCCGGCCCGGCCCCCGGCACCGGCCCCGGCACCGGCCCCGGCATGGCCTTCGGCCCGGCCCCCGGCACGGGCCTCGGGACCGGCCCCGGCATGGCCTCCGGCACGGGCCCAGGGGCCGGCCCCGGGATGCCCCCCAGCGCGGCCTCCGGCCCGGCCCCCGGCACGGAGAAGGCGCCGGAGTCGGCGTGCCGGCCGCTTAAGGCACCGCTGGCTGAGCCGCCGGAGGCACCCGTAGGGATGAACCTCGCCGGGCACTGGCGGCCCATCGTCGTCGGGAAGCCCGTTCCGCCGTTCGAGACCGTGCCGCCGCGCGGGCTGTCCTACCGTCCGGACACCGTCTGCGACGGCTGGCAGACGGGGAAGATGGCCCTGCGTCTCGCCTCCGTACGCGGAAACCAGCACCGGTACGAGGGCCGGCCCCGCGAGGACGACGCGGCGGCGGCCTGGGACGAGGACACCGGGACCGTGGTGTTCGCCGTCGCCGACGGCGTCTCCAGCGCACGCCAGCCGCACATCGGCTCCCAACTGGCCTGCCGCAGCGCCGTCGACGAGATGCTCAAGCAGGTCAGGGGCGAGGGCGCCGGCTATGTCGCCGACTGGGACAAGCTGCTGTCCACCGTCCACTGGCAGCTCGTCGAGCAGGCCCGCCGCATCCTGCACCGCCCGGACGCGGGCCCCGAGGAGACCGCCGATCTGCTGGCGACCACCCTGGTGGCCGGCACGGCGACCCCCACCGACCAGGGCGTCTTCGTCCACCTGATCTCGATCGGCGACTCGGGCGCCTGGCAGATCAAGCACGACAAGTTCTACCGGCTGACGGGCGGCAAAGGGGCCGGCTCGGACGGGCTGTACTCCTCGACGGTGGATCCGCTGCCCTTCGTACCCGGAGTCGTCCGTCCGCTGTCCTTCGCCCTCGAGCAGCTCACGGTCCTGCTGGTCGGCACGGACGGCTTCGGCGACCCGCTCGGCGACGGGTACGGGGCTGTGGCCCGCCACTTCTACTACGGACTGCGCACCCCCGTACCACCGTTGGGCTTCGCCCACCTGCTCGACTTCTCCCGGGAGACCTACGACGACGACCGCACGCTGATCGCCCTGTGGCCGTGGAACGACGCGCCAGGAGGCCCCAGTTGATGACGATCTCCTGGGTAGGCCGGGACAAGCTCGGCGACCTCGCGGCGAACCGGCTGGGCGACGGCGGACAGGGGGTGGTGTACGCGGTGCCCGACCCGCCGGGAAAGTTCGCCGGCGAGTACCTCGCGTACAAGGAGTACCTGCCGTCGGTGACCAGCGACCCCGACGCCCTCTACCAACTGGTCTACTTCTTCGACGAGTTGGGCCGCACCGACCGGCACGACCACGCTTTCCTGGACAAGCGGCTGACCTGGCCGATCGCGCTCGTCTACACCGGCGACCGGCCCACGCGTCCGTCGCCGAGCGAGAACCCCGGCACGAAGGTGACCGGGTTCCTGATGCAGCGGATCACCGAGGAGTTCGAGCTCGACAGCAGCGCGCTCGGCAAGGTGAAACCGCAGGGCATGGAGTTCCTGCTCAACGCCGACGGCTACACCCAGTCGCTCGGACTGAACGTCGACGACGCGCGCAGGCTGCGGCTGCTCATCGACCTGGCGGCGACCATCAACCGCCTTCACCGGCACCGGGTGACCGTGGGTGACCTCTCCCCGAAGAACGTCCTGTTCATGCTGGACCCCTCTCCCAAGTGCCTGCTGATCGACTGCGACTCGATGCGGCTGGCCGGGAAGGACGTCCTGCCCCAGGTGGAGACCGACGACTGGCACGTCCCGGAGAACGCGAAGGCGACGCCCGCCTCGGACACGTACAAGTTCGGGCTGATCGCCACCAGGCTCTTCAACCGGCACCAGTCGAGCACCGACCTCACCGGGCTGCGGAACGTGTCGTCGGCTCTGGCCAACCTCGCCGAACGCAGCAGAAGTTCCGATCCGGGCACCCGCCCGCCGATGTCGGACTGGCTGCGGGCACTGGAGCAGACCCGCGCCCAGCAGAAGCAGAAGCCTCCGCCGCCACCGCCACCGCCGCCCCGGCCCCGGCCGCAACAGCAGTCGGCGCAGCAGCGTCCACCGGTCACGCAGCCGCAGCAGCAACCGCCGCAGCAGCGGCCGACCACCGGGTTCCAGTTCCCCTCGCCGGGCACGAACCGGCCGTACCAGGGCCCGGGGACGCCGTTCCCGCAGCCCAACCAACCGAACCAACCCAACCAACCGAACCAGCCCAACCAACCGAACCAGCCCAACCAACCGAACCAGCCCAACCAACCGAACCAGCCCAACCAACCGAACCAACCGAACCAGCCGTTCCAGCCGGCCCAGTCGACGCCGTACACGCCCTACACGGCGCGGCCGTCCACCCCCGGCGTCTCGGCGGCCGGCCGTGCCATCGGTGTGGTCGTGGCCCTGCTGGTCGCCGTGGGCGTGTGGCTGGGCGCCTCGCGATACGCACCGGACTCCGACAACGCGGCCAGCGACGGCTCGCCCACGGACTCCTCATCCTCATCCTCGTCGTCATCGTCGTCGTCCACGCCGGACACGAGTGTCAAGTCGGCACCCGGCCTCAGCGACCCGCCGAAGGAGCCGGAGCCGGAGCCGGTCGACCGGGCCGAGGCTCCCGGAGCGAACGTCGACTTCTCGCAGGTCGTCGACGACCGGAGGGCACGGGCGGTGGCGACGATGTTCGCCCACTTCTACGGGGCGATCAACAAGCGCGACTACGACAAGGCGGTACGCGCCTACGACCCCAACTCCCGTGTGGTGAACGTGGATTCGGCGAAGAGCCGACAGGGGTGGGCGCGGGAGATGAGCACGACGCAGGAGTCCGACATCGAGCTGACCGAGCTGTCGAGCGACGGGACGTACACCCTCGCCACGGTCAGTTTCCGCAGCACGCAGGACCCCGGCTACGGCCCCGCCTCGAACCCCGACGACACCTGCGACGACTGGACGATCACCTACCAGCTGACCTACACGAAGGGCTACCGCATCTTCAAGGCGCCCAAGGAAGGGGTGAGTTACTCGTCCTGCTGACGGTCACCTCCTGACGGTCACCTCCTGACGTTCATCCCCCGAACGCCTGCCCCTTCAGCTGATCGACCGACCGGATCAGCAGCGACTGACGTCCCGTCACAATCCAGCCCCGTCCCCGCCATTGCTCCAGCACCCGGCTCACCGTACGCCGCGAGCTGAGCACCAGCCCCGCCAGATCGTCCTGCGAGAGCGGCAGGCTGATGCGTACGCCGGTGCCGTCCGGGTCGGGATGCCCGCAGCGTTCGGCCAGGTCTAGGAGGAGCGCGGCGAGGCGCACCGGGACCGGTTCGGTGATGCCGGTGCGCTGGAGGTCGGCCTCGCGCAGCCGCCCGGACAGGGTCTGTTCCAGCGCCGCCGCCACTCCGGCGCTGGCACGGGCCAGCGCCTTGAAACGGACGGCGGGCAGCTGCAGCAGGTCGACCGTCGTCGCCGTGAGCAGGGAGGCGGAGCGGCGCCTGCGCTCCAACCCCGCCTGCTCGCCGAGGAGTTCACCGGGGCCGCGCAGGGCGAGCAGCGCCCGGTAGCCGGCGTGCGACTGCGCGACGACCTTGACCCAGCCGCGCAGCAGCACCACCAGATGGTCGGAGTCCTCCCCCTGCGCCAGGAACTGTTCGTCGGCGGGCAGAGTCACCCGGGTCGCGACCCGCAGCAGGGCATCCCGGTCGGCGGGGTCGAGAGCCTCCCAGAAGGTGGCCGGACGGCGGCTGTCGGTGCCCGACTCGGCCATGGAGCGCCCCCGGTCCAGGTGTGCGGCTGTGCCGTGCTGTGCCTTGTTGCGATGTGCCGTGCTGTGGAGCAGAGGATATGTCGGCCGTACCCGTCAGTCGACGGTGCCGGGATCTTCAGACGGTGGCCCAGTCCTTCAGCGCGGCCTTGGTCGCGAAGTCGGCGACGTTCGTGTCGACCGGGTCGTCGGTGTACTGGTGGAAGGTCCAGTCGGCCTTGATGCGGGGCTTGCCGGCCGAGACGTAGTCGGCGATCCACAGCCCGTCGCCCGCGTAGGAGGTCGTGTCGACGTTGAGCCAGTAGTTCCGGTTGCAGTAGAGGACGACCCGGTTGTCCGGCCGCAGCTTCTTCAGCTTGCGTATGAAGCTGTCCTTCTCGGCGTTCGACGCGTGGGTGCCCTCGCCCGTCGTCTCCCAGTCGACGGCGAGGATGTCGCCCGGCCTGTCCGGGGCCTTGCCGACGAAGTACTCGGCCTGGGCGGTCAGATTGCCCGGCCACAGGAAGTGGTAGAAGCCGACCACACAACCGGCGTCGCGGGCCCGCTTGGTCTGGGCCGCGAGCTTGGGATTGACGTACGAACGGCCCTCGGTCGCCTTGACGAAGACGAAGGAGAGGCCGTCCGTGTCATAGGTGGAGGACTGGTACGCGCTCACGTCTATGCCGCGCAGCATGGGGTGCTCCCTGAAGTGCCGGTGGGGGGGACAGGAGTTCAACGCTTACCCACCTTCGCACAGGGAATTCACTGCTGCGGGTACGAGAGCCCCTGCCCGAGACCACCGTCGACCGGCAGACGCGCGCCCGTGGTGTAGGTGGCGTCGACAGCCAGATACAGGGCCGCGCGTGCCACCTCGTCGACCTGGCCGTGCCGCTTCATCGGGGTGATTTCGTCGCCGAGGGCCATGAATCCGGCCTTCTCCTCCGCGCTCAGCCCGGGGATCCCCATGCTCGGGGTGTCGATGAAACCGGGGCTGACGGCGTTGACGCGGATATTGCGCGGCAGCAGCTCCGCGGCGAAGACCTGGGTGAAGGAGATCAGCGCGGCCTTCGTACCTGAGTAGACGCTCATGCCCGGCGTGCCACCGTGGTCGGCGATGGAGCTGGTGAAGACGATCGACCCGCCGTCCCTGACGAGCGGCACGAGGCGCTGGACGACGAAGAAGGCACCCTTGGTGTTGAGGCCGAACTGACGGTCGTACGACTCCTCGGTGACGAACTGGAGCGGTTCCAGGACGGCCGTGCCGGCGTTCACGAACAGGTGGTCGACGTGCCCGAGCCTTTCCTCGACGGTTCTGCCCAGCGCGTCGATGGCGCCGAGGTCGGCGGCGTCGGACCGGACGACATGTGCGTCGACGCCGAGGGCGGCCTTGGCCTCCTCGATGTTCTTCTCGTTGCGGCCGGTGACGAGAACCTCGGCGCCGCCCGCGACCAGGGCCTTGGCGATCGCGAGGCCCATGCCGTGCGTACCGCCGGTGATCACGGCTTTCCTGCCCGTGTGAACACTCATGGGTTGTCCTTCTCCTTCGATGGTCGGTCAGCCCTGCTTGAAGGCCTCGACCAGGCTGGCCAGGCTGTGGTTGCCGAAACCCTGTGCGACGCGACGCTCGATCAGCGTCTGGATCGAGGTCGAGAGGCCGCTGTCGAGGCCCAACTGCCTGCTCGTGGCGACCAGATGTTCGATCGCGGCCCTGTTGGCGTCGAGGCTGGAGACCTCGGTCTCGAAGCTGTCCGAGTCGATCTCACGGGCGCTCTGCGCCAGCGCCGGGCTGATGACATGCTCGATCCAGCCGGCGGCGAACGGCGTGAAGGCCTCCGCCGAGACCCCGGCCGACTGGACGAGCGCCACGGCGTGGAAGTAGCCCGCGAGGCTCGACCACAGCAGCGACAGCAGACCGAGGTCGTAGACCATCGCGACCCCGGTGTCCTCGCCGAGGTACACACCCGTGCCGGCGAGCGGCTTCAGCAACTCCTCGTGCCCGGCGAACAGTTCCTGCGGGCCGGCGTAGAAGATCAGGGCCTGGGGCAGGCCGATCATCTGCGGTACGGCCATGATGGCGCCGTCCAGATAACGCACCCCGTGCCGCTCCGCCCAGTCGGCGGCGGCCCGGGCGTCCTCGGGGGTGCCCGAGGTGAGGTTGACGACGACCTTGCCCTTGAGCTCGTCGGCGGCATCGGCGAACAGCCCGTTCAGCACCTCGTACGTGGAGACGCAGGCCACGATGACCGGGCTCGCCGCGATCGCCTCCCTGACGCCGGGGGCGGCGACCGCGCCCTGCGCGACGAGCGCGTCCGCCCTGTTCGCGGAACGGTTCCAGACGGTGGTGCGGTTGCCGTTCCGTACGAAGGCGGTGGCCAGGGCGGTGCCCATCATCCCCAGGCCGAGGACGGTGACCGGACTTTGGTTGCTGCGCGACACGGATATCTCTTTCCATCGGCCAACAGTGGAACTCGCTTCCGGCAGCGTGCCGGGGAGGAATCTCGCCGCGTCCATCGACCGCTCACCGGCCGGTAATCGGGAGCAAGTAGCTGGTTTTTGCGATCTGTATGATCGCTGTGTAGATCCGGCACGGAACAGGAGAGCTGTTTCTGCGCCCGCCGACCACACGCTGGGGGAGCCATGTGGTTCAAGATGTTGGGCCCACTCGAGGTCGTCGCAGACGGACAACAGCTCGCTCTCGGGGGAAGCAAACAGCGCGCGACGCTCGGCTACCTGCTGCTCCATCCCAACCAGACGGTTCCCATCAGCAGACTGCTGACGGCCCTGTGGAGCGTCGAAGAGGCGCCGATGACCGCCCGCAAGATCCTCCAGAACGCCGTCTGGGGCCTGCGGCGCACGCTCGCCACCGGGGAGACCGCCCAGGCGCCGGTGACACTGCGCACCCAGGCCCCCGGTTACTCCCTCGACGTCACCCCCGACCACATCGACCTGCACCTCTTCCACCGGTGGGCGAAGGAGGGGCGTTCCCGCCTCGCGGCCGGTGAACCCGACCGGGCGGCACGGCTGCTGAGCGACGCCCTTGAGCTGTGGCGCGGCCCCGCCCTGGCCGACCTCACCGAAGTCGGCCTGCTGTGGCCCGAACTGACCGCCCTGGAGAACGCGCGACTGGACGCGCTCGAAGACCTCTTCGAGGCCCAACTCGCCTGCGGACGCCACTACGCGGTGCTGGCCGAACTGGAGTCGATGGTGGAGAGCGAGCCGTTGCGCGAACGCGCCTGCGGCCAGCTCATGCGCGCTCTGTACCGCTGCGGGCGCCAGGCCGACGCGCTCGGTGTGTTCAACGGGCTGCGCGCCATGCTGGTCGAGGACCTGGGCCTCGAGCCCAGCCGCGAACTCCAGCAGCTCCAGCAGGCGATCCTCACCCACGACCCCGGCCTCCACCTCACCCCGGCACCGGCCGACCCGACCGCGCGCCGGGTAGCGATGCCCCCGGTCGTGGCGTCGCCGCTCCCGCCGTACGCCCTCCGGCCCGCACCCGGTGCCCTGTTACCGCCCGTGGCACAACTCCCCACCCGCGCCTCGGACCGTGCACGCGGCTCAGTCCCCGCACCGCCCCGCCTCGCGCGGACCGCCCCGGCAACCTCCCGGTTCACCCCTTCACCGCTCCCCGCCCCCACCTCCCTCTTCCCGGCTCCCGAACGCGTTCCCGGCCTCGGGGGCAGTGCCGGCGAGACCTTCTCCGCCGAGCGCGAGAAGGTCAGCCTGCTGCTCGTCAGAACCGAACTCGGCCCGGCCCAGGGCGACTACGACGCACTGGACGTCACGATGGGCAGGCTCGGCAGCGTCGTCCAGCAGGAGATCGAACGCTTCGGCGGCGCCGTCGTCTCCTCGATGGGCGACATCACCCTCGGTCTCTTCCCCACCGACCCGAACGGTGAGGAGCACGCGCTCCAGGCGGCGCGCGCCGCCGACGCCCTGCGGAGGACCGTGCCCGGGACCACCGCCGGCACGAGCCTCCGCGCAGTGCCGAGTGCCGTCGTGATGACGGGGGAGGTGCTGGTGAGCCGACGACCCGGAGGCACGCCGCCCAGGGTCAACGGCGCGCTGGTGCAGGACTGCGGGCCCCTGCTTGCTCTGGCCGCCCCCGGCGACGTCCTGGTCTGCGAACGCACCAGAAACAGGACCGAGGAGCACTTCTCGTACGAGGAGATCGCCGGCCTGCCCGCCCGCTGGAGGCTGCTGGAGGAACTCGAGTCCCGTTCCGCCGTCGACGACGACCCGGCGGGGACCAGTGAGGACGACTCCTCGCACCGCCGGGAACTCGAGCTGCTCCAGAGCGTGATGATCCACAGCAGCCGCTGGTCGCAGCCGCATCTGATCACCGTACTGGGCGACCACGACGCGCCCCGCCGCCAAGTGCTCCACGAGCTGGCCCGTATCGCCGACGAGGAACTCTCCGAGGCCCAGGTACTGACCTGGAACGGCGAGGACGCCGCCGAGTCGGGCCCGTACGGCCTGCACCGGATGGTCCTCTCCACGTTCGCCGGAGTGACGGAGTCGGACCAGCCCTGGACGGTCCGCACCAGGATCAGGGCTGTCATCCAGCGCCTGACCACCGAAAAGAGCCGAGCCAACCGGATCTCCGCCCGCTGCGCCTCGCTCTTCGAGGCCATGAACCGCCCCCGGTCGTGGTCGGGCGGCGACGAGTGGACGGACGTATGGCAGCACTTCCTGGAAGCCGCCGCGCAGGACGGGCCGATCGTCCTGATCGTCGACGACCTGCACCTCGCGGACACGGCCGCCGTGGAACTCGTCGGTCTCCTGGCCCAGCTCCCCGGCCGTATTCCGCTCACCGTCATCGTCGGCGCGACACCGGAACTCCTGTGCAACCTCGACTGGTCCCCGGGGAAGCGTTTCGCCACCGTGGTGATGCTGGACGAGCCGACCGAATCACTCACCCTCGTTCGCGACAGCGCGTGACGGGGGAGGGCACCGGCCGGTCATGGTCGGCAACGGCTCACGGGAGCACGCCGCCGCCATCCCCGCCGTAATCGTCGCTGTTGCTGTTGCTGTTGCTGTTGCTGTCGCTGTTGCTGTCGCTGTCGCTGTCGTTCTCGTCCGGGACGAGATGGACGGCCGCCTCCTCGGCGGAGGCCGCGCCGCCGTCGATGCCCACGTCGTGGGCGAACAGCTCCTTCTCGGTGTCCTCGTGCGCTCCCTCGTCCGGGGCCACGAGGCGCCCCGCCCGATCTCTGCCCACCTCGTCGTCCCGGGGCTCGCCCGCCCCGCCCGGGAGATCCCCCACGCCGTCGTCGGCCACGGTCCACTCCGACGCCGTGTCCGGACGTTCCTCGGCCAGCCTCTGATCCAGGCTCTCGCCCTCGCGCTGCTCCCGCGCCGTCGTACCCGGGTGCTCCACCGCAAGCGGACGCTCGGGCGGTGACCAGCCTTCCTCGTAGGGGTCGCCGGCCCGGTCGGTGAGGGTGTCCTCCTGGTCGAGAACACCCTCGTCCTCGCGGTCGTCGGGACCCGAGGGCTGGTAGACCTCGTCCCCCATGACGTCGTCGTGGTTCTGGCTCCCCATGGCGGACGCACCTCTCGGCCGGTTACAACGGGTTCACGTGCAGGCACCCGGGTTTCCAGGTGGGCCGTGTCCACACTTCCGGTGTGGCGGCGATCAGTAGGTGGGGGAGGGGCAGGGCGCGGTGGAAGCCTGCGTCGAGGGCATGGCGCCGGACCTCGAGTGCGCGAGTGAAGGTGTCGTCCTCGGTGCGGAGGTAGTCGAAGGCGTGGAGCCAGGTGCTGATCCGTGTCGCTTCTGAGCTGTCCCGTGCGGAGTGGATCATCTCGTACTCGGTGGACCGGCACACGGCGAGGAGGTAACGCTCGTGGAGGGGCTTGAGCACCTCCTTGACGCTTGGTTTCGCCCAGCAGCAGGCCTGATGGCGGGCCCCCGACCGTCGGGAGGCGCTTCAGGTTGACTCCTGGTCCGGCTGCGGGTAGCCGATCTCGGAAATGTCCTGGGCCAGGCCGGTCAAGCTGACCTCAGGGTTCAGGGATGACACCAGCTCCGGACTCAGCGGTCGCAAGGCATACACCTGGCTCACGGCCCCCAGGTCCACGGGAACCTCGTAGTAGTCCTCGGCGAAGCGCTGGAACGCTTCTGGAGAACGGTCGACCAGGAGCTCGAACAGGCCCGTCGCTCCGTCGGGATCGACAGCGCGATCGGGGAAATCGATCGTCCCGTGATGCCACCGCTCGTCCGTCGCTCCCCGCCACAAGCAGGCCGTCACGACAGGGACGCCGTCCTCGTCAGTGAACGCCGGCTCCTCGACGAAGCGCTTGAAGAGCTCGGGGACCTCGTCGATTACTCCCGGCCAGGGTTCGCCGTCATTGCCATATGGGCTCATCGGCGATTCATGGTCGAAGCCACGTATATAAACCCCGGCAGTCGAGAACACGATGGAGTATTCGTCTCCCGACCCGTTGCGCATCGACGCCATCTCCTCGCCGTCGGCCCAATCGGCGTTCATGGAGTAGTGCCTGTCCGCCCAGTCCGGGCTGAGGATCGCATCGAGCATCGCCAGCGAACGGCACAGGTCCCGTAGGTCGGCGATGGCGGGGAGTTGGCGAGCTACGTCATGGACAGTCATGTGCCCCATCCAATCCGATGCCAGTGACAGCCGGGCCACCGCCGGGAACGTCGCGAAACACCCCGTTCCCCTATGCGTGGCACTGGTCCGCAGAGCTCAGCCGACCGGCCCCCTCATCGCGTCCGGCTCCACCGCTGGCTCGAGCAGCGACAGCGTCCGCCGCTGCGCGTCGAGGCCGACGTGGATGCCGACCGGCATCGGTAGATTCGGGCCGGCATGCCCGAACTCGACGTTGCCCAGGACCGGGATGTCACGGTCGCCGAGGACGTCGAGGACGATCTCGGGCAGAGTGGGGGACGCGCCGGGCTCGAGTCCACTGATCTCGCGCGGAACCCCCACGACCATGCCGGAGATCCGGTCGAGGATGCCGCAGTGCCGCATCACCTGCAGGTAGCTCCACACGTGCGACGCCATGCCGCCCGTCTCCTCCCAGAACAGCACCGCACCGTCGAACCAGTCCAGCGGCAGCGCGAAACGCGTCGCCTGCGCCAGCACGATGCGGTTGATCACCCCGCCGATCAGCCGGCCCTCGGCACGTCCAGGACGCCAGCACTCCCACGACGGGCCCGCAGGCAGCGCACCGATCGCCTCGGTACCGGTCAGCAACCTGGAGTAGAGCTTCTCGAGTTCCGCTCGGCGCGCCACGGGCGCGGACTGCCAGTGGCCACCGAAGCCGGGGACGGCCATGTCGGCGTGGAACCCGACCAGCCCCGTGCGTGAATAGAGCACCAGATGCAGCAGCGAGATGTCGCTGTAGCCGACGATCGGCTTGGGGTCGGCCCTGATCGCCTCGACGTCGATCAGGTCGAGGTAGCCGAGCGTGGTCTGGCCGCCGTCACTCGCGACGATCGCGCGCACCTCAGGATCCCGCAGAAGACCATTGAGCTCCCCGGCGATCTCCGTCGGCGTGGCCGCGCTCCACCAGTGGCGGCGTCCTGCTTCGAGCAGCGGAGCCCGGCGCACGCGGAATCCCATCCGCTCGAGCGCGACCACCGCCTGCTCGAGGTTGGGCTCGTAGGCGGCCGGCAGCGGACCGGACAGCGATGCGATGACAACGAGATCTCCGGGCCTCAGAGCACGCGGCCGAAGCAGTTGAGGCAGTGCGGAAATGGTCATGGCGTCAGTGTCACCGGTGTCATGGGCGGGATCACACGACTTTCGCCCGCCCCAGGTGCCGACGGTCAGCGCGGCGGAGGCTGTTCGATCCTGCCGCCCCGATGAGGGGTGGGGATGTAGTCCTTGGCGCCGGCCGGGAGGGAGTCGAGGCACGCAGGGGAGCAGGCGTTGACCAGGAGGGGCAGGACGTCGGTCGCCACCACCCGGGAGAGCCACGCCTGGTGCGGGCCCGTGGCCGCGATGGGCCCCGTACAGACACTGCAGGTGCGGGCCGCCGTGGTGCCCCAGCGGGCGGGATCCAGGCTGCCGAGGTCCAAGGCCGTGTCACCCGGCGGGAGGAGCCGCGGGAACGGCGGCCGGTGCTTGTAGTTGCCGTAGATCGCGCGCGTGCTCACCGTGCTGTCCACCAGCCGAGCGCACCGCGTGATCTCGTACGGGAACCAGTGCAGGCGTCCCGAGGTGTAGGGGCTGAACTCCTCCAGGCTCGTCAATTCGCCGATCTCCGGAGGTATCCGGACCAGGTTGCTTCCGTACAGCACCAGGCTCCGGACCGCCGTCAGCCGCCCGATCGACGCGGGCAGCGTCACGATCTGCCTGCGCTCCTCGATGCTCAGCTCGATCAGCGGGCGGAACTCCTCCCGGCCGTCGGCCGCCGCCTCTTCGATCAGCTCCAGCAGCCGGAGCCAGCCAGGCGCACTGGTGTCCTGGATCTCGGCGTGGAAGGGCGCCGTCGCGCCGGGCGGACTCACCCGGACCTGGCTTAAGCAGTCGCAGCGGTCCTGCGGCACCCCGGGCCGGGAGTCCACCGCCTCGGGAAAGCGGTTCGGGAAGACCTGGGCGGGCTGTTGTTCGCCGGGCAGTTGTTCGTCCGTCATGGAGCAACGATAGTCAGGGCCCATCCCCTCAGCACTCGATGATGTTCACCGCAAGCCCACCCCGAGCCGTCTCCTTGTACTTGACGCTCATGTCGGCCCCCGTCTCCTTCATCGTCTTGATGACCTTGTCCAGGGACACCTTGTGCGAGCCGTCCCCCCGCATCGCCATCCGTGCCGCCGTGACCGCCTTCACCGCGGCCATGCCGTTGCGCTCGATGCACGGGATCTGGACCAGGCCGCCGACCGGATCGCAGGTCAGGCCGAGATTGTGCTCCATGCCGATCTCGGCCGCGTTCTCGACCTGCTCGGGGCTGCCGCCCAGCACCTCCGCCAGCGCGCCCGCCGCCATCGAGCAGGCCGAGCCGACCTCGCCCTGGCAGCCGACCTCCGCGCCGGAGATGGACGCGTTCTCCTTGAACAGCATGCCGATCGCGCCGGCGGCGAGCAGGAACCGGACCACGCCGTCCTCGTCGGCACCCGGCACGAAGTTGAGGTAGTAGTGCAGGACCGCCGGGATGATGCCCGCAGCCCCGTTCGTCGGGGCGGTCACGACCCGGCCGCCCGCCGCGTTCTCCTCGTTCACCGCCATCGCGTACAGCGTGATCCACTCCATCGCGCGGGCCAACGGCTCGCCCTCTGCCCGGAGTTGGCGGGCGGACATGGCCGCGCGCCGGCGGACCCGGAGTCCGCCCGGCAGGATGCCTTCTCGGGACATCCCGCGCGACACGCACGCCTGCATCACGCGCCAGATGTCCAGCAGCCCGGCGCGGATCTCGTCCTCGGTGCGCCAGGCCCGCTCGTTCTCCAGCATCAGCGCGGAGATCGACAGACCCGTCTCCTTCGTCAGGCGCAGCAGCTCGTCGCCCGTACGGAAGGGGTACTTGAGGGCCGTGTCGTCGAGCTTGATCCGGTCCGCGCCCACCGCGTCCTCGTCGACGACGAATCCGCCGCCCACCGAGTAGTACGTCTTCGAGAGGAGTTCGGCGCCCGTGGCGTCGTACGCCCACAGGGTCATGCCGTTCGCGTGGTAGGGGAGGGTCTTACGGCGGTGCAGGACCAGGTCGTCGTCGAAGGAGAAGGCGATCTCGTGGGTGGCCAGCAAGTTGAGCCGGCCCGACTCCTTGATCTGCTCGACCCGTTCGTCCGCGCCCTCGACGTCCACCGTGCGCGGTGAGGCGCCCTCCAGGCCGAGCAGCACCGCCTTGGGGGTGCCGTGGCCGTGGCCGGTCGCGCCGAGCGAGCCGTACAGCTCCGCGCGGACCGACACCACCGCGCCGAGGACATCCTCGTTGCGCAGTCGGCGGGCGAACAGCCGGGCCGCCCGCATCGGGCCGACCGTGTGGGAGCTGGACGGGCCGATGCCGATCGAGAACAGGTCGAAGACCGAGATGGCCACGAGGACTCCTCCAAAGAGGGCGGGGGCACGCGTCGTCGGGTGCCCCCGCCAGGAAACTACTTGTTCAGGCCGGGGTACAGCGGGTGCTTGTCGGCCAGTGCCCTGACGCGTGCCTTCAGGGCGTCGACGTCGAACGACGGCTTGAGGGTCTCGGCGATCACGTCCGCGACCTCCGTGAAGTCCTCGGCCGTGAAACCGCGGGTGGCGAGGGCCGGCGTACCGATGCGCAGACCGGACGTCACCATCGGGGGGCGCGGGTCGTTCGGGATCGCGTTCCGGTTGACGGTGATGCCGACCTCGTGGAGCCGGTCCTCGGCCTGCTTGCCGTCGAGTTCGGAGTTGCGCAGGTCCACGAGGACCAGGTGGACGTCCGTACCGCCGGAGAGGACCGACACCCCGTGCTCGGCGACGTCCGCGGCCACCAGACGCTCGGCGAGGATGTGGGCGCCCTCGACCGTACGACGCTGGCGCTCCTTGAACTCGTCGCTCGCGGCGACCTTGAAGGAGACGGCCTTCGCGGCGATCACATGCTCGAGCGGGCCGCCCTGGAAGCCAGGGAAGACCGACGAGTTGAGCTTCTTCGCGAACTCCTGCTTCGCCAGGATGATTCCGCCGCGCGGGCCGCCCAGCGTCTTGTGGGTCGTCGAGGTGACGACGTCCGCGTACGGCACCGGGTTCGGGTGCAGGCCCGCCGCGACGAGACCGGCGAAGTGCGCCATGTCGACCCAGAGGTACGCCCCGACTTCGTCCGCGATACGGCGGAACTCCGCGAAGTCCAGCTGACGCGGGTACGCCGACCAGCCCGCGATGATCACCTTCGGCCGGTGCTCCTTGGCGAGCTGCTCCAGCTCGGCCATGTCGACCAGACCGGCCTCGTCCACGTGGTAGGCGACCACGTCGAACTGCTTGCCGGAGAAGTTCAGCCGCATCCCGTGGGTGAGGTGGCCGCCGTGGGCCAGGTCAAGGCCGAGGATGGTGTCGCCGGGCTGGGCGAGAGCGAACAGCGCGGCCTGGTTGGCGGAGGCGCCCGAGTGCGGCTGCACATTGGCGTACTCGGCGCCGAACAGTTCCTTGACCCGGTCGATCGCGATCTGCTCGGCGACGTCGACGTGCTCGCAGCCGCCGTAGTAGCGGCGGCCGGGGTAGCCCTCGGCGTACTTGTTGGTGAGGACCGAGCCCTGGGCCTCCATGACGGCGACCGGAGCGAAGTTCTCCGAGGCGATCATCTCCAGGGTGGACTGCTGGCGGTTGAGCTCGGCGTCGACGGCGGCGGCGACGTCCGGGTCGAGCTCGTGCAGGGGAGTGTTCAGAAGCGACATGGGTCGATACGTCCTTACGCCTGGGGGCCTCAGCTGCCGGAGAACGCGGTGTACTCGTCCGCGGAGAGCAGGTCGCCCGGCTCGTCCGCCACGCGCACCTTGAAGAGCCAACCGCCCTCGAACGGGGCGGAGTTCACCAGCGACGGGTCGTTGGAGACGTCCTCGTTGACCTCGGTGACCTCACCGGAGACCGGGGAGTACAGATCGCTGACCGACTTGGTCGACTCCAGCTCGCCGCAGGTCTCACCCGCGGTCACCGTGGCTCCGACGTCGGGAAGCTGGACGTACACGACATCGCCGAGCGCGTTGGCCGCGTGCTCGGTGATACCGACCGTCGAGACGCCGTCCTCGGCGCCCGACAGCCACTCGTGCTCCTTGCTGTAGCGCAGCTGCTGGGGGTTGCTCATGGCCTGAATTCTCCTGTACGCGGGGGACTGGTCATGCATGGGGTACTACAGGGAGGGCCCGTGAACCGGCAGGACACGGGAACCCGGAACGACGGGCAGGATCACTTCCCGCGCTTGTAGAACGGCAGAGCCACGACCTCGTACGGCTCGTGGCTGCCCCGGATGTCCACGCCCACGCCCGCCGTACCGGGCTCCGCGTACGCGGCGTCGACGTACGCCATGGCGATCGGCCTGCCGAGGGTGGGGGAGGGGGCGCCCGAGGTGACCTCGCCGATCACCTGGCCGCCGGCGACGACCGCGTACCCGGCGCGCGGGACACGGCGGCCCTCGGCGACCAGGCCGACGAGGACCCGCGGCGGCTCGTACGAGGCGCGCTCGGCGGCCTCGCGCAGCGCCGCGCGGCCCACGAAGTCACCCGCCTTGTCGAACTTGACGACCCGGCCGAGCCCGGCGTCGAAGGGCGTGCGGGAGAGGCTCAGCTCATGCCCGTACAGCGGCATGCCCGCCTCCAGGCGGAGGGTGTCCCGGCAGGACAGTCCGCAGGGGATCAGTCCGACGCCCTCGCCGGCCTTGGTCAGGGCCTGCCACAGGTCCACGGCGTGCTCCGGCTTCACGAACAGCTCGAAGCCGTCCTCTCCGGTGTAGCCAGTGCGTGCGATGAGGGCGGGAACCCCGGCGACCGTCCCGGGCAGACCCGCGTAGTACTTCAGACCGTCGAGGTCGGCGTCGGTGAGGGACTTCAGGATCCCCGGCGACTCGGGGCCCTGTACGGCGATCAGCGCGTACGCGTCGCGGTCGTCGCGGACCTCGACGTCGAACTCCTCGGCGATGTTGCTCAGCTCGTTCAGGACGTTCTGGGCGTTGGAGGCATTGGACACGACCATGTACTCGGCATCGGCCAGCCGGTACACGATGAGGTCGTCCAGGATGCCGCCGTTCTCGACACAGATCATGGTGTAGCGGGCGCGGCCCACGCCCACCGCCGCGAGGTCGCCGACGAGGGCGAAGTTCAGGAACTGGGCGGCCTCCGGCCCCGACACGGTGATCTCACCCATGTGGGAGAGGTCGAAGAGCCCGGCCTTCGTGCGTACGGCCAGATGTTCGTCGCGCTCGGAGCCGTACCGCAGGGGCATGTCCCAGCCGGCGAAGTCGGTCATGGTGGCGCCGAGCGAACGATGCAGGGCATCGAGCGCGGTCAGACGCAGAGGGGTGCTGCTCATCGGTAGTGCTCCCAGGGCATGACGGCGAGGTCGTTCCTCCCCATCTGTCATCGGAACCTGAGAGGTTCGTCATGACCACCGGTGAAACGGCGGGTCACTGACTTGCACCTTGGGTGGAGCCACTGGTCACGACGACCGGCGGCCCGCTTTTCAGATGTGCCTCGCCCGCGCGGTAACGGGGCCTGAGAGATTCAAGGGAGGGACTTGCTCCTTCGGCGCCCGGGTACCCATGGGGTCCCGGAACTCTCCCGCGCGGATTCAAGCGGCCGGTATGCAGTTGGCGGCCACATCATCGCACGCATTCCTTCGGCACGGCAGGGGGACCCTTCACAGGAGGGGCACAGCCCGCCACGAGCGTGTGTATCGCACGCATATCGCCCTGTAGCAGGCCTGTTGCAGTAAGCGGACCCAAACGAGAGACACCGCGTATTACCTTCTCTTTACACTCGACGGGGACGGTACTCCCGACCCCATGGGAGGACGATCACGGTGAACAGGACCACGGCGTACGCGACGACCTCGGCCCTCGGGCTGACCGACGCGCTGCCCAAGCAGCCGGCCGCCCCCGTCCGGGAGGCGTGCGCCCCGCGCCCGGAACCCGTGATCCGCGACCTGCGGGAACGCTCGGGCCGCAGCCCGCACGGCCTCACCTTCGGCGCCCGCGACCTCGTCGTGGTCACCGGTCTGCCCGGCAGCGGCAAGTCCACGCTGATGCGCCGGGCGGTGACCGCCACCGGCATCGACTCCCAGAACACCCGCGACGAGTGGGACGCCCGTACGCCCTCCTTCCTTCCCTACGCCGTCTACCGCCCCCTCGTCCGCCTCGCCCACTACGCCGGACTGCGCCGGGCCCTGCGCTCCGGTGCCGGAGTCGTCGTCCACGACTGCGGTACGCAGGCCTGGGTGCGCGGCTGGCTGGCCCGCGAGGCCCGCCGCCGGGGCGGCACCCTGCATCTCCTCCTGCTCGACGTCACCCCCGACGACGCGCTGGAGGGCCAGCGCGAACGCGGCCGGGGCGTCTCGCGGTACGCGTTCCTGCGCCACCGGCGGGCCGCCTCGCGGCTGCTGCGCTCCGTGGAGAAGGGGAACCTGCCGGAGGGCTGCGGCTCGGCGGTGCTGATCGACCGGGACGCGGCGGACGTCCTGCGCAGGATCGACTTCGCGGACTGACCTCGGTATCCGCCGGGGCCGGTTAGGGTTTTGCCCATTAAGGGACTCCCCTTGAGGGACTCAGGACAGCGGTTCACAGCAGGCGGTAGGCAGATGGACATCCCGGCGGACTTCCCCCCGGACTTTCCCGGGGGTTTCCCCGCACCGGCACACCCCCATTCGCACGGCGGATGGCCGGGCAACGAGCTGGAGGAAGTGCTCTCGGCGTCCCTCGGGGTGCCCGGCGCGGGCGCCCGCATCGTCGAGGTCCTCGGCCGCAGCTTCGTCTGGGTCCCCCTCCCGTCCGGCGGCGGCCCCTACACCGGCCCGCTCGACCTGCCGACGATGGACATCGCGGGCCAGGCGTACGTACCGGTCTTCAGCTCGGAGGAGCAGTTCCGGCAGGTCGTCGGCGGCCATGTGTCGTACACCGTGGCCCCCGCCGTCGAGTTCGCCCGCGGCCTGCCGCCCCAGGTCGGCATCGCCGTGAACCCGGACGGCGTGGTCGGCGTCCCGCTGCCCCCGCCGGCCGTCGCCGAACTCTGCCGCGCGGGCCGCAGTGTCCTCGACGGCGCGGCCGGCGGCCGCGTCCGCCTCTACGAGCCCAACTGGCAGGAGGACCCGGTCGACTTCCTCGCCGCCGCGGCGACGGAGTTCGCCGGCACGGGCGTCGTCCAGACGGCCCGCCGCTGCCTGGCCGCGATAGAGACGGCGGCCCCCGTGATGTTCATAGGCGTCGAACTCTCCCCCTGGGACCCGGTCGCCCGCACCATCCCGATGGACGCCCTGGCCAGGGCACTGGGCCACATCCCCGCCCCCTGGCCGGTGAACCTCGTCTTCCTGGACCTGGCCCAGGACCCGGTGACGGACTGGCTGCGAGACCGAGTCCGCCCGTTCTACCAACACGGCTACTGACAAACAGGCCCAGGGGCACCCCCCCCAAGGGCGCGGGGAACTGCGCGACCAGCCACAATGGACCCGCAGCCGCCCCACCACAGCAAGTCCCGAGCTCTGCAGCGGCTTCGCAGACAACCTCTGTCAGCCCCGCCGCTTAAGCTAGGAAACGCACAACTCGTTCGGTGTTACGAAGGGGCGGTAATGGTGAGCGCGTCGGGCACGGCCGCGGCCGGTCAGGTCGAGCACATGCTGCGCCAAGTGACGCCCGGGCGTTACGACGCCTACGAGGCGCTCCTGCGCGCTCTCGCGACCCCGTCCTCCGGCCAGATCTGGATGCTGCTCTGGCACGGCCAGGCCGGTTCCCCCGACGCCCAGTACGGAAACATGCAGGTCGACGGGTACGGCTACGCGCCCTGCGTGACCTCCGCCCAGGAGCTGTCGGTCAGCGGCTGGAACAGGTCGTACGAGGTGGTCGACGGCCTCGACGTGGCCCGCACCCTCTACCCCGACCAGTTCGGCCTGTGGCTCAACCCGCACTCCCCGGGCGGCGGCGTCGGCATCCCCTGGCTCGACCTGCGCCGGATCGCGGCGGGCCTGGAACGCCAGCCCGCGGGACCGCTGCGGCTGGCCGAGCCCGGCATCGAGATCCCGCAGTTCTACGCCCTCCTCTGTCAGAACGCCCACCGCACCCCGGCGATCCGCACCCTGCGCCGCGCCTGGGTGCAGCCGGCGCTAGGAGCGCCGTATCTCGCCATCGGCCTCGACGTGTACGACACGTCGCCGCCGGCCGTGGACTCGGTGCGGGCGATGATGCAGCAGTCGATCGGAGCGGTCCCGGAGGGGCTCCCGGTGTCGACGGTCGCGATGTCGGACGAGCAGGACCCGGTCGTGATGTGGCTGCGCGCGAACGCCCGGCCGTTCTACGACCGGGAGGCACACGCGGCTCCGGCACAGGCGCCCGCGGCCGGCGGGTACGGATACCCACAACTCCGACCTTACTGACGCCGCCGCTCCGGCGGGCGCCGACCGACCGGCCGACGACGCGGCTGATTCCTCATACGAACGGCTCCATCCATGATCGTGGTCTCCGCGCGTAGATAGCGACGAAAAGTCGCTTTCGCTATAGCATGTACCTTATGTTCCAACTGCCCCGCGTTCGGGGGACGTTACCCGGTGTTCGGATAACGGAATCCACAGGGGAGCATCACGGTTGCGCATACTTTCGCCTACAGGTCTTTCACGTGATCGCCGAATCACTGAAGACTCGCCTGTCAGACGATGGGGTGGCCGTGTCTGTGAGTCGACACGCATGGTTTAGTCGACTAATCAGCATGATCGTCAGCACGACAGGAACAGCCGGGTCGGCGGGCCGCACCATCTGCGGCACGAACCCGGCAGGCAAGTGAATCAAGCCGCAGACAGCGGCAGGCGTAGGCCGGTCACCACCGGCGAGAGGGGTCGGGTCACTGTGACCGCACCGATCGAGACCACCGCAGCGGCAGCCGAGGCACAGCCGGAGGCTGTGCTCGCCGGTGCCGGTAAGGGGCAGATCGAGGGCCGTTCCCTGGGACAGATCGCCTGGACCCGGTTCAAGAAGGACAAGGTGGCGGTCGCCGGCGGCGTCATCGTCATCCTGCTCGTCCTGCTCGCGGTCCTCTCGCGGCCCATCCAGGCCGTGTTCGGCCTCGATCCCAACGCGTTCAACCAGGACCTGATCGACCCCAACACCTCCCTCCCCAAGGGTGACTTCGGTGGCATGAGCTGGGACCACCCGCTCGGTGTCGAACCGAAGTTCGGGCGTGACATCGCCACCCGCATCCTGGAGGGCTCCTGGGTCTCGCTGGTCGTCGCGTTCGGCGCCACGATCCTGTCCAACGTGATCGGCACGGTCCTCGGTGTGGTCGCCGGGTACTACGGCGGACGGGTCGACACGATCATCAGTCGGCTGATGGACACCTTCCTCGCCTTCCCCCTCCTGCTCTTCGCCATCGCCATCTCCGCCACGCTCCAGGGCGGCGCGTTCGGTCTGGAAGGGCTGCCGCTCCACATCACCGTGCTGATCTTCGTCATCGGCTTCTTCAACTGGCCCTACCTGGGGCGCATCGTCCGCGGCCAGACGCTGGCCCTGCGCGAGCGAGAGTTCGTGGACGCCTCCCGCGGAATGGGCGCCAAGGGGCCGTACATCCTCTTCCGCGAGCTGCTGCCGAACCTGGTCGGCCCGATCATCGTCTACTCGACGCTGCTCATCCCGACCAACATCCTCTTCGAGGCCTCACTGAGCTTCCTCGGCGTCGGTATCCAGCCCCCGCAGGCTTCCTGGGGCGGCATGCTCAACCAGGCGGTCACCTACTACCAGGTCGACCCGCAGTTCATGATCGTGCCCGGTCTTGCCATCTTCGTGACCGTTCTGGCGTTCAACCTGCTCGGCGACGGTCTCCGGGACGCACTCGACCCGCGCAGCCGCTGATGCGGTCGCGTCGGGAGTTCAGCAAGTTTCCACTAATGGAGGAGAAGCAGACCATCATGCGAAGGTCAGCGCTGGCCGCGGTTGCGGCGATCGGATCTGCGAGCCTGGTGCTCGCGGGCTGCAGCAAAGCCGATGACGGCAAGACGGACGACGGTACCAAGGCGGCTGGGGCCAACGCAGCGACCACGGGCGTCGTCAACGTGTCCGACCAGAAGGGGGGCACGGTCACCTACGAGCTGTCCGACGTCCCGGACTCCTTCGACCCCGGCAACACGTACTACGGGTACATGTTCAACTTCAGCCGGCTGTACGCGCGCTCGCTGATGACCTTCAAGCCCGGCCCGGGACAGAAGGGCAACGAGCTGGTCCCGGACCTCGCCGAGAGCGCCGGTGTCCCCAGCGACGGCGGCAAGACCTGGACGTACAAGCTCCGTTCGGGGCTGAAGTACCAGGACGGCACCCCGATCACCTCGAAGGACGTCAAGTACGCCGTCGAGCGCTCCAACTTCGCGCGTGACGTGCTCTCCCTCGGCCCGAACTACTTCCAGCAGTTCCTCGACGGCGGCGACAAGTACAAGGGTCCCTACAAGGACAAGAACCCCGCGGGCCTGGCGTCCATCCAGACGCCGGACGACACCACGATCGTCTTCAAGCTCAACCGCGCCTTCCAGGAGTTCGACTACCTGACCGCGCAGCCGCAGACGGCGCCGGTGCCCCAGTCCAAGGACAAGGGCATCGACTACGTCAAGAACATCGTGTCCTCGGGCTCGTACCAGTTCGAGAGCTACGACGAGGGCAAGTCGGCCGTCCTCGTCCGCAACAAGAACTGGGACCCCGCGACCGACCCGCTGCGCAAGCAGTACCCGGACAAGATCGTGGTCAACCTGAAGGTCAACCCGGAGACCATCGACCAGGACGTCATGGCGGGCAACGCCATCGACCTCGGTGGTACCGGTGTCCAGGCCGCGACCCAGGCCGACGTGATCAACAACGCCGACAAGAAGGCCAGCACCGACAACACCTACGGTGGCCGTCTCGTCTACCTGGCGATCAACACCAAGCTGAAGCCGTTCGACAACGTCGACTGCCGCAAGGCCGTGCAGTACGCGATCGACAAGGTCTCGGTGCAGACCGCCGAGGGTGGCCCGATCCGCGGTGACATCGCCACGACCGTCCTCCCGCCCGACATCCCGGGCTACGCGAAGTCGGACGTCTACGCCACCGACGGCAACAAGGGTGACGTGACCAAGGCCAAGGACGCTCTCAAGGCCTGTGGCCAGACCACGATCAACACCAACATCACCGCGCGCAGCGACCGTCCGGCCGAGATCGACGCGGCCACCGCGATCATCAACTCGCTGAAGAAGGCCGGCATCAACGCCAGCCTGAAGCAGTTCCCGTCGGGCAAGTACTTCACCGACTACGCGGGTGTCCCGAAGTGGGACGCGGACAACAACGTCGGTCTGATGATGATGCAGTGGGGTGCCGACTGGCCGGCCGGCTTCGGCTTCCTCCAGCAGATCCTGAACGGCTCCGCCATCGGTGCCTCGGGCAACACCAACCTCTCGCAGTTCGACGACAAGAGCGTCAACGACCTGCTGGGGAAGGCGATCGGCACCGAGGACAAGGCCGCGCGTGAGGGCATGTACGCCGAGATCGACAAGAAGACCATGGACGCGGCGGCGCTCGTCCCGCTGACCTACTTCAAGGTCCTGCTGTACCGCCCGGCCAACTTCACCAACCTGGTCTCCACGGCGGCCTTCAGCGGTCAGTACGACTACCTCAACATCGGCACCACGAAGAAGTAGCAGCCCCGGAAGGCAGGTGAAGGCATTGGTGCCCGCGGGCTTCGCAGCCCGCGGGCACCAGGCCGATCCCCGTGATCTCGTACATCCTCCGTCGGACGTTCGCGGCAGTGATCCTGCTGCTGGTCGTCACCGCGGTGACCTTCGCCATCTTCTTCCTGCTGCCACGGCTCGCCGGCCAGACCGCCGACCAGCTGGCCCAGCAGTACATCGGGAAGAGCCCGTCGGCGGCGGACATCGCTGCGGTCAAGAGCAACCTCGGTCTGGACGACCCCCTCTATCTCCAGTACTGGCACTTCATCAAGGGGATCGTGTCCGGTGCCACCTATGACCTGGGGCCCACCACGACACAGTGCAACGCGCCGTGCTTCGGCTACTCCTTCAAGACCCATGTCGAGGTCTGGCCGCAGCTCACCTCCCGCCTTCCGGTGACGATCTCGCTCGCCGCCGGCGCGGCCGTGATGTGGCTGGTGTCCGGTGTGGCCATCGGCGTCATCTCGGCCTTGAAGCCCGGCTCGTTCTTCGACCGGTCCTTCATGGGCGTCGCCCTCGCGGGTGTCTCCCTGCCCATGTTCTTCACCGGCAACCTGGCGCTGCTGCTCTTCACCTACCAGTGGCCGATCTTCGGCCGCACCTATGTGCCGTTCACCGAGAACCCGGCACAGTGGGCCAACACCCTGTTCCCGGCATGGTGTTCGCTCGCCCTGCTCTACTCCGCCATCTACGCGCGGCTCACCCGCTCGGGGATGCTGGAGACGATGAACGAGGACTTCATCCGTACGGCCCGCGCCAAGGGCCTGCGGGAGCGCAAGGTCGTCGTCCGGCACGGTCTGCGGGCCGCGCTGACGCCGATCATCACGGTGTTCGGCATGGACCTGGGCCTGCTGCTCGGCGGCGCCCTGATCACCGAGACGGTGTTCTCACTGCACGGGGTCGGTGAGTACGCGGTGCAGGGCATCAAGGACAACGACCTGCCCCCGATCCTCGGCGTCACCCTGCTCGCCGCCCTCTTCGTCGTTGTCGCAAATCTTCTGGTGGACCTGCTCTACGCGGCCGCCGACCCGCGGGTGAGGCTCTCGTGACCGAACTGTCCAAGACCGGCGCGGCGGTGGGCGAGCCCTCGCCCTCGAACGCGCCCAGCGCCTTCCTCGAAGTCCGCGACCTCAAGGTGCACTTCCCGACCGACGACGGCCTCGTCAAGTCCGTCGACGGGCTCAGCTTCCAGCTGGAGAAGGGCAAGACCCTCTCCATCGTGGGCGAGTCCGGCTCCGGCAAGTCCGTCACCTCGCTGGCCATCATGGGTCTGCACCGGCTCGGCGCACGCGGTAAGAACGTGCGGATGAGCGGGGAGATCTGGCTCGACGGCAAGGAACTGGTCGGCGCCGACCCGGACGAGGTGCGCAAGCTGCGGGGCCGCGAGATGGCGATGATCTTCCAGGATCCGCTGTCCGCGATGCACCCGTACTACACGATCGGCAACCAGATCGTGGAGGCGTACCGCGTCCACCACGACGTCAGCAAGAAGGTCGCCCGCACCCGGGCGATCGAGATGCTCGACCGGGTCGGTATCCCCGAGCCCGGCAAGCGTGTCGACGGCTATCCGCACGAGTTCTCCGGCGGTATGCGTCAGCGCGCGATGATCGCGATGGCGCTGGTCAACAACCCCGAACTGCTGATCGCGGACGAGCCCACCACCGCTCTCGACGTCACCGTCCAGGCGCAGATCCTCGACCTGATCCGCGATCTCCAGAAGGAGTTCGGCTCCGCGGTCGTCCTCATCACCCACGACCTCGGCGTGGTCGCCGAGATCGCCGACGACGTTCTGGTGATGTACGGCGGCCGGTGCGTGGAGCGGGGGCCGGTCGGTGAGATCTTCGAGCAGCCGCAGCACCCGTACACCTGGGGTCTGCTCGGCTCCATGCCGCGTATCGACCGGGAGACCTCCGACCGGCTCATCCCGGTCAAGGGCCAGCCGCCGAGCCTCATCAACGTCCCCTCGGGCTGCGCCTTCCATCCGCGCTGCCCGTACGCGGACATCCCCAAGGGCGATGTCACCCGTACCGTGCGTCCGGAGCTGCAGCAGGTCGCCGGCGGGCACTTCTCCGCCTGCCACCTCTCGCCGGAGGACCGTACGCGGATCTGGACCGAAGAGATTGCGCCGAAGCTGTGAGTGAGACGAAGAAACCCGAGGTGGCGGCCTCCTCCGCCGACGAGCGCGAGGTGCTGCTCAAGGTCGAGGGCCTGGTCAAGCACTTCCCCATCAAGAAGGGGATCCTGCAGCGTCAGGTCGCCGCGGTGAAGGCCGTCGACGGCATCGACTTCGAGGTGCGCAAGGGCGAGACCCTCGGCGTGGTCGGCGAGTCGGGCTGCGGCAAGTCGACCATGGGCCGGGTCATCACCCGGCTCCAGGAACCGACGGGCGGCTCGATCCACTTCGAGGGCCAGGACATCACACGGCTGAACGCGGCCGGGATGCGTCCGCTGCGGCGGGACATCCAGATGATCTTCCAGGACCCGTACGGCTCCCTGAACCCCCGCCACACCATCGGCTCGATCGTCTCGGCGCCCTTCCGGCTCCAGGGCGTGGAACCCGAGGGAGGGGTGAAGAAGGAGGTCCAGCGCCTCCTGGAGCTGGTGGGTCTGAGCCCGGAGCACTTCAACCGCTACCCGCACGAGTTCTCCGGCGGTCAGCGCCAGCGCATCGGCATCGCCCGCGCGCTCGCCCTGAAGCCGAAGCTGGTCGTCGCGGACGAGCCGGTCTCCGCGCTGGACGTGTCGATCCAGGCGCAGGTCGTGAACCTGATGGACGACCTCCAGCAGGAACTCGGCCTGACCTACGTGATCATCGCGCACGACCTGTCCGTCGTTCGCCATGTCTCGGACCGGATCGCGGTGATGTACCTCGGCAAGATCGTCGAGCTCTCCGACCGGTCGTCCCTGTACGAGGCGCCGATGCACCCGTACACCAAGGCCCTGATGTCGGCGGTGCCGGTTCCCGACCCCAAGCGCCGGGGCGCCAAGAGCGAGCGCATCCTGCTCAAGGGCGATGTCCCCTCGCCGATCGCACCGCCGAGCGGCTGCCGCTTCCACACCCGGTGCTGGAAGGCGACCGAGATCTGCAAGACGACCGAGCCGCCGCTCCTGGAGCTGAAGCCCGGTCAGCAGGTCGCCTGCCACCACCCGGAGAACGCCGAGGACCAGGCCCCGCAGGACACCGTGCTGCTGTCGGCGGCGAGGGAGGCCGTGGAACTGGTAACCCCGGCGGCGGAGACCCACCCAGGGGCGCGGGACAGTGCTGAATCTGCGGCTACCGCCGCGGGGGCGCGACAAGCCACCACGGACCCGCAGGAGTCAGACCCGCAGGAGTCAACGGACAAGTAGGGCATGACAAGTTGGCAAAGTCATGCGCATGCCTGAACGGGAGAGCGCAGAGTCGTCCGTGTCCGTCGTATCAGACCGGTGCACGCTCGAAAGGGACGACTCATGACCCTCTCCCGTTCGGCACGTTTAGGGGCCGTCGCCACCGCGGCGGCCTCCTTCCTTGTCATCGCCGCCTCCTCCCATCCGGCCCCCGGGGCCGACGGCATCGGCGACTCCTACTTCCCCCAGCTCGGCAACGGCGGCTTCGACGCCCGCCATTACACCCTTGACCTCGCCTACAACCCGGACACCGACCGCCTCGACGGCCGTACGACCATCACCGCCCGGGCCACCCAGAACCTCTCGTCCTTCGATCTGGACCTGCAGAAGCTGGAGGTCACCCGGGTCGAAGTGAACGGCAGACGCGCCCAGTTCGCGCGCGACGGCGACGAGATACGCGTCACGCCCCGCGGATTCCTGGCCAAGGGGCGGGAGTTCGAGGTCGCCGTCACCTATGGCGGGGTGCCCGAGCCGCTCGGTGGGCCCATCGTCTTCGGCTCCAGCTACGGGTGGATGAAGACCCCCGACGGAGTCTTCGTCGCCTGTGAACCCAACGCCGCCTCCACCTGGTTCCCGTCCAGCGACCACCCCGGCGACAAGGCCGCCTTCGACATCCGGATCAAGGCGCCGAAGGGGCTGACCGCCGTCTCCAACGGCCGGCTGGTCTCGACGTACGACAAGGGCGGCTCGACGTACACCCACTGGCGTGAGAAGAAGCAGATGGCGACCTATCTCGCCACCGCGACCATCGGGAAGTTCGATGTGAAGACGGGCGTCACGCCCGGCGGGACGCCGATCTACGTCGCGATCGACCCGGTGCTGGCCAACAGCAACAACGTCGATGTGTACGCGGTGACGGCCGAGGCCACGGACTACTGGTCGAAGGTCTTCGGGCCGTACCCGTTCGAGGAGACCGGCGCGATCGTCGACGACATGCCGGCGGCCGGGTTCTCGCTGGAGACGCAGACCAAGCCGGTCTACTCGGCCGTCCGCAACGAGACGACCATCGTGCACGAGCTGGCCCACCAGTGGTTCGGCGACTCCGTGTCGGTCGACCACTGGAAGGACATCTGGCTCAACGAGGGCTTCGCCACCTACTCCCAGTGGCTGTGGGCCGGGTACAAGGGCACCCGCTCCGCGCACGACTCCTTCCTCGCCGGGTACAACTCCCGCCCCGCTAACAGCGCCTTCTGGCAGATCGTCGTCGGCGACCCGCAACGCGACACCATGTTCGCCTCGGCCGTCTACCAGCGCGGCGCGATGACCCTGCAGATGCTCCGCGAACGCATCGGCGACCCGGCCTTCTTCAAGCTCCTGCCCACCTGGACGAAGCTCCACCGGTACGGGAACGCCGACACGGACGACTTCGTCCGGCTCGCGGAGAGGATCAGCGGGCAGCAGCTCGACGATCTCTTCCGGACCTGGCTCTTCACGACCGGCAAGCCCACCCTGTAAACCCTCGCCGGTGAGAATACGGAGGTGGTGATCCAGCAGCTCTTCAGCCCCTCCGTCCAGCACACCCTCGACCTCGTCGGCATCTTCGTCTTCGCGATCTCCGGCGCCCTGCTCGCCGTCCGGAAGAACTTCGACGTCTTCGGCATCGCCGTGCTCGCCGAGGTCACCGCGCTGGGCGGCGGACTGCTGCGGGACGTGGTCATCGGGGCGGTGCCGCCGGCCGCCTTCACGGATCTCGGCTACTTCCTGACTCCGCTGCTCGCCGCGCTGCTCGTCTTCTTCCTCCACCCGGAGGTGGAGCGCATCCAGGCGGGCGTGAACGTGTTCGACGCGGCGGGGCTCGGGCTGTTCTGTGTCACGGGCACGGTGAAGGCGTACGACTACGGCCTGGGCCTCACCGCCTCCGCCGCCCTCGGTCTCGCGACCGCCGTGGGCGGCGGAGTGCTGCGTGACGTACTCGCCAACGAGGTTCCCTCGCTGCTGCGTTGGGACCGTGACCTGTACGCGGTCCCGGCGATCGTCGGCTCCGCGCTGGTCGTCCTGTGCATCCGCTACGACGCGCTCAACCCGGTCACCAGCGGGCTGGCGGCCGTCACGGCCTTCGCACTGCGGCTGCTCGCGATGCGGTTCCACTGGCGAGCGCCGCGTGCGTGGAACCGGCGGTCGACGGCTCAGGAGGAAGAGTCCGGCCGGTGAACCCGCCCGTGGCGCCGCCCGCATTCCGGCCGCTCGCGTCGAACTGCTGGGTCAGCCAGCGGAACACCGTGGTGATCTGGGGCCGCCACAGCGCCATGTTGTGGCCGCCGGCGCTGCGCGGCAGCCACACCACGTCCACCCTGGTCGGCGGCTTCGCCTCCTTCCGCAGGGCCAGACCGGCCTCGTAGCCGTCGCCGGACTCACCGGAGAAGTAGAGCGCGACGGCGGGCGGGACCGGGTCGTGCCCGAGGATCAGGTACGGGTTGTTCGCGGCCCGCAGCCGCGGGTCCTGCGCGGCCAGCGAGACGGGTTCGCCCATGGGGTCGTTGTAGCCGGACATGGAGACGGCGGCGTGGTAGCGGTCGGGGTGCGCCACGGCGAGCTTCGTCGCGCAGTGCGCCCCGGCCGAGTACCCGGCCACGGCCCAGCCGCCCGGCCCGCTCTCGGCACGGAAGTTGTCCGTGACCATTTTCGGTACGTCGACACTGAGCCAGCTGTCCGCGTTGACCCGGCCCGGGATGTTGGCGCAGCCGGTGTCCGCGTCGGCGATGAGCGTCGTGCGCGGCGCCACCAGGATGAAGGGCGTGATCTGGCCGCTCCTCATCAACGGCAGCAGTTGCGCGGGCGCGTGCAGGGAGCCGAACCAGGCCTTCGGGGAGCCGGGGTAGCCCGGCAGCAGCTCGACGACAGGGAACGTCCGGTGCCGGTAGGCGGCCTCGTGGTACTGCGGCGGCAGCCAGACATAGACCTCGGCGTCGACGCCCGAGACGCGGCCCCTGAGTTCGGTGACCTCGACTCCGCCGGCCGCGTGCATGCCGGGTCCGTTCGCCTGGTGGAATGTCTGCCTCACCTTGGGCAGGCTGCGCAGCGAGATACCGCCGGTGCCGTCGGGGCCGAGGTCGGCGGCGGCCTGGACGTGGTCGCCCGTCCCGAGGAGGTCGCCCCAGTTGTCGTACAGGTTGTTGGCGTTGTTCACCACCAGGAAGACCAGGGTGATCGCGGTGGCCTGGGCGAACAGCACCATCAGCAGCCTGGCGGCACCGCGCACGAGCGCGGGCCCCCGCACCCGGGACCAGAGGGCGAGGGGCAGCAGTACGGCGACGGCGGCGAGCGCGATCGTCGTGACGAGGAACGGCGTACCGGTGAGGCTCATGTCTGGGAGGAGGCGGCGCGGGCGCGGGAGGTCACGGTGGCGGGCGAACCCTTACCCAAGACATTCCGGGCACTTACCGAGCGCCGGAGGTCGGCGAAGACAGGTGAGCGAAAAAAGCTACCGCTTAGTATGGTTCTGCTGTACCTTTCACGTATGCCAGAAGCAGCTTCCGTCCAGGCCGTGCGAGCGAGCATCGGCGACAGCGAGTTCGACCGCGACACCGCCGTCACCCGGCGTGCGCCCGGTGTCTACGACACCGAACTCTCCGCCGGCTGGACCATCCTCAACGCCGTCAACGGCGGTTATCTGCTGGCGATACTGGGCCGCGCCCTCGCCGACGCCCTGCCGCACGGCGACCCGTTCAGCGTCACCGCGCACTACCTCACCGCGTCCCGGCCGGGCCCGGCCGTGATCCGCACGGAGGTGGTCCGCACCGGACGCTCGCTGTCGACCGGCACGGCCTCCCTCTTCCAGTACGACGACGAGGGCCAGGAGATCGAGCGGATCCGCGTCCTCGCCTCCTACGGCGACCTGGACGCCCTTCCCGACGACGTCCGCACGAGCGCCGAGCCGCCGGTGTTCCCGCCCATGGACCAGTGCTTCGGGCCGCAGGACGCCCCCGACCCGGGTGCGGCCGGCTCCGCCATCGCCGACCGGCTGATGCTCAAGCTCGACCCGGCGACCCTCGGCTGGGCGCTCGGCGCGCCCTCCGGCAAGGGGGAGATGCGGTCCTGGTTCGGGCTCGCGGACGGCCGCGACGCCGACCCGCTCTCGCTGCTCCTGGCCGTCGACGCGCTGCCGCCGACCGCCTTCGAGATCGGCATGTCCGGCTGGGTCCCGACGGTCGAACTGACCGTGCATGTGCGCTGCCGCCCGGCGCCGGGCCCGCTGCGCGTCTCGATCACGACCCGCAACCTGGCCGGCGGCTTCCTGGAGGAGGACGCCGAGGTCTGGGACAGCGCAGACCGACTGGTCGCCCAGTCACGCCAGTTGGCGAGCGTACGGCTCGGCTGAGTTCGCTCTCCGAGGGCAGGGCAGGGCAGGTCAGGTCGGGCGCGTCCCTGCGGGCGCGCTTTCCCTGACGGGCAGGTGAGGTGCCTCCGGCGGGGCAGAGCTGCCGGGCTCCTCGCGGTGCCGCCCCGCAGTCCCGCCGCCCCGCCCGAGGCGCCGGGGACGCCTCCGGCCAGGCCGAAGTTGCCGACCCTCCTCGGCCGCACGGCCCACCGCCCCACCCGACGCGGGCCGCCACCGAGTCGACCGCCCGACGCGGCCTCCCGCCCCCGCGTTCCTGGGCGTGCGGCTCGGTGCGGCTTTTGGCTTCTGTGTGGCTGGGCGGGCGGCTCGGAGTGGCTTCTGGCTCCGCGTTCCTGGGCGTGTGGCCCTGGTGCGGCTTTTGGCTCCCGTGTGGCTGGGCGTGTGGCCCCGGTGCGGCTTTTGGCTTCCGTGTTCCTGGGCGGGCGGCCCGGCGCGGTTTCTCGCTCCCGCGTTCCAGGGCGGGCGGCCCGGCGCGGTTTCTCGCTCCCGCGTTCCAGGGCGGGCGGCCCGGCGCGGGTTCCCGACTCCGCCGTCTGAGCCTGCAGCCCGGGCTTCTCGGCCCGGCTTTCCGAGCACGCTGCCTGGCCGCGGCCGAGGACACCCGGCGACTGCGCCGGCTCACCCAGGCGCTCGGGGTGCAGCCCAAGGGCCGGGTCGTGTCGTACTTCGAGGGCAACGAGG